>SIBK01000119.1 GCA_009695205.1 Pedosphaera sp. | reverse complement strand
ACTCTGGGGGGAACCGGAAGGGGGTAGGTCCGCACTACAGCCACTTTCGCGCGATTCGACGGAAACTCCCCCTTCGAAATCAATGAGTTATAAAAATTCGATCCTCGAAAATTCATTTTCAAGGTCGCGAATCCGCTAAGTCGGGCTAGCCAGCTTTGGGCCCGCTGACCGACGCACACTGGAGGCAAAAGGGTGGCGCGTGCGGCCTTCAATGGAGTTTTCCCAGGATCTCGACGCCTACCGCCGGTACATCGGCGAATCACGCGGCGAATTCACGGTCGCCAAGGACCAAAACATCCGCCTGCGCAGCGGCTGGTTCAGCGACGGCGCCACCACCTACCTCGCGTGCGGCCGGCCCGTCATCACGCAGGAAACCGGCTTCAGCAACATCCTGCCTACGGGCGAAGGCTTGCTCGCGTTCTCAACGATGGATCAAATCCTCCGCGGCATCGAAGCCATCAACTCCGACTACCAACGTCACCGGCGCGCGGCGTGTCAAATCGCCCGCGAATTTTTCAGCTACGAAGTCGTGCTGGGCAAGACGCTCGCGGACTTAGGTATTTCCCGCCCCGTGTATCGTCCTGCCAGCAGGGCGACCGCAGCACACTAGCGGTGGGTCCCGTAATCAATCGCACCTGCAACGAAGCGCAGATTGACTCTCCCTATCGCACGTTAGGCGACATGGAACGATTTGCTCTCCATGAACCGCTGCCCCGTAGTCGCGGACGGCAGTCCCCGCAACTCTCTATCCTACAACGGTTCATGGCTTCACAGCGTGCACCGTTAAGTTCGGTGGATTCTCACTCCGAGCACTTCCAAATCCCCCAAACCCTGGCTGCCGAGAATTCTTCATCAACATTTATTTCGCCGCTTGACAAACTTTCCCGAAAGCCATAGCGCGAGCTACGAAATCGACGCAGTCCCGAAGCGGCAGGGTTTGATTTTCTCTCAGAACTCAAAAACTGCCAGAATTATGTCCTGACTGCCTACAGGATCAAAACTAAAGCTGTACGGTAGTAAAAGGAAAGTTATGCAACCAACAAAACAAAACACCCCAACCCGCGTAGACAGGAGCGCTAGCCTTGTGCGCGAAACTCATCAACGGATCGGCCTTTGGGCAAGATGCCCCTTCATTGGCTCCCGGAGAAGGCACCCTGCCAGCCGCTACCCTAAGAGCCGCAGAAAATAGGGATGCGGATAACGGCAGAGCACTGCCCTCAGTTGATTCATCCCTGGAAATCAACCGTCCGACGATGGACGCCGCGTCCTATGAAGCCGCGAAGGCTGTCGCGTCTGCGGCCGCATCACGTTCGTCGAGATCGGCCGCGAGTCCGGCGTCTGCTACTCAGCCATTGCTTGTCTTCGTTGCTGAAGGCGTGAACCAGACTGTGGCCGGTGGGTGGTTTCCCCCCGATGCGAATGGCACGGTGGGTCACACCCATTTTGTTCAATGTGTGAATAACCACATCGACATGTATTTGAGACTCGCGGGTTTGGTGAAGAGCGTCTCGCTAAATGCCTTCGTCGGGTATGCCACCCAGCCTCTGTTCGATCCGGCTATCGTTTATGATCCAAAATGGAGGCGCTGGATATTTACCTGCCCTGCATTCGATGAGGGGGCCGGCCTACCACAGTATTTGTTTATAGTTGTATCCCAAAGCTCAAACCCCGCGCTTGCATGGTGAATATACAAATGTAATATAAGGTTGTTTATTGGAGTCGGTCATTTTTTGATTACCCTCACGTTGGGTTTGATAATGACGTTGTTGCAAGTTACTGCAAATATCTTTGACCCCTTCACGGGTTCTGCCCTGTTCCCGTTCGCAAAATCAGCTTTTTATGATAGCTTGGGCACAAGTGTATGGTTTTGGACGGGTCTGGCAGCTACGTTGCAACCTACCGTCACGCTTGAACAAAACGTGTATACCGTGATTGCTGCAGCACCCACAGCCACAGCGTTTCTGAAGCTTTACAAATTGTATACTTCTGCGAGGCCTGCACCCACTCTGTCAGGTCCTTTCACCGCACCGGTGGCAGCTTTCGTTGTCCCCCGCCTGCCACGCAGCCAGGTACCCTTGCCACGCTGGACACCTTGGATAATCGGTTCCAGAACCACTCCACGCAAGTCGGCAGCAATTTATGGAACGTCCATAGCG
This sequence comes from Pedosphaera sp., assembly GCA_009695205.1. Taxonomy (GTDB): domain Bacteria; phylum Verrucomicrobiota; class Verrucomicrobiia; order Limisphaerales; family UBA9464; genus SIBK01. Next base: position 13,251 of record SIBK01000119.1, on the reverse strand, counting down.
TTTTCATCCCACCCGCCTCAGGGCTTCGCTGGTATCGTGTTAACATAGGGACCATGACAGTGAGCCTATCTGGAAGCACAACTACCTCGAGCACCTCGACGGATTTCAACAACCACATCGTATCGAACGGTGCTTACCAATTCCTAAGCTGAGCAGCACCGACAGAGCTATAGGTGTCAATGCTCAGGTTCGTTTCTCCGGCAAGGCGAGTGCAGAATTCGTTATTGGCGGTGGTTTACCGATGTTCACCAGCCCAACTTTCTACGGCGCCGCCGGCAAGCAGCGTTGGGGAAACTATAGTCAAACGTCCCTGGATCCCCTCAATGGCAAGTCAGCGTGGATGGTTAACGAGAAGATCAACGCCCCCACCATTTAGGGCACGCGCTTCGCGTTAAATGCTGTTTTCCTAAGCAGTAAAATAACGTACTAGGCAGTACGCTCACCAAAGACTATTATAGCCTTAACAAAAAGGACGAAAAATGATTTAAAAGTCGTTTTTGTTTTATATTGTATATTACAGTCTTAAAGAATCGACCTGTCCCCCTGTCTTTTGTCTTGGGCAGAGCGAGAAGATCCGGCACTCAAACTGAATGTGTTGCAGTGCCTGCATCATGAGCACCCAGTACTCCGTCCCCACCGTTCCCGGACGCGATTGACCGCGCGCTGCGCAGCCGAGCCAAACAGGATGCCAAAAGCCTCAACGCAGTCACGGTGGAATCCCGCGTTCTCGAACTCGATACGAAGCCAATCGAGCACACCGCCCGTTTCCATTGTCCCGCGCATGCGGACCGGGAAAGAGCGGGTACCGATTAGGATGACTTCGCCTTGGAGGCTCGACGAAACCGTTCTGAGCCAAGTATAGTCCTGGTCTTGTGATTGATTTGAAAACAACGGCAAGACCGCGGCGCGTCGGATTGATTTCGCTCGGGTGCGCCAAAAACCTCGTCGATGCCGAGATCATGCTCGGCTCTTTGCTGAAGGGCGGAGTGGAAATTGTCAATGACGCCCGCCAGGCGGACGCGATGATCGTCAATACGTGCTCGTTCATTGATGCGGCCCAAGAGGAGAGCGTGGATACAATTCTGGAATCCAGTGAAGTAAGGGAGGCCGGGAACCGGGGCCAAGCGCTGATTGTGTCCGGCTGTTTGCCGCAGCGGTTCCGAGAGGATCTACCGAAGCTCATGCCGGAGGTGGATGCATTTATGGGCATCGACCAAGTGGAGCAGGTGGGTCGGATTGTGGAGGAGGCGATTGCGAAGAGGGCGGCACGCCTGGCAATTCCACCCGATGCGATCGGCAAGCCGAAGAAGCGGGCAGGGAAAGTGATGTCGAAACTGGCCGAATTGACGATTGCGGGAGGAGGCGCACACGAACAGGGTCATGCCCACGATCACGAGGAAAGTCTGCCGAAAGGTGGGCACTTTGGTACGAGTCAGCGGGCGGTGATACCGCTGGTCGCGGCGACGCCGGTCATGTCGGTCACCGTGCGACCCAACTACATCCCGCACTTCGATTCGCCGCGGTTCCGGCTGACGCCCAAACATTTTGCGTACGTAAAAATTGCCGAAGGGTGCAATCATCCCTGCAGTTTTTGCATCATACCCCGGATGCGCGGATCGCATCGTAGTCGGCTGCCCACGGACATTGTGGCTGAAGCGAAACAGTTGATCGCCGATGGAGTGAAGGAGTTGAACCTGATCTCGCAGGACTCCACCTACTACGGATTGGACTTGCGTCCGAATCACACCCGGGCGATTGCGTCGCCGGAAAAATTCACGGCAGCGACGCGGGCCCTTGGGACGGAAGGAACCACGCTTAGCCGGTTGCTGCGCGAGTTAAACGCCCTCACCGGAGATTTCTGGATCCGTTTGTTATACACCCATCCGGCGCACTGGACGGACGAGTTGATTACCACTATGGCAGAGTGTCCGAAAGTGGCGCGCTATGTGGACATGCCCCTGCAACATGTTCAGGATGATATGTTGACCCGGATGCGACGGGAGACCGACGGGCGGTATATTCGCGAACTCATCGGACGGATCCGGGCGGGGATTCCAGGCATCGCATTGCGGACGACCTTTATCGTGGGATTTCCGGGGGAGACCGACGCTCATTTCCAGACTTTGCTGGACTTCATTGAGGAAGTTCGTTTCGAACGGTTGGGGGTTTTTGCCTATTCTCAGGAGGACGGGACGATTGCCGGCAAGATGACGAATCAAGTGTCCGCGCTGAAGAGGCATGACCGCCGCGAGCGAGCGATGGCAATGCAGCAGAAAGTCGCCCGATCCGTGTCCGAAGCAGCGGTTGGACGTGAGCTCCGAGTGTTGGTGGAAAAGGCGGCGTCGGCGAAGGAACTGGCCAAGGCGTCGGTGAGTTCCTGGGAACATGGACTCCTCCGCGGACAAGAGACTCGTGGCGGTGAACTTGCGCCACGGGGTCGTTACCTTGTCGCACGCGGTGAGGCGGATGCGCCGGACATTGACGGCCGTGTCTACATCCGCGGGCGCGCAGACGTAGGCGGGTTCGCCAAAGTTCGTATCATTGGCCATAGCGACTACGATTTGATCGCGACGCCAATCTGATTCGCACCACTCGAACTCGACCTCTGGCTCCCGTTTTACTAGGCTTTCCCTATGTTAACTCGCAACGCTTTCTTTTTTGCTCTCCTATTTATCCTCCGCCTGTCCGCGGGTCCACTGGAGGATTGGTCTCGAATGAAGCCGATGATACCTCGCGGGTACCTGTGTCTGCGAGCGTCGGGTCCCGTCCAGATTGATGGGCGATTGGATGACGTCGCATGGCAGCATGCGGCTTGGACCGAAGAATTTGAGGACATTCGTGGCGCAACGATGCCGCGCCCATGGCATGCCACGCGGGCGAAGATGTTGTGGGATGACCAGTTCTTTTATATCGCCGCCAAGCTCACCGAGACGCATGTCTGGGGGACCATTACTCAGCGGGATGCGGTGATATTCCAGGACAACGATTTTGAGGTGTTCATTGATCCAGACGGCGATGGACATGAATACTACGAATTCGAGATGAACGCACTGAACACAGTATGGGATTTACGTCTGGTAAAAGCCTACAAGGATGGCGGGCCGGCGCTGAACGAATGGGATATTGCGGGACTGAAGACAGGAGTGCATGTCGACGGGACGTTGAACAATTCGCGGGATGTAGACCGGCACTGGACAGTGGAAATCGCCATGCCTTGGAAGGCGCTGGCAGAATTTTCAACCGTACCGTCTCCGCCGAGGGATGGGGACCGTTGGCGCGTGGATTTTTCCCGTGTCGAATGGAAGACGGAGATTGTGGATGGTCGCTACCAGAAGATCCCCAAGCGCCCGGAAGAAAACTGGGTTTGGTCACCGACTGGGATTGTCGATATGCATCGGCCGGAGAAATGGGGTTTGGTACAGTTCAGCAAGGGCTCCCGCGGCGGGAGCGAAGCGAGGCCGGGACCGGTGGAATCAGCGCGAGATCAGTTGCAGGAAATCTACTACAGGCAACGCGCGTTTCGGGAATCGAACAACCGGTTTGCGAGAGGCCGGTCCGAAATTGGGATTACCGATGGTTGGTGTGCGGCCTGCGCGGTGTCCGAGACGCCGACTGGGTATGAAGCGACCGTACCGGTGCGGACCCGTTCTCGGGCAAAACCAACTACCGCACATATCCGTCAGGACGCACGATTTTGGATTACAACTGACTGAACTCATCGCGGTGCGAGCGACCCATCTCCAGCGAAACAGACCGAACCGATTCACATGTCAGAGGGGATTTCAGGCGCCGAGTTCTTTGTGCGTCCAGGGTAACTGGAATTGAGGATCTGTCACTCGTTCCCGTTTTTCGATTAACTTGCGGAGCTTGCTCAACGCCACATTTTGTATTTGCCGGATTCGCTCCCGAGTCACCCCAAAATACGATCCCACCTCTTCGAGCGTGCGCTCGGCTCCACCATCGAGCCCAAATCGGTACCGGAGGATCACAGTCTCTCGCTTATCGAGTCGCTCGATGAATTCGCGGACCATCGAATGAGTGGCGCCTTTGTCCAACTGCTCATAGGCGGTTGTCATTTGTTCATCCGGCACTAACTCACCCAGGCGAGTGTCGTCCTCGTCCTCTCCGATCGAAGCATCCAGCGAGGCGGGCCGCCGGCTGGCCTCCCATAATTCGGTAACTCGCGCCCGCTTCATTCCGAGTGCATGGGCGAGTTCAAGATCCGTGGGATCTCTCCCCAGTTCCTCGTGCAACACCACGGCGGCCCTCCGCATTCGGGCCAAGAGGTCGACTAGGTGAACGGGCAAGCGGATCGTCTTCCCCTGATTCGCCAGCGCCCGCTTCACAGACTGCTTGATCCACCATGCGGCGTAGGTAGACAACTTCGCGCCGCGGTTCGGATCGAATCGCTCGACCGCCTTCATCAAGCCCATGTTACCTTCGTTGATAAGATCCAGCAGAGGCATCCCCAAGTTATCGTAGTCGCGGGCAATTTTGACCACGAGACGAAGATTCGCCTTGATCATCTGTTCCCGGGCAGCGGCATCGCCACAGCGTATCCGTTTGGCAAGGGCGATCTCCTCTTGGGGTGTCAGCAAGGGCGTTTCACCTGCTTCCCGGAGGTAGAGGCGAAGACTGTGATCGCTGTCGCGTCCCGATCGCTCGACGACGGCTTGAAGAGCGGGCAGCTCGGTTCGAGGCACGTGGATCGTGGGGAGATCGCCGGCCTTAAGGCTGGCGCTTGTGGTCCGCCTGCCGCGCGGCGAAATGGGTGAATTCACCCTGCGAGACGCGGATTCTTGAATAGGATTGACCTTAATTCGATGCATAATATTTTCCTTTCCGACCGGATTACAGCATAGACTCAGCCAACTTTTGGCCCGTGTGCGCACCCCTGCCAATTCGACCGAAAAGCCAGCGAAATGTCTGAATGTCGGGCATGAAATCCAACCATTCCCATTTTGGAACAGTAAGACCCCTGCCCTCACCCCATCCCCGACGAGAGAACCCACTGAACTCAAAGTGCCCGCTGTCGAGCCTTCAACATTTAATGGGAAGAGATTTGCGCGGACTGCCGTCCGCGACTACGGGGCGAAGGTTCATGGAGAGGAAGATTTTCTAACGAATGGACATGAATTGGGACCATGAACCATTGCTGGGATGAAAGAATTTCCTATCGACGTGGCTTGGCGGAACCTTCTCCTCGAAGGAACTCCTCGTTCTCTGTCGCCCCTGGCGGGGCGCTTGACTTGTTGTGAACACGGTCCCATGGCTCCCGCCATGGGCTACTCTCTGGCACTGCTCCGCAGCTTTGCTCCGAACATCACCCTCGTGTTGGCAGACGTGAAAAGTTGGCAAATCGCGGGCACTGCGAGTTGGGAGCGCCCACAAGATCGGGATGCGCCTCATCCCGACTCAGCCATTGACAGTTTAGCAATGGCCGAGGGAACATCGTAACTGTTCAGGGTTGTTTTTGTCTTATCTCGTGAAAACTCCAAAGCGCGACACAACTTTCCGCCAGATCGCCCACCGGTTTTGCCGGCGCACGTTCCTTCGTGTTGGCGCGCTCGCGGGACTCAATCTGTCTTTGCCCCAACTTCTGGCCGCCAAGGCGAGCGGCATCTCGTCCCGTGCCGACTCGTGCATCGTAATTTTCCTCAACGGCGGCCCGAGTCACCTCGACATGTGGGATATGAAACCCGACGCGCCGTCGGAAATAAGGAGCCCGTTCGGGTCCATTCCTACCTCGGTGCCGGGTGTTCAGTTCTGCGAATATTTGCCGCAACTTGCGAAGCAGATGCATCATTGCACGCTCGTACGCTCAATGAACCACAGCGTGAACAACTCCCACGCGGCGGCGGTTTACGCGGCGTTGACCGGGCACGATCGAGGCGAACTGGGCGGCGGTGCCATGCCCGGTGATCATCCGAATCTTGGCTCGGTGCTTTCGAAACTGCTGCCCGCCGTGCCTTCCGCTTTCCCCTACGTGGCGCTCCCCTACAAGACACAGGAAGGCGCAGGTGGCCCGCTCCAGCCTGGTTTCCTCGGCGGCATCATCGGCGCGAACCACGACCCCTTCTGGGTCGTTGACGATGCGAACGCGGCGGGCTTCCGAGTACGGAATCTGGCGTTGCCAGCCGAAGTCTCCGTGTCGCGCATGGCCGGGCGCCGGGACCTTCTCGAGAATCTCGGACGTTCATTTGAACTGAAGCAAAGTCGCGTGAGCCTGATGTACGACGTGATGAGCGGAAATCAACGACGCGCCTTTGACATGCTCACGTCCGAGGCCGCACAGCGCGCCTTCCAGATCGAGAGTGAGCCGGCCCGAGTGCGCGATTCCTACGGTCGCAACATTTATGGCCAGAGCGTGCTACTCGCGCGGCGGCTCATCGAGGCGGGCACGCGCGTCGTCACCATGTCCTGGGCGCCGGACGCGAACGCCACGTGGGACACTCACGGCGACAACTTCAACAAGCTCAAGAACACCTTGCTGCCTCAGTTCGACGCGGCAGCCAGCAGCCTGCTCGCGGAACTCGCCGAACGGGGGATGCTCGAACGTACGCTCGTCGCCGTGCTGGGCGACTTTGGACGCACGCCGCGCATCAACGCCAATGCGGGCCGCGACCACTGGAACGCTTGTTATTCGATCCTGCTCGCTGGCGGAGGACTCAAGAGCGGCCTCGTTTATGGAGCGAGCGACCGCACCGGTTCGGTGCCCGCTGAGAGTCCCGTATCTCCCGGCGACATCATTGCGACGCTTTACCATCTGCTTGGCGTGGACCCGCGCATGAATATTTATGACGTGCTTGACCGACCGCACCCGCTCGTGCCCACCGGCCGCGTGATGGAGGAATTAATCAGTTGATCAGTTGATATCCGTGGTTGTGATTCAGGCCGCCTTCACTGCTTCTTTAGCGACCAGTCGAAGGCATCCTCAAGGGAACTCAAACCGTTGTCGCCCAAGGTCGGCTTCGGTCGGTACGACGAACGTGGCGGTGGGCATCTCTGCCCGACGTCACTCGGGAAAAGGAGAACTGCTGCGGCGACAGTGTGAACGATTGCGGCCAACGACGGCCTGTGGGAAAATCGCTTGTTCGGAGAATAAAAGCCTGAAAGAACACTCTCATCGTTATGTTGGAGCCGGATACTGAGTGCCATGAATCCTGGCGAGGCTAAATTTCTGCTGTCGGCGCAGCGCCCGAATGGAGCCGATGCGGAGGATCCGCAGTTTGCTGAGGCGACGCAACGGGTCAGAGAGGATCCAGACCTGCGTCCGTGGGTGCAAGGAGAGAGGGCATGGGACAGCGCGATTGCAGGATGCCTTCGCTCGGTGCCTGTTCCCCTGGGGCTGCAAGCCCGCATCCTTGCCGGGCGCCGGGCGGTTGTGGCTCCGAGATGGTGGCAAAAACTACAGACCATCGCCCTGGCTGCCATGGGGATTCTCCTTCTGGCATTGTGGGTCTACTGGATCCGGACGCCACAGCCGGGATCTGTTTCCCATTTTCAGGCAAGCATGGCGAAGTACTTGAAATCATGGATTCTGTGCAACCAGGCACTTCTCCTCGCCATCCTCTCAATGACGCATGCGGTGATCGTGCATGCCACTTCGTTTGATTCGAATTATACGAATCTTGCCTCCGTGCTTCGGAACCACGTTCGGAACGGCGAAGTGAGCTATGCCGCCCTGAAGGCTGCGCCCTCCACGCTCACAGCCAGTCTCGGCGACCTGGCGTCCGTGGGTGAGTCTGAATTCAACGGATGGGACCGGCAGATGCAGTTGTCCTTCCTCATCAACTTGTACAACGCTTCCACATTGAAACTGGTGGCAGACCACTACCCCATCCCCAGTATTAAGAAAATCGGAACACTTTGGAAGGGGCCGTGGAAGCAGCCGGTCGTGCGGATTTGGGGTGGACTTAAAACACTGGATAGCGTCGAGCATGAGTTAATACGCGCTCGATTCGCAGAACCCCGAATTCACTTCGCCCTTGTTTGCGCCGCCAAGGGCTGCCCGCCCCTTCGAAGTGAGCCCTACATTGGCGCAAGGCTGGATCAACAACTCGAAGATCAGGGTCGTGTTTTTCTAGCTCAAAGCGCAAAAAACCGAGCCGACGCCGACAGCAAAACGTTGTATCTCAGCCCCATTTTCAATTGGTTTGGATCCGACTTTACAACCGCCGGAAAAACGCTTCTGGACTATGTGAAACAGTACCTTCCGCCATCCGCAGTCGGCGAAATGGCGACCGGGACTTGGCGGATAAGGCATACCCCCTACGATTGGAGTCTGAACGATCGTTCTCCTTAACTGAAACCCTGGACGGGCGCCTGCTTACTTTCGCGGACGAAACCCCCGCGGCATGTTGGAAGGAGGCTCCGGTTCGGATGGACGAGATTCTTCAACCGGTTCGGATTCTGAACTGGCATCCGTCGCTGCTTCTCCGGAAACCGCATCGGGTTCCGGAAGACCCATCCGTGATCGCGCCTTTCGTGCCGCACCAGTCTCCGGGTATTCCTCGATCACCCGGTTCAGCAGCGCGAGCGCCTTTTCGGGGTGGTTCAACTTACCGGAGTAAAGATTCGAAAGGTGGATCGCAGTCCATCCCCATTTCTCACGAGGTAACTTTCGGCACAGAATTTCCTCGTGCTCCATGGCGGCCGCCAGAGGATTGTGCAGGTCTTTTTCGTAAATCCCGGCGATGCGCAGTGCGACGAAATACTCGGCCGGATTCTTCTTGAGGTATTCTCGCATGAGGCGGACGGCTTCCAAATGTTCGCCGTTGGTCCAGGCTTTCTCGGCTTCCTCGTATTCCGGATCCCGCTTTGCCTCCGTATTTTCTTGGAAGACCGAGGAATGAGCTCGTCGAGCGATCGATTGGGCCAAATCCCAGGCGGCGAGTCCGCCGAGAGCGATCACAATGAGGACAAACGCACCCATGTACCCCGCCCAGCTCAAATCTGAGGAAGTTGCGGGTACGCCTACCGCAGGAGGTGTTCTAGGGGCAGTGACGGTTGCCTCCGCGTTCGTCGCACTCACGTCTGCCGTGGCCGTCGAGTGATTGGTCACTTCGGTTCCGCTCGCGCTGACGGTTTCAGTCAGTGCATTTGTGTCGACGGCAGCAGTCTCCTCGGCGACAGGGGTGATGCTTGGTGACGGCGTAACCACACCGATGCCATCGGCCCGCGCCACTCGACTCACCGTAAGGTTCCCTGCCGCGGTGTAATGCTCGCGGAACCCACGGAAGAAGAATACCGCGAGAAGCAGCAGGACAATGTACCCGGCCAGCTTGAATCCTTTCATGGGCGACTTCCCCAAGGTGCCCGAAAGATTCCTAGACGGAAAGACGGATTGTTGAGGGATTTGAAGAGCAGCATGTCGGCACAACCACTTCCGCAGATCGTCCCAGGATTCCGCGGGAAACGGCTTTGATTCCGCGGCGAGGATCCGCAGAATACGGATCGACAACGTGAGCGAGCTGTTTTCCGAGAATCCAAGCCTAATGCATGTGTTCCGTGCCGCGCACGGTTGGTACGAGCTCGGCCTGCCGGAGGATGCAGCGACGGAATTATCGACCCTGCCACTCGCAGCGCTCGAGCTTCCGGAGGTGCTCAAGCTCCGATTTCATGTTGCTCGAGCTCGAAAAAGCCTCGAAGAGGCGCTTTCGGTTGCTGAGTCGCTGATCCGGGCAGAAGGCGACGAACTCTGGGGCTGGTTGTATCGGTCGCAAGCGCTGCACTGGCTTGGGCAGACCGTGGCGTCGTACGATTTGCTCCTCCCGAAGCGGGAGGCATGGCCGAAGGCGTTTGAGATTCCGTACGATCTAGCCTGCTACTGTGCACAATTCAATCGCATCGAGGAGGCACGGAACTGGTATTTTGCGGCGATCGCTCTGTCGAAAAATCCGATGGCACTCAAATCGATGGCGTTGAACGACCCGGACCTGGAGTCATTGTGGAGTGAAATCGCCGGCGGCCGCCTGGGTTGAGGGATCGGACCAGAATGCGAGGTTCCTCTCCGTTTTCCCGGGGTTGGCGCCCGCCCGCCCTGTGACACCCGTCGGAACCAGGGACATCGGCACTTTCATCGGCTGTATTGGAGTGCACTGTGGAAGGATTTATGGACGTAACCTCATTGGGTGAAGCTGGTTAACACTTCTGCAAGGCCCTCGGCAGCTGAAGCAATTTGTCTTTGAAAGCGGATCAATCCTGGAATGCACGCCGGCAATTTCATGACTTCCCAGACAAGCCGCCCAATTCGGAGCTTCATCTCGCAATCCATGAGGCGATTGAAATCAAGAGGGAGGTTCTCTTCCGCGGCATCTGAAATGACCCTCACCGTCGCAGAGGGTATTCCCTCCGCCCGGCAAAGCCTTCGGATCACCCCGGATTCCATTTCCACAGCGTCATGACGCGTCTCTCGAAACAGTTCTCTTTTCGCTGCCGAAGTAACAACCACCCTCTCTGCACAGTGGAACGTGCCGTGCTGTAGTCTCGCAGATTCCCAGCGCGAAGAACCCGGGAAGTCCCGGTCGGCCTCCCATAGAACCGTTCCAGCCGGCCAACGCGGGTCGAGACCGCCCGCAAATCCGCAGGTCAACACCGCCGCCGGACGTTCCCGGGCGAATTCCTCCTGAAGTGCCCGAGTGGCGTTGGCAGAACCCATACCGGTGACCCGGCATCGGATGTTTGAACCGTCGGGTGCCTTCCGCAACCGGCGCAGAAAAGGACGCGCCTCCTCCGGAACCGCAAACGTGATGAGCCATGGGCCCAGTCGTTCAGCAGCCGTCACAGTTTTCAATTCCAGGATAGATCGTCCGGGGAATCCGCGATCAAACGCTCCTGCCATCTCAATCGTTGCCTCAACAGATGTCGCCACAGATCCTGAGGTTCGATTTCGAACACCAGTTCAATCGATCCCGGATGGGTCAACCACGCCTCACGACGCATCTCGTCGTCCAGCTGTCCAGGCGACCAACCGGCGTAACCCCCAAAAACACGGAGCTTTCGGCCGGCCGCCTCGTCGCTGCCGAGCTCAATCAATTCGGCCAGATCGTGGCCTTTTGAAAGATTTGGAAGGATATTTGCCTGCAAGAGGACGGGCGCCGAATGCAGGAAACTCATGGCGGCGGGAAGAATTGGGCCACCCTCGAACAGCGGCTGTCCTGCCATCCATTTCGGTAGTTTGCCATCCACTGATTCTCCCAGTTCCCGCTTGGACGGTCGATTCAGAATCAACCCAAACGCCCCATCCGCCGTATGCTCGCAAACAAGTACCACCGTCCGGTGAAAATAACTTCCCGCCAGCCGACCTCCATCGAGCAGCAGTTGTCCCTTCAATGATTTGTGTGCGGACGGCATTGATCGAAAAATGGAGCGGATGGAAGTACAAGGCTACCGTGCAGGCATCGGATCCAGCACAGCCCTTACGGTTCGCTAATTAGTTTCAAAGCTTCCGAAATTAGGATTTCACCGGTTTGTTCTCCGAGACTCGTGCGAGTGATGTAATCGTATCGACGAAAACTACCCCAATCCGTCGCGGTCAGTATGTAACCAAAAGCATCGTTGGTCAGACCAAAAAGCAAGTTGTGTTCACCCCGCATCTTCCGTTTCAGGAAAAAGCCGATGTTCGGCAAGGCTTCACCCGGGATCGTCAGAATTTGAGCGGTCCCAAGATTTACCAGATTCATCGTGGTAACCACTCGGCCGTCCGGCTCCGCGACATAGCCGAGGGGACTGGCTTTAAGGATTGCCTGCAGCAGCGGCGAGTCGACTGGGAATTTGACGCTCCGCGATCGTACTTCGAGCCGCGGTTCCCGTTGTTCCGGGGCGTCGCCCAGAATTCTCAACGCCTCGTCGGCTAGGAGGCGCCCGATCCGCTCGCACTCCGGCCAGTCCCGCGCCTCGCCACCTCCGGGCTTCCGGTTGTCAGCAGTTACCATCCCGCCTTGGGCGGAGTTCATGAAGATGCCCGTCCCACCGCCGCGCTCTGCAAGGCGGTCATAAAGCGGGCCGATCAAATCCGGTGAACAAATGCCCGCACTGCTCCCCAGCACCTCGGGATGCACTGCGTAATTTACGAGGGTGGCGACCGCCCTGCCGTCTAAACCCCGGACCTGAACGACGTTACAGCGTGGGTCGTAGAGATCGGGTGCGTAGTAGTTGTATGCAATTCGAGCAGCCGCTTCATCGCTGGCGACGCGAAGGGTTGCCGGTTGCAGACTGCCAACCGCGGCGTTCACAGCTTCCGCCATCCGGGCAACCACACGGTCAATGAATTTTAGATCGCACGCCATGCCACCCTTTCCATCGGGAAACCCATAGCAATCCGGGGCACTATGTGTGTGGGTTGCGCCGATGAGGATATTAGAGGCAGGGATCCCCGAGACGATCGCCCTTACCCGATCTCCAAGCACCTTGGGAAAGCCTAGAAAATCAGCGCTGACAACAGCGACCCGAGTTTTCTCCTGCTCAAAGACGAGGGCGCGCACCGTCAGTTCACCGCGCTTTTCATGCACCGGATTGGAGGGACCTATCCCACCCGATACCGGGAGCAGAGGATCGGGTGTCACCACACGAACGGCGACGCCGGCGCGAAATGAGGCATCCACCGGCAGGAACCACAAGAATCCCGCGAAAAGCAGCATCAACTTTAGAGAACGGTGGGCAGTCACGGGACAAGATTGACGCCCGAAAACTGGGAGGCAATCGAAAGTTGTCCGGAAATTGGAAACGCCTTGCGGTCATTTTCTGGCGAGCGTGTCCCGGAGGGACAATTAGGATATTTCCAATCTCCAGCGATGCCGAAGGCATCCACGCTTGAGCGGGTAGCTGAGCGAAGCGATACCACCGGACCCAAACGCGTAGTGCGGATGCGCCTCGGGGGAGTTCTAGCAAGCACGGTGGCATACCCACAACTCACACAATTTGCTACTCGACAACCCTAGTAGAATTAAGTAACGGGCGCTCATTCAGAAAAGCGAGAAGCCGTCCGCGATTGCAGGCGGCAAACAAAATTCACCATCCTTCACCCTTTAACCCATGAGTTCAAGTTCCATGGTTTTTCGCCCATTCACCAGGGCGCATCTCGAAGTTGTTGGTATACGTGCGCGCTCCAGCCATCCGCATGGGCTGACCCTCCGATCACGATCAACAGCGCCGTGGTGGACCTGAACTTGCATACCCTCGTTGTGAACGGCGCCAACTTCCTGAAAGGTGCCACTCCGCCGATGGTATTGCTGAGCGGGATTCCCCTGA
>SIBK01000118.1 GCA_009695205.1 Pedosphaera sp. | reverse complement strand
CTGTGGGTGACTGGTTCATAATGATGTTGATTGGTTTGCGGAGTGATCTGGCGAACCACAACCTTGTGGCTCTGAACGCCGCTCGCGCGGAGTTTAACCCACGCAAACGGTACCAGTCACCCACACTGCTGAGCCATAGGGTCTAGGCCGCTTTGCACATCAGTCAATCGTGACGCCCAAACAGCCAGACTGTCCAAGTGACATGCACCGAAATAATTGAGACGCATTTACGCTGGTTGAGCTTTTGGTTGTCATCGCCATCATCCGTATCCTTGTGGCCATCCTGCTCCCTGTGCTCGCCAAAGCCAAAGCGCGCGCCAGAGCCGCCACCTGTCAGAACAATCTGCGGCAGGTTGGACTTTTGATGGCGTCGTATGTGCAGGAGCACGGCCATTACCCCGAAGCCAAGCCCGATTCAGTATTGTCCTGGCTGGGATTCGGAGATGACTGGCGCGAGCACGCGCGCATCATGCAGTGCCCATCCATTCCAGGCGGAGCCTACCGGCCCAACTTTTTCGGCAGCGGCGGGGCGGCTCATCAAGCTTGCCTTGGTTTGGCCGCCGACCCGACCAACGGGCCGATACGCGAGTCAGTCATCAAAGCGCCCAGCGAAATGATTGGCATCGTTGAATTTTACTACCCACTACTTCCGCCACTCGTTCAGGCAGGCGGCCCGCGCGTCGGGCTGCCACATTCGGGAGGCATTCAGTTCTTGCTGCTCGATGGACACGTCGAGCACGCTACTGCCGCTCGCTTCGCCGACACACAGACTCGCAGGCGATGGAATAACGACAAGCAGCCCCATGACGAGACTTGGTGACACGCCAACGCGGCCTAACCTTGAGTCGAGTAGGTCTCCGCGCGGAGAGGCGTTAATCGCGGAGCGTCAAAGGAAATTCCTATCAATGGGGTGATGACCGGATTTAGAACCAGACGCTCGCCGCTTTGAAGACCGCGCTCCGCAGAACTGGTTCATCCCAAGCGGCAGAAGAATTATCCACAATCCAGCGGTCTATCCGTTGACAAAATAAGATCGGTCAAACTAAGTTGATAATACTCTGGATCGTTTCTGAGCCAGTCATGCCTATGAAAGAGTCCAAATTTCGATTCAGGGATGGTTTCACACTGATCGAGTTGCTGGTGGTGATCTCGATCATCGCCGTGCTGGCCTCCATGCTGCTGCCGGCCCTGTCAGGGGCGAAGGCTAGGGCCCAAGGCATCGCCTGCCTGAACCACCTGCGCCAGTTGGGGGTGGCCCTCCACCTGTACACCAACGACAACGCCGACGGCTTCCCCCCGATCCAGGCGCGCATCGCCAACGGGGAAACGAGCTGGCGGGCCTACCTGTACGCCAATGTCGGTCAGAACCCGTGCGTCTACGACTGCCCTTCGGAGAAGAACGAGGTGTATGCGAGCGGCAAATCTCGGCCATCCTCGCGCCCCAGTCCCTGGGTCCTGGGGCAATTCGTCGCCGGAGAGATCGACATCCCGAGCGGCCTCGGCGCCGTCAATGTCCATTGGCTCACCGGCGGGGCCCAACCGCCCTTCGGACGTCCAGCGGGCTATGAGAACAACCTCTGCCGGTGGGGCATGGTGAAGGCGGCCTCCCAACTGATCCTCTTCGGTGACGGCAACAGCGACGTCTACGGGGTGTGGCCCTCCGACCGTTGGTGGATCTGGAAAGAGTTGGGAAATGCCAATCAGGCCGGTTTCAACCGGCTCGCCCAGGGCGACAAGGGGGCCACGCGGCACCAGCGCCGGTCGAATTACGTCTTCGCCGACGGGAGCGCCCGATCCCTCGATCCAAGCCGCATCCCCTGCAACACCAACGAATGCTGGTGGTCAGCCAAGATGGACCCCCATTGAGACGATCATGACCTTGTCGAAGAACACACGCCAGGGGTTGTCGGCGCTGGCGGCGGTAGGTGCCCTCGTGCTGCTCTTCCGGAGCTGGTCGGGCGATACGCAGGGGGCCAAGGGTTTCTTCTACGACCTGAGCGCGCAGCGCCTCTTCGACGGACCGATCGATTCTATCCCGCCGATCCGCGGGGTCGACGGCCCGAATACCGACGGTTACCGGGCGGTGGTCGTCTCGATCTCTGGCAAACCCCAGGACCGGTCCTCTTGGCGCGTAGCCTATCTGGAGCGCTATTCGCCTGACCTGCAGGCGCAGATGGAGCGGGCCCGCCTGGGCGGACCGCCCCCGTCCCTCTCGCGTTCCGAATCCCAGGCCCACCGCTGGGTCTGCAGGACCAACGACACCGAATGGGTTCCCATCGCTTCCGAAGCCGGTGAGCGGATCGTGACAGAATGGGCCCAACCCGGGCCTGACGGCATCACGCCAGTGGTCTGTACCCCATGAGGTTCGGCGATCACAAACTCCCGACATCACCCCGTCCTTTCAATAGCAACCCCACCCTAACCCGCCTGAATACCTGGAACCGACTTAAACTCATGAAACCTTCCCCATTCTCCCGAAGCACGCAACCCGGGCGACTCCCGACGGCCACCCTCCTAGCCTGCCTACTTGGCAGCCAGGCCCTCACGGCGCAATCCGTCGTCACCAGCCTTGAAAACTACTTCCCCGGCCAGGCCATATCAGTCTCCTTCGCCGGAGGTCCCGGCAATCCCAAGGACTGGATCGGCGTCTATCCCGAAGACGTGAAGCCGGGATCGATCGGCTCGACCGTCTGGTTTTACGTCAACGGCACCGACACTCCGGGAGCCGGACTCCGCGAGGGCTCCATGACCTTCGGCTCGGGACTCAACCTCGCCGGCGTCTGGACCGCCTACCTCCTGGTTAACGACGGCTACACGGTGGTGACCAACGTCTCCTTCAATGTCATCGAGCCGACGGCCCCGGCGATCCGCCCCTCCGCCAACCGGTACGCCCCCGGGCAGGTCATCAACGTCGGGTTTACTAATGGCCCCGCCAACCCCAAAGACTGGATCGGCGTCTATCCCGAAGGCGTGAAGCCGGGATCGATCGGCGCGACTGTCTGGTTCTACGTGGATGGAACCCAGTCGGGCAACACAGGCAAGGCCAGCGGATCCGTCACCTTCCCGAACGGCCTCAAAACCACCGGTTCCTATCGGGCCTTCCTGCTTGAGAACGACGGCTACACGCTGCTCAGCAGCGAGCGCATCCATATCGGCGCAGAGAACGTCAGCGGGGCTGGCGTGGTCTCCACGAGCCCGGCCCCCGACGCCACCGGAGTGGCGCCGAACGCCCCTTACCGAGCCGAATTGACCAATGGAGTGGCACTGGCATCCATCCGCCTCTCACTGAACGGCAAGCCCGTGACCGCGTCGGTAACTGGCACCGCCCAAACGGCCTCGGTGACCTTCACCAATGCAGTGTTGCTGCCCCCCGCGTCGTCGAACATCTATGTGCTGTCCTTCTCGGACACCGGGGTTCCGGCCAAGACCTTCAACATCACCAATGCGTTTCAGGTGGCCGACTATCGTAACATCGAACTGCCTGCGCCTCTGGTGTTCGAGGATTTTGATGCGATTCCCGAGGGACAAGTGCCCGCTGGTTGGACGCGCAAGTCCTACGTCGAGATCGTCAACCCCGAGCTCGACTTCAGCAACCTCGGCTCCGCGGCGTTTGCCCAGTGGACCACCGTGGATGCCTCGCGATTTAACGGGAGCTTCGTCACCTACAACAATCCGGACAACCCCGCTAACTGGGGGACGGACTACCAACGGGTGAACGTACCCAACCCGGCCAACGTCGTGAACGGGCGGACCCTCGATGAACCGCTGGCCAAAGGCCGTTTCCTCTTCAGCACCTCGGGATACTCGATAGGCCGCAGCCAGGTGATGCACATCACGACGCCCGATTACAACCTCTCGGGTCGTACCAACATTCAGTTGGCCTTCAAAAGCCTCTGGGAGCAGAATCAGGACAGTATGGCGGCCTTGGAATACTCCACCAATGGAGGATCCAATTGGCAACCTGTGGTGTATTTCATCGATCAGGCCGACTTGGTCAAAGCAGAGGACGGATCCTTGGACGCAGAGGCGACCCTCAACAAGGAACACGGCGACGTGGCCAACTACACCGACGACGCTGGAACTCTCATCGGCGGCACTTACGGGGCCTTCATCGGTGCTCCGATTACCGCCAGCCTGGCCCCGTTCATCCGGGGCCGCATCGATGACAACCGGATCGAATACAAGCGCTACGAGCTCTTCCGGCTGAGCGGCGCCGACAACCAATCCAAGGTACGCTTCCGCTTCATCCACGCGGGCACCGACAGCTGGTACTGGGGCATCGACGACTTCGGCCTCTATAGCTCGGACGCCTCGGGCACCCCCACTGCGCCGATCCTGACGGTGAAGGCCTCGAGCGACCAGTACGTCATCGCGTGGCCCTCGACGGTCCAAGGCTATGTCTTGGAGTCGAGCCCAAGCCTCGCACCGTCCTCCTGGACGGCCGTCTCAGGAGTGTCCGGAACGACGCTGACGGTTCCCGCCGACACGGTTGGACGCTTCTTCAGACTCCGCAAACCCTGATCTCCGGAATACTTCGGACCATTAGATCGACCACGGGAAGGCCGGGGCCCTGAAGCCTCAGCCTTCGACGTTCTTGGACTCGCCCCAAGGCACGGCCGCGAGTGACCTGTATGATCGAGGGGTTCCGGATCCCACTGGCGGCCGTCGTTGTCGTCGGCTGCCATCGGATCCCGGGCAACCCTAATCGCGGAGCGTCAAAGGAAATTCCTATCAATTCAATAAACAATAAGACGCCACCGACAAAGAGGGACGGCAGCAGGCTGAGTGGGAGACCGGGCATTTGGAGATATCGTAGCCGGGGAGCGGAAAATTTCGCCCAGCCGCCAGTCACTCGCTTCTCAAATATCCACATTCACGGCGTAGCGGTAGGTGAGCGTCTGCGTCTTCCCCGCCGGCAGGGTAATAGTCCATTCCAACTGGCGGTGTGGATTCACGCTGAAGACGCCGTCGGGACGCAGGGATTTCGCGGGGTCGTTGCTCGCTTCGATGAGTTCGCCTGAGAAGTCCGCCCGCACGACCACTTTCACGGCCTCACTGCGGGAGTTGGCGAGTTTCAGTTCTCCCTTCACCCGGGTCTTTTGGTAATCATTGCCGCCGATCCAGAGCTTCTCCCGGGCACCCTCCTCCTCGACCTCGCTGTATTCCCCGCGAATCGTAAGCGCTTTCGTGATCCGCACGCACACGGTCTGGCCGGGCGCTGTCCAGTTGGCCATGGACTGCCCGAGGAACTTGCCGCCTTCCGTGACGGACGCCGCGGCGGTGGTGAGGGGAAATTTCAATGGATTCGGAAACTGCACCGCGTCCCACGGGTCGCTCTCGTCATCATGGCCCTGCTGCCGCTCGCGGGCGAGACGTCCGTAGTCGTCACGATAGTCGGGCACCTTCCACTCGATGACGCGCTCGCACTCCGCGGGGGCGGAGGCGACGTCGAGCGAGAGGGAATCACCGGCGGCAAGCGCCCGCTTGCCGATGCTCTCGGCGTGCAGGTCCTCACCAGCCGTGGCCTTGTCAGGCTCCGGGAGCGGTGCCGCCGCCGCCGCGGAATTGATGATGGAATTGTAGGCCATTTGCTGGCCCATACCGCCGCGTGCCGGCCTGCCGTCCTGACTGAGCTGCTGGAAGAAGGACGTCAGATTGGCACTCGCCGACAGCATGGAATCCACATGGCTGAACTTGATATTGGGATAACCGGACAGCAGTTGCAGTTCCGCCTCCGGAAGATTCATCAGTTCGTTTCGCACCACGGCGCTTTGGGTCAGGCGCAATTGTTTCGGGCCGGTGAGATCGACGCGATAGGAGGGAATCCATGCCATGCCGCGCGTAAGAAAGCTGATGTCCACCGGCCCGGCGGCGGGCACGGAGAAAACGAGCACGGAATGCGTCACCGGCGGACGTGCCGCTGCAGGCTTGAGCACTTTCACCGCGCTGATTCGGGATGTGGCCAGATATTGCCGCCCTCCGCCGGCATCCATGACGAGATAACTGCCGGACATCTGTGCGCCCTGCCCGGCGGCATTTCCCTGCAGCAGAGAGGCGTAGGGGCTTTGCGGGTCGTAGCGGGTGTTCCACGTGCGTTTAGTGTCCGCCGGCTGACGCCACACAGTGCCCAGCACTTCCGAGAATGTTTGCCCGCCCTCGCCGGAAAGCGTGACGCTGACGTCCGCACCGCTCAAATCCTGCTGCAGGGAGCCGGTGAGCATTTCGGGGCCGCTGGCCGGCAGATCCCGCTGGGTGCTGCGCACAGCGATGCCCTGCACGCCCTCCACAAAGAAGGCCCCATGGACCGAAGGCGGCGGATCCACCCAAACATAATCCCCGGCAGCAGGGGCATCGAATCCGGCGCGGATAAGAACCACGCCGTTCTTGAACAAAGCAGCGGAGCGAGTGGCGGGAGTGATGGCGGTCTCTCCAGCCCATGTGATCGAGCAGGGGAGAGCGAGGAGGGCTGAGATGAATTTAGTGTGTATTTAGTATAGTATGCTACCTGGCCTGAAGGGTGTCTATAAATATGCTGTAAATCGAGAAGAAACCTTTGATTGAGGCCAACTACTCCAAACCGCACCGGAAGGATCGAAAACACCTCACTCTCCCAGTTGAGACTTGAATGTCGAATCCGGCAGCGTCGCCCGCCATGTGGCTGCTTCCTGCGGTGACTCCCGACTCCAGCGCGCATAGACATCGGCGGCTAATCGCGGAGCGTCAAAGGAAATTCCTATCAATCGCTGGTAAACACAACCACCGTCATTGCCAACGTTGCCGCTGACTGTTTCAAAATATAACGGTGCAAGGTGCCCATAGACCGCAGCCAGCTTCGTCGAGGCAAGGGACTTGGTCAGGGAAAAAAATATCGCATTCAGGGCCGCGACGCCCTTTTCTGCTCTTGACTGAAGAGGGTTGCTCCCGACAATCCAGGAACGTTCCACATTAACAACACCGGGTGTCCACGCTTCTCTTTGTCAGAGGCGCAACTCCCGAATGAAGTTTCAAGTTATGAGATCAAAAAAGAAAAATCACTTGTCATCGACGGTCGCTTCGGCCGTCATCGCCGCTGCCTCAGTCCAGGCTGGGTTCGTCACAAACCCTAGCTTTGAATACAACTACCCCGAAACCTGGCCACACTACGGAGCAGCCGACGGTTGGACCGGCGCCAGTGGGGCCAATAAATCGGACGGGCCATTCCACAACGGCGGAACGCCAGTGCCCGATGGCACTCAAGTGGGCTTCAAACAGGGTAGCGGCGATGTTTCCCAGCAAATCACCGGACTGACCATCGGGAAGCGTTACGTAATCCAATTCGCCTACGACGCCCGCGGTTGTTGCGGCGGTTCCATCGATCTCGCGACCAAGATTGATGGTGTCGAGCTGGACAAGCTCACCAACGTCAAGCCGGTGGCCGGCGGAGAACCTTACCCGCTGCGCACCGTCGCGTTCACCGCAGCAGCGGAAACGGTGGCATTGGCCCTAAGCACGGTTTCCAGTGGCGATGCAACGATATTGCTAGATTCCGTGACGATCGTTCAGCGGGATGCGAATCAACTTGCTGTTTTCAACGCCAGCTTCGAGGCCAGCGGCGATGTGTTCGACGCCGGAGTTCCTTCACCCACTGGGGTTCTTGCACCTAACGGCCTGGCCGGGTGGGTGGCCGAGGGAGAGTACGGAGTTAATACCTCGGGAGCCGGTCCGTTTGCCAACAACGGCACAGCACCGGATCAGGATCACGTCGCCTTCATCCATGGCGTCGGTGCAATCCGACAAAACGTGCGATTAGTCGCCGGAAAACCCTACGTGTTGTCCTTCGCCTACAACGCAACTACTGGCAACTCCCCGAGCTTTCAGGTCAAGGTCGGGGGCGCCGTCGTATTCACCGAGACTGTCGCGCCGGTCGGCGGCACCGCCGCATACCGCACCAAGACCGTGAACTTCACCGGGACTGACGTGGCGGCCGTGATCGAATTTGCTCAAACCAAGCAAGGCGATCATACGGTGTTGATCGATGACGTGAAGGTTTCGGGTGAGCAACCTGCGGCGATGGATCCAGTAAGTTTGAGTCCCGAGGTGGCGGAATTGGGGTTGGGCGAGCAAATTGATATTACGGTCAAGGCGCCTGCGGACGCCCTGAAGGTGAAAGATGTGGATATTATCATCCAGAGTTCCGCGGCCAGCCGGGTCCGGTTCGTCGATCCCTCGGGAGCGCTCACACCACGGACCTCGGTGCATTTCGCCAAGGGCGGTCCGCAGGAGAAGATAGTCAAAATCATAGGATTGGCGCGCGGCAGCGCCAACATCCAAGTCATCGATTCCGGCGGGTTGCTCATACGCAACCAGATCGCCGCCTCGGTCGTGACGTCGGCACTTAAGAACCCGAGCTTCGACAGCACGCCGGCCCCGTCGAGCGTGGGCTATGGAGCAATCCCCGGATGGGCGGGTGGAAGCGGTATCAACACGGCCACCCAGCCGTTCGCTGACAACGGCTCCATTCCCGATCGACTGCAAGTGGCGATCATCCAGGGATCCGCAGCGCTTTCGCAGGAGGTGCGCAACCTGATTCCGGGCAAGAACTACTGGCTGCAGTTTTTCTATAACATTCGGAATTGCTGCCCGGCCGATGCGGCGAAAATGGACTTGGTTGTGAATCTGGGTGGCAATGAGATCGCCAAGATTAATGCCATTACCGCCGTCGTCTCGGGACCCTATAACTTCCACAACGTGGCTTTCGTGGCCACGAGCCCGAGTGCGTTGCTCGAATTCAAGACAACCCCGTCGGGTGATGCAACTCTTCTCCTGGACGGCGTCAACGTCGTTCAACGGGACGCCGGGCAGATTGTCGTGAAGAACCCAAGCTTCGAAGCCAGCGGCAGTCTCTTCCCCTTTCCCGGGTATTTTCCGGCGGTGGCCGGATGGGACGTTGCCGGCGGCAGCCGCGGCGTAAACATTGATGGCGTCGGACCGTTCACTGACAACGGACGGGCCAACGCGGGCGATCTCGTGCTCTTCATGCAGGGCAACGAGGCGTCCGTCGCGCAGACCCTCACCGGCCTCACTGCCGGCAGAAAATACTTTGTCGGCCTCTTGATGAACGCTCGCAATGGCGGCGCTGAAGACACCGGCCTGATTGTCTCGGTCGATGACACGTCCATATTCGAAGAGAGCTTCCGCCCGATCGGCGGAACCAGTCCGTACTTTGTCCGCCAAGCCAGCTTCACGGCGGCAGGCACGGAAGCCGTTTTGCAATTAAAGGGCATCAATGGCGGAGGCGACCATACACTGCTTGTCGATAACGTTGTAGTTGTGCCCGAGGTCGGCTCCTCGCCTGTCATCCTGTCGGAACCATTGTCAACCACGGTGACCACCGGCGGCAGCGCAAGCTTGGGGGTCTCAGCCGTGGGCAGCGGCACCCTAACCTACCAATGGAAAAAGGACGGCCAGAACGTCGTCGGCGCCACGGCATCGACGCTTGATCTGGAGACCCTCTCTCCAGCCTTGGCGGGAAGTTATACCGTCGAAATTAAGAATGCCACCGGCGGAACGGCCACCAGTGCTGCCGCAAAAATCGCGGTTCTCGAACCGATCGCGGGCCTCTTCGACTCCGGTGTCGGTGCTGATCGCGTCGTGCTTGGCGACGGCGCCACCGACCCGCATTATACACTAACAAAGAATGCCGACGCTGCCGCCTCCACCACCGTCTACGCCCAGGATTCGAATCTGTTTCCCATTGTCGCCGGGCCATGGGTAGCCAACAGCGATCTGTCGCGCTGGGTCGGACCGCGTCCCGATCCGAGCGCCGCAACTGCGGGAGGAGTTTATATTTATAGCACGCCGCTCAACCTCGCCGGGTATAACGCGGCGACCGTGGTGCTAACGGGCAATTGGGCTTCCGACAACTCAGCCGAGATTCTAGTCAACGGAGTCAGCACTGGCGTGACCCAAAGCGGTTTTGGCGGGTTGGGAGCCTTTGCAGTCACGGGTGGATTCAAGGACGGGCTCAACCAGATCGAGTTCAAAGTCACCAACGGCGACGCGGCGGGCGGACCGACGGGCCTCCGCGTCGAAGGCCTGACGGCAGTGGGAGCCAAGGGAAGCGTCGTGGTTGTGGCACCCAAGCTGATCGTAACCCGGTCCGGTGCCAACGTAACCGTCACCTCTGATCCGGCGACACTTCCCGCCGGGTTTGTGTTGCAAACATCGGCAGCGTTAGGCGGCGCATGGACGACCCAAGCGGGCCTGACGACCCCATTCACTGCGCCAATCGGCGCTGCCAACCAGTTCCTGCGCGCGATCAAGCCCTGATACCGCCAAAGGATAATTGCTTCAAATCAAAAACCCGGGCGTCGGGGCGCGTAGCCCCGCACCCGGGTCTTTCGTTTTGGGAACATGCCAACAATTCCCATCCGGACTGTAGTCGTTCAGCCGCCTCACCCCTCGCGTACCGTCCGCACCCACCTATTCAAAACGCCCTGAATTTGATATGACTACACTCGCGGCTGACGACTGTTTCGGTGGACCCACCGATAAGCCTGCACCGAATTCCGCCAGAAATACTTCTCCGCGATCACCGACCCCTTGGCATTGAAATAGTCGCGCATCACCGCGAGCCCGTCGCGGTAATGTCCCCATCGGTCGCTGTGCGGCCAGTCACTGCCATAGACCACGCGATCTTCGCCGAAAATATCAAACATCTGGTCCAGTCGCGATTTGTAGAACTTGAGGCTCTAATAATCGCGGAGCGTCAAAGGAAATTCCGATCAATCGATCCGATGCCAGACTACGAGAACGTGATAACCGACTGATCTTGAACATGATCAGTACTCACCATCGCGTCTCAATATTGCCAAAAACACCTCCATCAGCCTATATTTTCCCCTCTTTCGGCCTCAACCCCCTCTCCACCCCACCGTTTGTCGGTCGCCAGCCTCTAACTTCACTTGCTACCGCCCGCTGACGGGTGGAATATGGCCGAAATTTACCCGAATCAATAATAAACAAAATCTTCCTAATCGCGGAGCGTCAAAGGAAATTCCTATCAATTCAGCGAACGAACCACTAGCCGCCAGTAGTTCGACAACTCCGAAACCCCGGCTCTTGATGACGGGCACTCCAAGGAATTCGAAACTCAATCCACCCACGGACGGGCTTGCTTAATTGAGAGCGTGCCTTTGCTGGTGACCTTGAACTCGATCTCCATTGCGAAGTCTGCCGTGGACGGCATTTTGTAAAGCGTGCGAAAGCTGGTCTGAATCCTGGTCAGATAAGTACGCATCTGGGTGAGATGCTCCGTCTTCAGAAGACGCTCCCCGTCTGGCACCAGATTGGATGCGCGCACGAGAGTGGAGCTGTTGCCGGTCGTGCTGAGCAAGACTTCTTCGGGGACTGACAGGGCTTCGGGATTCGTGACAAGGTCTTCGCCAAGCTGGGTATTGAGATAATAGTTGCCTTGGCTTTGGTAGAGAGGGTCCTTGGTCACAGCCACACCGTTGGCTTTTTCGTCGGAGAAATTGGGATGGACCAGGACGCCCATGGCGGCGGCGAAGTGGTCGATGCGATAAAATTCTCGCTCATCGAAGGCGCGGTAATTCCAAAGGCTGGCGAAAACTTGTTTGATGGTTTTGGAGAGATGACCTTCCTCCAAGTGATGGGTGAAGGAATCATACAATCCGGCACCGCTGAAACCGGGCAAGTCTTCGTTATTCGTGCTGGAGCGGCAACGGATCGAGGTTCCGGTGGGGAAGGCCCCCTGCAATTCACCAAGCGCCGCCATCATCCAGTCCGGCATTTTGCCGTCTTTGATGCGCTTGCGTAAGCCGTCGAGCATCTTTTCCTGCACATCCGCAGAATCCCGAAACGCGGGATCTGCGAGCATGGCCGTCACCACGTTGTAAAATCCATTGAACTTCATGAACTCATCGTAGAAGTAGAACGGCACACCGAAGCCGTCCGGAATCGTGCCCTCCGGAAATCCGAAGGTGCGCATCGTCGCCACATTGGCTGCTTTCACGCCAACGCTGTCCGAGTCGCCAAACGCGATCACACTCAAGGGACGGATCATTGTGACAGAAAGATCGCGAATCGGAGTCTGGGTTTGCTTCGGTCGCAGATCGTCAAAATAGGCATCCACTTCCTGAATGGTCGCCTCGCGGATTTCATAGCCGTCGGCTTCGACTTTGTAGAAGACGTTCTTGCCGATAAGCGCCGCAATCTTATCGGTCGTGGACGCACCGATGATGAAAGCATTCGGACTGTTGTCTTGAATGGCCCGCAGGTTGACGTGCGAGAGCGGTGTTTGGGGAACCTCAGTGATGATGCCCGCAACCCGAGATAATTCGTTGGGCAAACTGCGGAAAATAACGATGTCCCGGGCCGTGGGCCGTTCGCCGACTGCCACCAAGCGGAGACGTCCAAATGCGTGTGCGACGTGCAGCGGGAGGTAGCCGATGTCCTTGGGAAGAAGATCGGCATCCAGATACACCGGAATGCGAGACGTAGCGTAAAGTGCCTTTTCCTGGGACGCGCGCGAGATCGCCGGGCCGATCGGATGGTACCCGAGGTTGTTGCGCACGACCGGTGCATTAGCCGCAACCAATTCCTGCGCCAACCGGATCCGGTCGAAGGGGAATGAGTCATTCGGCTCGAACTCAATGGTGTAAAGCCCCGGTTCGCCGCTGGGCGCAAGTAGGAGGGGGTGAAACACCATCACTCCTCGCATGGTGCCCGGAGCACGTTGACCGCCGCCCCCGCCGCCCCCGCCGCCGCCGCCCATCGTAATCCCAATAGCTCGCATGAACGCGGGATGGGAGCGGTGGGTGACGGTGTTGATAAAGAAAAGTTCGGGGCGAGCGGTATCCGCCTTTTCGATTTGGAATTTGACGAACTCGAGTCCTTTGAGCTGCGTATCGATGGCGACCTGATCGCCTTGGTACGAAAGTTCCTTGAACGTCGCGCGATCCGGGATGGACGCCGTGCCATCGCGGAAAGCGATCTCCTTGGCTGGATTCAGTGGACTAAGGCGGATTGGATTCGACAACTCCGTCACATCGTCAGTCCCGTCACCATCGGTATCCGCCGGAGCGTTTCGCAAATATTCAACGACCCGATAGAAGCCGCCTAACCCACTGGCACCCAAGGACTCTGTTAGTGTCGTGGTTCCGCTCTCACCGAACTGCATCGCAACGGCCTTTGGCGCGCTGAATTCTGGATCGTGTCCGCGAAAGAGCACGTAGTAACGATCTGTATCGGACGGCACTCGAATCCCGAACCTCCCATCTTTGCCAACGGATGCTTTCAGAATTTTAACGGAATCTGCCCCTTTTAGCGCAAGCGCCCCCATCCCGGCGACAAGGAGCGCGACCAAAAACGAACGACAGATGGATGACACAGGACAGGAGTAGATAAACGATCGAGGCTGACGCGGAGAAAGGATTGATCTACTCATCATTGCGACACCTTATCATAGCCAACATGAAGATAACATGAAGATGACGATCTCCGTGGGCGGCAAAATTAGCCAGAGCAGCCAAGGACAACAGATGAATCGACGCGAATTCGTGAAGAGGGCCGGCGCGACAGCCGCGGTGATTGGCAGCTTCGCGGTTGGTGGAGTCACCAAAGGTGCGCGCACAAGAAACGAAGGTGGTCAAGCCCGGCCTGGCCGGCAGCGACGCACGCCGCCGCGACGCAGTGCGTGATCGCATCGTGCGCGTCGTCACGGTCTGCCAGGAAGGGCTCAAGGGCGATTCGCTCATCAACGATACCTTCGAGCGGCTCGATCAGGCGGCCTCTTTCAAACCGGATATCGCCTGCCTGCCGGAAGATTTCACCAGAGGCAAGCCGGAAGCGGTGACCGGGCCGACCATTGAGCGTGTCGGAAAATGGGCGCGCGCACAGTCCTGCTACGTCATCAGCCCGCTCCGCGTCCGGGCCGGCGGGCGGGTCTATAACTCCGCCGTCCTGATCGACCGGCAGGGCAAGGTCGCGGGACGGTACGACAAAATCCATCCGACGGAGGACGAGTTGCAGCGAGGCATCTGCCCGGGCGAAACAGATCCGCCGCTGTTCGAGACGGATTTCGGCACGATCGGCATCCAGATTTGTTTCGACGTGAACTGGCGCGAGGGCTGGGCGCGTCTGAAGCAAAAAGGGGCTCGGATCATTTTCTGGCCTTCGGCCTACGCGGCCGCGCACCAGATGCCGGCGCTCGCGTTCCTCAACCAGTGCTTCGTCGTCACCTCGACCGTGAAAAGCGCGTCGCGAATCTACGACATCACCGGCGACCTCCTGGACGCCAGCGCAAAAGACCGGCCGTGGGCCAGCGCCGTCCTGCCGCTGGGCAAGAGGCTATTCGAAACCGATTTCAACGCGCCGAAGATGCGCCAGGTGGAAAAGAAATATGGATCGAAGGTGCAGGTCACCTGGCTGCGCGACGACGACTGGATCACCCTGGCCTCGCTCGACCCCGAGCTGGCGGTGGAGGACATCATGAAGGAGTTCGACCTGACTCCTTTGGACGACTACATCCTCCGAGCTCAAAAAGCGCAGGCCAAGCAGCGGCCTGAAAAATAGTGTCCGCCTTCGACCTGCGACGTTTACATGAACGGGCAATCAACTGGTGATACGGGAGCTCTATCCAGTCTGCGGGTTTGTGGAAGTGGCGCGACAACTCCACATCGCAATGAAGTTGTAAAACGAACTGTCGCCATGCAAGTCACGCCGTTTCCTGAACTGACACGAACATCAATTGGTGAAACTCTTAGCCACTCACCCCATTTTCGGTCAGTCGCAAGCCGCGCATGGAAGGAGAGAAAACGAAATAGTCGGTGTGCTCGCCCAGTGGACCTTCGTCGCGGAGCGGCTCGCGCGGGTCAACGGAGCCTTCGATGACGAAGTAGGCGCTGGTCAAAACAGTTTTCAATTCGGGCAATATCTTTTTCAAGGCTCGGCAACTCGGCGAAACAAATCAAATCTGCCTTCAAAGCTCTCAAGCGGTGGAGAACCGAGCTCTGCCTTTGACTACGATGTCCTACTTATGATATATTGACGGATATCGAATAGGACGTCAGATTTAATGCCGTAAGTATGATAACAAAAACAGATTCCGTTTGGTTTACTACCAAAGGCCAAGTCGTCATCCCCGCCTGGCTTCGCAAACAATTCCACATCGAGGACGGCACGAAAGCCGTGGTTCAGGCCACGCCTGAAGGCATCCTAATCGCGGAGCGTAAAAGGAAATTCCTATCAATAACCTCCTCAACGCCAAGCGCCGCATCCGCATCGCCAAAGGCAGCGGCGTGACCGTCACCGAGGTCAATACGCTGCTCCAACAATTCGCCCAGATGCAGCAGATGATGAAGAAGATGGAGAAGCTCTCGAAGATGATGGGCCGCATGGGCGGGATGCCGGGCATGGGGAAGTGAGGGCGGGGAAAGTAATCAGTCCTCGTCACCCACGCCGCCTGCCACCGCGACCGGCTGAACACTTCC
>SIBK01000117.1 GCA_009695205.1 Pedosphaera sp. | reverse complement strand
CGCCAACTCTGGGGGGAACCGGAAGGGGGTAGGTCCGCACTACAGCCACTTTCGCGCGATTCGACGGAAACTCCCCCTTCGAAATCAATGAGTTATAAAAATTCGATCCTCGAAAATTCATTTTCAAGGTCGCGAATCCACTAAGTCGGCTAGCGCTCTCTGCAAATTCCCGCCTTGTATGCTTGAAATCGCTCCACTGCTTAGGCATCCTACTCATTATAGCACTTCCCTTTGCCCACCGCCCTGTTATGCTGACAACACGACCAAACCGAGTCCTCAACGGTCTGAATTCAATCCGGCTGAATGCGGACGACGTCGGGGACGGTACGGTCAGGCGCCGGCGCCCGCGTTGATCAGTTAATCGGATGGATTTCAATTTTATGCCAAATCACACGACTCATCGCTCTCACGGAATCCTAGGTTTAAGGAGAATCCCGGCATCAGTAGTCCGTCTATGCGGATTGCTCCTGTGTGGATTCGGATCGTTCAGCTTCGCCGACAGTGCTTCGATTCAATTCCGGTCCGGTGCCACCAATCTCACTCTGTCGTCGTCCGACGCTCGTCAGCAGCTCATCGCCACGGGTCCCGGAGACAAGGACCTCACCCGCCAGGTGGAATGGTCTTCGGAACCCGCAGGAATCGTGGCCGTGGACGCCTCGGGCCGGGTGCAACCGCTTGGAGATGGCTCCGCGTCCGTGATTGCCCGGACGTCGGACGGGGCCACGTCCCGACTTCCCGTCGTCGTCTCCGGCTCCCAACAGGCGGCTCCGGTTCATTTCGCCAACAGGATTGTGCCGATCTTTACGAAGAATAGTTGCAACGGCGGCGGCTGCCATGGCAAGGCCGCCGGCCAGAACGGATTTCGCCTGTCCCTGCTGGGGTTCGAGCCAACTGAGGACTACGAACACCTGGTGAATGAGGCCCGGGGCCGCCGTCTTTTTCCAGCCGCCCCGGAGCGAAGTCTGCTCTTGCTGAAGGGTGCGGCCATCCTTCCCCACGGAGGCGGCCGCAGGCTCGACCCGGATTCCGAAGATTACAGACTGCTCGTCCGCTGGATTTCGCAGGGGATGCTTACCGGCCAAACCAACGCACCGGAGGTACAGCGCATTGAAGTCTTCCCGGTTGAACGAACTCTGCCGCTCGACGGAGAACAGCAGTTGGTGGTTACCGCCCATTATTCGGATGGTTCCGCTGAAGATGTCACCCGGAGCGCTTTATACGAACCGAATGACAAAGACATGGCTAAGGTGGGTGATGCGGGTCGGGTGCGCGTTTTCAATCAACCGGGCGAAGTGTCAGTCATGGTCCGGTATCAGGCGAAGGTCGCCGTCTTCCGAGGAACCGTCCCGCTCGGCGCCCCCGTCACCCATCTCCCGCCAGTGCATAATTACGTCGATCAATTAGTCTTCCAGCAACTGCGCAAAGTAGGCATGCCGCCGAGTGATGTTTGCGACGATGGATCGTTTCTTCGCCGTGTGACCATTGACATTGCAGGCCGCCTGCCGACGCCCGAGGAACAGACCGCATTCTTCGCCGCGGCGAAATCCTCGAACTCTGCCGCACGCGATGCCGTGATCGACAGACTGCTGGCTTCCAGCGACTACGCCGACTACTTCGCCAATAAATGGAGCGCTCTCCTCCGCAACAAACGATCGGACGCCAAACAATCACGGGGCACCCTTGCGTTTCACTCCTGGATTCGTAACAGCTTGCACCAGAACAAGCCTTATGACCAATTCGTTCACGAAATCCTCGCCGCCTCGGGAGATCTCGCCGAAAACCCGCCAGTCGCCTGGTATCGTCAGGTTCGCACCGCCCAAAACCAGCTCGAGGATACGGCTCAGTTGTTTCTCGGCCTGCGTTTGCAATGCGCCCAATGCCACCACCATCCGTACGAAAAATGGAGCCAGCACGACTACTGGAGCTTCGGTGCTTTTTTCTCCCAGGTCGTCTATAAACCCGGAAGTCAACCGGGTGAGGAATTGGTGGTACACAGGCGGGGGGAGGCTCAAACGACCAACAAGAAGACCGGGAAACCTGTCAAACCTGCCGGCCTGGGTCAGCCGATCGCTCCACTTTCGGTGGATGATGATCCCCGTGACGCTCTTGCGGATTGGTTGACTCGGAAGGATAACCCTTTGTTCTCTCGGGCACTCGTGAACCGGTATTGGAAGCATTTCTTCAACCGCGGTCTGGTGGATCCCGAAGATGACATGCGCGAAACGAATCCGCCGACCAACCCCGCCCTCCTGGAGGCACTCGCCGATGACTTCACCCGGAGCGGCTACGATCTCAAACAATTGGTTCGAACCCTCACCCGATCCTCGGTCTACCAGCTGTCGTCCATTCCCAACGAATTCAACGCGCGGGATCGACACCATTTCTCGCGGTACTATCCACGCCGCCTCAGCGCCGAAGTACTGTACGACGGACTGAACACCCTGCTGAGGACGGAATCAAAATTTGAAGGCCTGCCGCCAGGGACGCGTGCGGTGTGCCTGCCCGACAATAGTTTCAACACCGCCAACTATTTCCTCACCGTATTTGGACGACCCGAGAGCAGCAGTGCGTGCGAGTGTGAGCGCAGCATGGATGCGTCGCTCAGCCAAAGCTTGCATCTGCTCAATTCCAAGGACATCCAAGAGCGTCTGTCTTCGGACACCGGCCGGGCAGCCCGGATGGCCGCAGATGGAACGAGGACAGACGAGGATCGGCTTCGTGAGCTGTACCGACTTGCGTACGCCCGCGATCCGGTGGCCGAGGAGTTCAAGGCGGCACGGGATTACATTGCGACGAAGACGGCGACCGCCGCGGACGACACCACCCGCACCCGCGCACGCCGCCTGGCCTACGAAGACGCGGTGTGGGCTCTTCTAAACACCAAGGAATTCCTGTTTAACCATTGAGCCAATGCCGGGTTCCACACGTGCATCCAGACAGGATCTCCCGATGGAATCCACGCCTCCGTATCGGCCATTTCGAGCTGCCTGCTGCATCATCGGCATTCTCCTCGCATCGCCGAATATCTCCCATGCTCAAATGCCAAACGTCCGGCTGGCGTGGGTTTTTCCCGCCGGAGCCCAGGCGGGCACTACCACCGAAATCACGGTCAGCGGGGCGGATCTCGATGGGCCTTCCATGCTTCGCTTCTCCGATAGCCGCGTCACGGCGACGGTCATCGCCGGTAGTCCGCAAAAATTCCGGGTTGCGATTCCCTCGGAAATGACCGCTGCCATGTTGGATGTCCGGTTCATCGGGCGGTTTGGCCTCTCGAATCCTCGGTCGTTTTCAATTGATGATCTTCCCGGTAGCGGGCTTTCCGGAACCAACCTCGGTCCAACGATCGCTTCGGATCTCCCTCTCGAAACGGTAATCTACAGCCGAGCGCCCGCAGGTAATGCCCATTGGTACCGTCTCCCCATGCCTGCGGATCAAAGAGTCATCGTCCGAATCGTGTCCTCCGAACTGGATTCACGCATGGAGCCCGTGCTCGTCCTCCTCGACTCCGGTCAACGCGAATTGGATCGATCGGTTCGCGGATTCATCGACGTAACCTCGCGGGTGGCTGGAACGTTTTTTATCGAAATCCACGACCGCACATTCCGGGGTGGGGAGGAATTCCCCTACCGCCTAGTGGCCACCCGTAGCCCTCATCTAGACTTCGCTTACCCTCATTTATTGACGCTTGGGAATACGAATCGAGTGACACTGTACGGGCGGAATCTCCCGGGTGGCCAACCGGCCGGATTTTTGAGCTTCGATGGAAGGGCACTTGAAAAAGTTGATGCAGAGATCGTGGTACCGAAGGAAAACCCGTCCTCCGTTTGGCCTCTGGAGTTCCTTCGACACCCCGCTGCGGTGGCGGTTGCCAGCGAAATTTTCACGTGGCGGTGGTTCACGACGAACGGGTCGTCGAATCCACTTCGCTTTTTCCTGTCGACCCAGCCTGTGGTAGTGGCGCCTCTTGCCGCAGGCGCCGCCAGCACTCATTCCGGGGTGGAAGTCGTCACTCTACCCGTCGATTTCTGCGGTTCGTTCCCCAAACGCGGTGAGATTTCCGGAGTCCAGTTCGAGGCCCGCGCCGGCACCAACCCCTGGTTTGAGCTCTTCGCCGACCGAATAGGACTGCCTTGCGATCCGTTTGCCGTTCTACAGCGCAAGTCAACAAACTCCGCCGGTGCCTCTGAGTGGAAAGATGTCCAGGAATTCAACGATCAGGAGATCAAGGCGGGCGGTAGTGAATT
Source organism: Pedosphaera sp. (assembly GCA_009695205.1). Classification (GTDB taxonomy): domain Bacteria; phylum Verrucomicrobiota; class Verrucomicrobiia; order Limisphaerales; family UBA9464; genus SIBK01. The sequence continues at coordinate 11,318 of SIBK01000117.1, read as the reverse complement.
CAGCACCGTGACCCGAGATCCTGCCGGTCGGTGCGAACTTAAGGAGGACGGCACTTATCGACTCTTGATCCGTGATCTCCTAAATCCGGGCCGAACCAGTCCACGGCACTCTTACCGCCTAACCGTTCGACCGGAGACGCCGGATTTCCGACTTGTCGCCTTCGCACAACCGCCTCCCAAAGCTAACAACGACGACCGCGCGTTACATGTGATTTCACCCATGCTGCGACCGGGTCAAACACTGCCCGTCCGGGTTTTCGCCCTGCGGCGGGACGGATTCGCAGGGCCAATCGATCTCTCTGCATACGACCTACCTCAGGGTGTGATGGCCGGCCCGGCACGAATTGCCGCCGGACAGAACTCCGGGGTTATCATGCTCACGGCCACCGAGAATGCACACGGCACCAGCGTCATCTCCCTCCTCGGGACCACCCTCTTGGGAACCAACGAGCTGCGGCATGGGGTGTTGCCTGCCGGCACAACCTGGCCGGTGCCGGACTTCAACAATGAATCGGTTCCGTCCCGCGGGGCGCGGGAGTTTCTGCTCGCCATTCATTCAAACGCGCCAGCGCCAGTCTCTCTTGTACCCGTCTCGCCGGAACCCATTCAGGCCGTACCGGGGGGTAAGCTCTCTGTGCCCATGCGCGTCATACGCCGTGGTGACTTTTCCACTGCGTTCAACGTGAAACCCACCGGTCTCCCAGAACTGGACAAGGCGAAGGAAATCAGCATTCCCGAGAAGGCAACCAACGTGGTGATGGAACTGAACTTAGCGGAAACTCTCCTTCCGCCCGGAACGCACACGCTTTGGTGGCAGGGTAATATTGCCGGCAAATTCCGCATGTTTCCCGAAGCCGATGCGGACGTTCTCAAGGCCATCGAGGAGTTGAAGACCGCCGAGGTCGCCCTTACTGCGGCCGCAGCACCCGACAAACCTGCGGCAGAGGAACGGAAGAAAGTGATCGAAGCCCGCCGGAAGGCCGCAGAGGAAAAGGCGAAACCACGCGATGTAACCCTGACCGTCTTCTCAACGCCACTCGTGGTAACGGTTCCAGCAGGCAATAAGAAACCCTAAACGGCGCGGTGAACCACCTTTCTCACAATGTTTTTAACCCGGATTCTCCGAACTTACCTTCTCGGTGCCTTCTTCATCGCGGATGGATGGTTCATGCCGATGTCGGCGCTCGCCGTTGAGCCCAGCCCAGCTTCCGCCGCCCTCGAAGTTCGACGCCCCGCCGGCACAAACTCGCTGGATTTCGATCGCGACATACTTCCTGCCCTCCGCGCCAATTGCCTGCCGTGTCATAACAAATCTACCACGAAAGGGGATCTGCTCCTCGAGTCTCCCGCCGACATGATCAAGGGCGGTGAGACGGGCCCCGCCATTCAACCGGGAAAAGCCGCCGAGTCCCTGCTGCTCAAACTCGCCAGCCACACAGCAAAACCCCGGATGCCGCCTCGCGAAAACAAAGCCAATGCCGCCGACCTCTCTCCCGAGCAGCTCGGCCTGATCGCCACCTGGATCGATCAAGGTGCCCGCCCTTCTCCACACCGGGATGAAATCATCGCCTGGCAACCCTTGGCCTCAGGAGCCCACCCAGTTTTCGCCGTTGCCGCAGCCTCCGACGGATCGTGCATTGCCGCCAGCCACGGAAACCGCATCGATCTCTATTCGCTTCCAAGCCTCGAAGTGATCGCCCACGCCGTCGACCCAGCCCTCCCCCCGTCCGCCAATACCGGCATCGCCCACCTCGACCAGGTGAATTCCCTCGCCATTAGCCCCAACGGCGAGTGGTTGGCCTCCGGTGGATTCCGGGAAGTTAAGGTCTGGCGCCGTACTGTTCCTGTCACACACCTTGCCAAGTATCCGACGAATCGGATTTCCGCTCCCGTAGTGACAGCGACCAGTCCGGACGGCAAGTACCTCTTCGCCATCACCAACGGCATCGCCCTTCTGTCTGACGCCCGCCGGGAACGTTTCGTCACCGCCCTCCACCGCGACCGCGTTTCCATCGGCCGCTCCCTCACCACAGAGCAGTCACACACTTGGATCCGCGGTGAACGGGATTCCGTCCACGAGGGGAATGAAGCCGCCCGTAAGGAGCTCGAATCCCTGCGGATTCGACATCAAAAGGCTATCGACACCAATGCCGCCGCAGAGCGTGCCATATCTGAGAAACAGACGGCTCTCGAAAAAGGCCGGAAAGATCGCTCGGTCGCAGAATTGGAACTCAAGGCGGCCGAGACAGCCGGCGACGCGACTCCAGAACTTAGTACTCGGAAGAAATCGGCCCAGGAGATCGCTCAGAAGACACTCAAGGAGGTTGAGAAACTGGAGTCGGAACTGAAACTGCTTCAGCAAAAACTGAGCTCCGCCAAGTATGAACTCGATCTGGCCTTGCCCGCGGTTGAAAAGACGGCGACCGCTCTCAAGAATGGAGAGGAACGGAAGATTACTCTGGATGTTGTACTGGGTGCCGCGGAACGCGCACGCCAGGCAGGCGTTGCGTCAATTGCTCTTCCCAGTTCACCTCCGCTTTCTGGCGTCTTCTCTCCCGATAGCCGCTGGCTGGCTGTGCTGTCGGGGGACGGCCGCGTTCGCATCTGGCGTTCCGAGGGAGGACTGCCAGGAGAAACCCTTCCCATGTCTCAACCCGTCCGGAATGTCGCGTTTCAGGATTCGCAGTCGGTGTCGGTGGAAACCGATGACAATCAATGGTTCTCCGTCGGTCTCACACCGAGCTGGTCGCTCAACGGCACTCTGGGCTCCGTTTTGTCTCCGTCCCCATTCGTCGATCGCATCACTGCGCTGGCGTTTTCTCCGGACGGACGGAAGCTTGCCATCGGCGGTGGCGAGCCCACCCGCGGTGGCGATGTCAGTGTCTGGGACCCTGCCATCGGCCTTCAAATATGCCGCCACACAAACTGGCATAGCGACACCGTGCTGGCACTCGCCTGGTCGCCAGACGGAAGAAGCCTCGCCACCGGCGGTGCGGATCGGTTTGCTCGCATCTTGGATCTCGATTCCGGAAAACTGGTGCGGACACTCGAAGGCCATGCCGGCCATATCCTGGGAATTGCGTGGTCTCCCGACGGCAGAGTTCTTGCTACAGCGAGTGCCGACAACGCCGTAAAACTTTGGGACGCGACGAGCGGTGACCGCAAGAAACAGGCGGTTGGTTTCCCCAAGGAAGTTACTGCGCTTGCGTTCTGGGGGCTGGGTCACCAGTTGGTGGCGGCCGCCGGCGATGGAGAAATACAGGTGCTCAGTGAAACGGCTGAGAGGGTGATGGCGCTTAAACCCGGCGGCGACTTTATCTATGCGATCGCCAGCATTGCCGAAGGCGATTGGCTGGCCGCAGGCGGACACCGCGGTATCTTAAGACTCTGGCAAGCGGGGGATGTCAACCCTCGGGCGCAAACCTCCGATCTCGTGCCCTGATCGCGGACACGTTTCACGTTTGGCAACAATTTCGGGATGCACCCGGCCCCGCCTGAGCTGGGAAAAAAATCTCCCCAAGCCGCAACACCGCTGGCAATGTCGGTGCGCCCGTGCTTTGAATGATCCGTTCCGTTGCTCTCCCTGATCCCATGTCTGAAAATCTCAGTGCCCTCTCTTTCCGCAAAAGCGCCGAAAAGAATCTCTTTGAGCGAATGGTGGAGGCTGCCGAGACGGCAGGCGCTGCGTCCGCGCGTGAGACGGTGCATCGCTTGGGTGAGGCGTCGCTTTTCGGTGATGCAATCACGCTCGGGGCCGTGTCGTTCTACGACTTCTTGAAGATGGAAAACGCGGGCAAGAAGGTCTTTGTCTGCAATGGCTCGGCCTGTCTTTGCGCGGGCACGCAGGAAACGCTGCACCAGGCGCTGGGCGGGCGTTTTAGGGAGGAGGAGATCGGCCACATCTGCTGCCTGGGCCGCTGCCACCAAGGCGGGGCTTTTCAGTATGAGGGACGAAACTATTCCGGGCAGTCCGGGGTCGCGCTGGACGCGCTGTTTTCCACCGGCCAGGGTGATTCAGAGGATCGCTACGACGTGGTGTCGCACCTGCAGCCGCCTCAGCTCACCGCGCCGTTCCCTGGCGTCGAATCCTACTATAGCCCGTTCCGTGAGTTACTGGGCAAGGATCGCGATTGGTTGGCCGGCGAACTGAAGGACTCCGGCCTGCGGGGCCGGGGCGGCGCGGGTTTTCCGCTGCACTTCAAATGGTCCTCCTGCCGAGCCGCCGACGGAGCCGTGAAATACGTGGTCTGCAATGCGGACGAGGGCGATCCGGGTGCCTACATCGACAAGTACCTGATGGAGCAACGTCCGCATTCGGTACTTCTGGGAATGATGGTTGCGGGGTGGTTCGCCGGAGCCCAGGTCGGGGTGCTTTACATACGCGCCGAGTACCCCGAATCTGTGCGAATCGTCGACGCGGCCATCGCCGAATTGCACGCTGCCGGGCTGCTGGGCAAGAACATCCTTGGCAGCGAATTCCACTTTGAATTAAAGACGATCAAAGGTGCCGGGGCGTATATTTGCGGCGAGGAAACGGCGCTGCTGGCCAGTATCGAAGGCCAGCGCCCCGAAGTGCGAGTGCGCCCCCCTTTCCCGACCGTTGAGGGTCTTTACCGCAAGCCCACAATTGTCAACAACGTGGAAACCTTTTCGAACCTCCACGCGATCCTCACCCTCGGCGGCAAAGGCTACGCTGCGGTCGGCAACGCGCAAAGCACAGGTCCGAAGCTGCTCTCACTGGACAGCCACTTTGTGAAGCCCGGCATTTACGAAGTCGCCATGGGCACTCCGCTCAGCGAGGTGGTCGCCCTCGCCGGAGGCTTCCGGATGAAGGTCAAGGCCCTCCAGGTCGGCGGGCCGCTTGGCGGAATTGTTCCGGTCGATAGGATCGCCAGCCTTACGGTCGATTTCGAGTCGTTCAAGAAAGCCGGATTCCTGCTCGGCCACGCGGGTGTCGTGTGCATTCCCGAGACGTTCCCCATGATCGAATACATTCAGCACCTCTTCCAGTTCACCGCCGACGAGAGCTGCGGGAAGTGCTTTCCCTGCCGCCTCGGCAGCACGCGCGGCAAGGAACTCATCGCCAAGGCTCGCAGCGACAGCAATTACCAGATCGACCGCACCCTCCTCGACGACCTGCTCGAAACGCTCGAGCAGACCTCCCTTTGCGCCCTCGGCGGCGGTGTGCCATTGCCGATCAAAAATGCGCTGCAATTTTTCGAGGAAGAATTGCGCCCCTACCTGAAAACCGCAACCACGCCCGCTAACCGCTAACCTGATCACCTATGGTCCAAGACCTTTCCACCCGCTCCCTCCTCAGCGCCACCATCGATAGCGAACCGGAGCTCTTTCTGTCCGGCGACACGCTGCTCAATTTCATCGACCGTCATCGCGGACGCGGGCATGTGCCGACGCTTTGTGACGCGCCGCAGCTGAAGCCTTATGGCGCCTGTCGCGTGTGCTCCGTGGAAATAGCACAGAGCGCGGATGGGCCTCGCCGGGTCGTGGCGGCCTGCCACACGCCAATGACTCCTGGGATGCATATCTTCACCGAATCGCCAAAGATCCGCGGACTGCGTCGGAACATCATCGAACTGGTTCTCACCGATCACCCGCTCGATTGCCTCACCTGCGAAGTCAATGGGAACTGCGAACTGCAAACCGTGGCCGCCAAGGTCGGTGTGCGGACGGTGCGTTATCCGGCGGGAGCGAACCACCTGCATCGCGAAAAGGATCTTTCGCACCCCTACATGACTTCGGACCTCTCGAAGTGCATCAACTGCTCCCGCTGCGTGCGCGCGTGTGATGAAGTGCAGGGACAGTTTGTACTCTCCATGCACGGCCGTGGGTTTGAGGCCCGCATCATCAAGACGATGGACGACACCTTTGCGGACTCGACCTGTGTTTCCTGCGGCGCCTGCGCCCAGGCTTGTCCCACCTCGGCGATCTCGGATACGTTCCAGTCGAAGTCGATCGAAGCCACAAAGAGGACTCGTACCATTTGCACCTACTGTGGCGTGGGTTGCAATCTCATGGTGGCAACCAAGGGCAACGAAGTGCTCAGCATCCAGGCGCCGATCGATGCTGAGGTCAATCACGCCCACACCTGCCTCAAGGGTCGCTATGCCTTCAAGTTCTACAATCACAAGGATCGCCTGCGCAAACCCCTGATCCGCACCAATGGCCACTTTGAAGAAGCCACATGGGATCAGGCTTATGACCACATCGTGGCGAATTTGAAGCGCATCCAGGACGCGCACAGCGGGCAGGCCATCGCAGGCATTTCATCGGCCCGCTGCACGAATGAGGAAAATTACCTCATGCAGAAATTCATCCGCGCCGTGATTGGGACCAACAACATCGATTGCTGTGCCCGCGTCTGTCACAGCCCGACCGCTTGGGGCATGCAGAAAAGCTTCGGCACCGGCGCCGCAACGAACAGTTTCGAGGATATCGAATTCGCCGAGTGCCTGATGGTCATCGGCGCGAACCCCACCGAGGGCCATCCGGTCACCGGAGCGCGGTTGAAGCAACAGGTAATGAAGGGCGTGCCGCTGATCATCATTGATCCGCGTAAGATTGAGTTGGCGCCTTATGCCAAACATCACCTCCAGCTCCGTCCCGGCACCAACGTGGCGCTGCTGAACATGATGGCCCGCTTCATCCTGGATGCCGGATTGGTCAAGAAGGATTTCGTCGCGTTGCGATGCGAGAACTGGGAGGCCTTTGAAACCGGTCTGCGGGCGCTCGATATCGACGCGCTTGAGAAGGCAACGGGTGTAGATCGCGAACAAGTCCGCGCCGCTGCCATTGAGTACGCCAGTGCCAAGGCTGCGATGAGCTTCCACGGACTCGGCGTCACCGAGCACGAGCAGGGAGCAAAGACCGTCATGCTCATTTCCAACCTCGCCATGATGACCGGGAACATTGGCCGTCCAGGCGTCGGCGTAAATCCGCTGCGCGGTCAGAATAATGTGCAGGGCGCTGCGGACATGGGTTGCCAGCCACATCAGGGCGCAGGCTATATGGAGGTAAGCGATCCGGCGATGCACCTTCTTTATGAGAAATTCTACGGCGTGAAGCTCAGCGAAGAAATCGGCTGGAAGATCCCGCAGATGTTCGACGCCGCGATTGCAGGCAAACTCAAGGCACTCTGGCTAATGGGCGAGGATGTGGTGCAGACCGACCCCGACTCCGAGCATGTGAGGCATGCGTTGAACGCCTTGGACTTCCTCGTCGTGCAGGAGATTTTCATGACCGAGACCGCAAAATACGCCAACGTAATTCTGCCCGCTTCCTCCTTCCTCGAAAAGAGCGGCACCTTTACGAACGCCGAGCGGCGTGTGCAACGAGTCAATGCCAGCGTGAAACCCCTGGCTGGCACCAAACCCGACGGCCAGATCCTCTGCGAGATCATGCAACGCTTCGGCTACCTGCAGGCGGATTACACCCCGGATGGCGTCCTCGCCGAGATCGCCGGCATCGTGCCTTTTTTTAAAGGCGCGACCTGGGAGGGACTGGGCGACAACGGCAAGCAATGGCCGATCGCCGCCGATGGCACGGACACACAAATCATGCACCGGGAAAAATTCCAGCGTGGCCTCGGCAAGTTCCACTTCTTCCCGTGGGAAGAGTCAAAGGAGCTCGTCTCTCACGGCAAGCAATTCCCCTATATTCTCACCACGGGCCGCCTGTTAGAACATTACAACTGCGGCACCATGACCCGTCGCACGGGCAACAGCGTGATCGTGACCGAGGATGTCCTTTCCATCAATCCCGCGGACGCGAAAAAGAAGAAGATCAGCACCGGGGACAAAGTCCGCCTCTTCTCGGCTCGCGGCGAGGTTTTGCTCCACGCCATCGTCACCGATGAAGTAAAATCCGGCATTCTATACACCACCTTCCACTTTCCCGATGCTATGGTGAACAATGTTACCGGGCAGGGTTGCGACGCAGATACGATGTGCCCGGAATTCAAGGTGGTCGCGGTGGATGTTGAGCGCGTCAGTCCCTCCACGAGAAAGAAGATAAAGCAGCCCGAGATGCTGTCCGCGGTGTGAGCGCGACTCGCATCGATTACCGAAATTCGCTGTGCCCGCAAACGTCCTACGCTTTTTTAGACAGTCTCGCTTTTGGGCATGGCTCCCTTGTGTGACTGCGGGCATCCATCTCCAGGCAGATCCCCTGGCGTGGGATGCTCTCGCCAAACAAATGGAGGCGAAACGGGGCGAAACCAACGCCCACTTGACGTTCCTGGTTACCAATGTATCAGCCTCGGAGATCATCATTACAGGCCTGCGCCCCTCTTGCACGTGCACGACGGCCAAACTCCCCTCGCTTCCCTGGCGAATGGCCCCGGGCGATCATGCGCAACTGGAAGTGAGCGTTGACGTCGTAGGTAAACGGGAATTGATCAACAAGGGCATCCTCGTCGAAACATCGTCCGGCACGAACAGGCTTTCGATCAGCGTGCGGTTGCCTGAGCCTTTTCCCAGGGAAAGGAATCAGTTGGTGGCGTTCACGGACCGGCAGGCGGTATTCAAGGGCGCGTGCGCCGAGTGCCATCTACACCCGTCTGCGGGCAAAATGGGTGGTGAATTATTCAAGACGATCTGTGGTATATGCCACGATTCCGAACAACGGGCAACGATGGTGGCTGATCTGGCAATTCTCAAGAACCCCACCGATCGGGCCTACTGGGAACAGTGGATTCGCCTGGGCAAGCCAGGAACTTTTATGCCGGCGTTTTCAAAACCGTTCGGAGGAACCCTGACCGACAGCGAGATCACCTCTCTCGTCAATTATCTGCTTCAGAGATTCCCGTCCGTTCCTGGCTTCCCGGCCCGCGAAGGAACTCCGCCGGTGAAGTAGTTCGAATCGGCGAATGTCGGAGGGACGGCCGGATCATGGAATGTCGGGGTTCCGTGTTCTATGGGGCGTCCAAAGAAAACAGCGGGTTCCGGTTGCCGGAAACCCGCTGATGAGAAAAGTGCTAGCCCGCGGCAGCTAACTGCCACGGGCAGAGTCGGTCACTGGTAAGTGATCACGATGTTGGCCCCTTGTAACGCCACGCTGGTGATCTTCGCGCTGCCGCTGACGCGGAAGTAGCGATTGGGTTTGCCTACCGGCACCGTGATGGTCTTGGCAGCCGCGTTTACGACGCCCGTTGCATCCGCAGTGTATGGCCCGGCAACCACATCCGCGCCGAGCAGCGAAGCTCCTGTGATCACCACCGGCGGCGTTTCGACCACGGTGCTAAGGGCCTTCCCTGCCGAGCCCGCAGTGTAGATCAAGCCAACTTCTTCGGCGCTGATACCCCGATTCCACAGCGCCAAGTCATCCACTTGACCCGTAAGGGTGTTCGGATTGGTGTCGTCCAGGATGAGGTTGGCGGTATCGGGTTCTTTCATCAACCAGGCACCCACCGTCAGGTATTGAATGTCAGGTGGGTTGATAGCAGCGCTATAATCGCGTGAGGCTACTTCCACGCCACTAACATAGAGGCGGAGTTGCGCACCGTCGGCACTGAAGGCGACATGCTGGAGGTTGCCTAGTTTGAATGGCGTGGGGTCCGTCGCACGGGCGATGTTGGGACCGGCACCAATGGCTACGGACAAATGCTCCTCGGTGGGATCATCCAGATTCGGAGCAACAAGGCTGAGTTCGAACTGACCGGCCGGCGTGCCCGGACCGACACCCAGCCCGAGGCCTAGGGCGCGTTCGGCATTTCGGGCGATCGCAATATTGCCCGAGGCGCCCGCGTTGACCTTTACCCAGGCAGAACCGCTTAGTTCACGTCCCGCCTTGGTATAGGTGGGGAGCGTAAGATACGTGCTCCCGTCTAACGTGAGCCCATTGGCAATCTTGGCTGCCCCCCAGGCGGCCGAGCCGGTGACCTCGCCAGCTTTGCCGCCGGCCGCGGCGTTCGCGGCGCTACTGCCGCTCGTCTCATCGAACTTGAAGTACGCAGCCAGAGCGTCGTCGATCTTGTAGGTCGACAGACCCGCAGAAACGTTTTTGCTGAGGGCGCTTCCGGCTGCATTGAAGACGGCGACATTGTACACCGCCTCGTCTTCGGCGCTGAACGCATTGATCGTCAGCTTGGCCGTGGTGGCACCGCTCACGTGGCCGCCGTCCGAAAGGTTCTTGCCACCCTTGCGCCATTGGTAGGTGAGATTGTCACCCGTGGCCGTAACCGAAAGATCGATCTTACCGCCTGCGATTGTCACGGTCGGCTGAGGGTTGAGGGTAATCACCGGCGGATTACCGGCCGGTGGGGCGTTCAGGACCAACTGGACGGCGTTGACGGGCGCGCCGCGGTCGAAGCCTGTCGTAATGGTAGTCCATCCGACCGTGATCGAACCATCCGCGGCCGCTTTCACCTTATCGAATCGGACGAAGCTGGCCAACGTCCGAGCCTTCGGATCCGTGCTGGTGCCCCGGAAGAATCCTGGCGCCGGGTTGTATTGGTCCGCGTTCATGACGGTGGTATAGACCGTGCTCGCAGTGAGGCCGGTAACCGTATAGTCTGCATCCTGGAACTGGAGCGGAATGCCAACGGTATAGACGATAACGGTGTGTTCACCCGCGGGTACGTTGTTGAAGGTGATCAATCCCGGTGTGGCGGGCGCGGACTGGAGAAGGCCATTGAGCAGACGTTGGGTCGACGAGGCACTGCCGGTGCCGGAACCCCACTCACCCGATGACGCCCACGTGACCGTCACCGTGCTGGGCTGGTTGTCGCTGTAGAGCAATCCAGGGGTCGCTTGTGAGTCGCTGTCGCCGCTGCCGCCCGCGAGGTTATTCCAGTACGCCTGCGGTTGAAGCCCTGCGATATCGGTCGGATTCAAATCGGTCGGAGCTCCGTTGGCGCCGCCACCATGGAAATTCAGCGCAATGCTCTTGACGGCTGCGGGAGTGAAGATCGTGGCCTTGACTGGATTGGTCACTTCGCATCCGACAATTTCAGCGGTATACACATCGGCCGCATTCGCTGGGGTGACCGGGGGGGTCGTGTACGACGTGGCGGTTGCGCCCGAGATCGGTTTGCCATTCTTGTTCCACTGAATCGGCCAGGGCCCGTTGAGAATGACAAAGAAGGTCGCCGAAGAATCTTGAAGCACAGGCGTTTCGACCGGCTGTGTTAGGAAGCGCGCCTTGCTGCAATCCGATTGCGAAACCGAGCAAATTCCTTCTGGGAGCGCCCGGACCCGGGGCTGGTTTGGTAACTCCGTCCGCCCGTCGGCGCGAGCTGAGGCTCAAAGCACGCCGACGGGCTACTTTACCTGGCAGGTGGAGTCGTGGGTAGCCGGGCAAAG
>SIBK01000116.1 GCA_009695205.1 Pedosphaera sp. | reverse complement strand
TGCATCCATAGCAGTCGACGCAATAACGAATTCTGGAAACATCGCCTAAACCAACACGTCGCTCGCAACGACTCCTTGGCTCTGGCTGCTTAGGTGAAGATTTTTGTCCTGCACCCCTGTCCCTTTATCCTCACTTGCCTTCGAAACACAGCCAGAGGATCCGCAATTTTCAGGGATTTGTTAGGTCAATTCCCCTCCGTGGAATTCCAGGCTAGGCGGTTCATGCGTTTGGCCGATTGCAGAAGGAACTCCAAGTCGGCGAACGGCTTTCCTCCGGTGCGTTTCCAGTGAACGCGTCCGTTGGCATCGATCAGGAGGGTTGAGTGCAGTTCCATCTCTTCGAAGTCGTCGTAAGAGGCGAACCGCCGCGCATTCTCGTGATCGTGATCGGAAAGCTGGCGCATGGCCAGTTTCCCGAGCTTCGCTGAGGTCTTGTTCTTTTCCGGGCTCGCGCTGCTCACGCCAAGTACCACCGTGTTCTCGCTGCTCCAGTCCGCGGCGCGCGCGTTAATCGCCACCAACTGCTCAACGCAATGCACGCATTCGTCGCTCAGATAGAATATGAGCAGCACGTTCGAGCCCCTGAAATCCTCCAAACTGACCCGCTCGCCATTGACATCCAGACAACTCAGCCGCGGTGCGGCGTAAGGTTCCCAATTGATCGGGCCGAGCTGCGCCAGAGTCTCCGGCCGATACGGTCGTTCAGGCACGAGCGTTTCGGCCACGGGGGTTGCTTTCAAACCGAGCGCCTCAATCGACTTTATCCACTTCAGCCTCGGGTTGGCCCCCGACCACACGTACAGCAACCGGCCGTAGAATCTCTCCGCCTTCTCACGCTCGCCGAGCCCGAAATGCGCCCGGGCCAAGCCGGACAAAGAAAAGGCCTCATTGGGCTCCTGAGCGAGCGCGCGCTGGTAAGCCTCGATGGCTAGCCGGTGCTCGCCCCGATTCAGATAGACATCTCCGAGCACCCGGTTCACGGGCCACGGATGCGTCGGCGGGTCGTCATAGTTTCCGGCGTCCCGTTCGCTTTTCTCCAGTGCCGCCGCCTCGGTCAGATGCCGGGTAGCGTCCAGGATGTCCCCTTCGGCCGCCCGCAATAGTCCCTCGGCGGCTCTGAGTCCAATCGCCCAGGGAGCCCCAACCTCTTTCGCTTTCTCGGCCTGGTGGCGGATGCTCGTCTTCAGGTCCTGAAGGCGGCTGCGTGCGTTGACCAGGTTGCCTTTGCCGGTAAATGCCAGCGTCTCCGCAAAGGCGCGCAGATCCTTATCGCTGGGAAGATCGCGCCATGGAATGGCGGCTGAATTGGAAACGAACAACACGTCGTCCCAGCGCTCGAATTTCAGGAGGGTGCGAACCAGCGCGGTCATTCCCTGTTCGAAGGCGCCATAGTTGTTGTCCTTGTTCGATTCAGGGTCGCGTGGCGCCGCCAGGAGCTCTCGGGCGCCCTGCAACGCTGCCTCCTCCAGGCCAAGTTGTTCCTGGATGTAGCACAGGTAGTTTCGGTTGTGTGGGTAGTTTTCATCTTCGAAGGGCAGCGCCAACCGCTCGTTCATGTAGCGGAGTTCGACCCGCGCGGCGGTGTCCATGGACCGGGCGGCTTCGTGCCACAGCCCCATCTTGCTGTAGTTGTGCCCTGGCATGTGATCGGCATGCCCGACGTTCGGCGCGACCATCCCGTAGCGTTGGCAGCTCAAAAGTCCCTGCTCGGGAGCGACCCCGTCCCAGTTGTGGATGCGGTAATGGTGCGCCCCCGGATGATCCGGCTCCTGCTCGAGCACCTGCCGGAGCACCAGTTCGGTGCCCAGCGCGTTGCCGGACTCGATGGAGAAAAGGGCGAAGAGTGCCTTGGCTTCGATGTCGTCAGGGAACTTCAGCACGAGTCGCTGCAATTCCCGGGCGAGCAACTTCCCGCGGTCCTTCGCGGCGCCGGTGAAGGCCGCCGCCCACGCTTCGATGAACATGCGTTCGCGCGGGCTGACCGTGTTCTGGCGCCGGATGGCTTCGTTGAGGAAGTCCAGGTAGCGTCTCAACTTTGGGGTATCGAGCGGTCCGCGGGTGGACCAATTCAGTCCTGTTCGCGCCAATCCCCAATAGGCCATGGCGCATTCCGGATCGAGTTTGAGGCACCAGCGGAACGAGCGTTCGGCCTCCTCGACCCAGAAGGAATGCAGCAACGTGTTTCCCTGGTCGAACCACTCCTGGACTTCCGGAACTTTGGTCGTAATGGGGAAGTGCGAGTGGCCGATCCCTTCCATCCGCCAGGGACGCTGTCGCAGCCCGGAATCAAAGGCGGTCCCGTGGCGGGAATGGCCGGGTGCGTCCTCTGCACCGCTGATCGCGATCGAACCCTGCAGCAGCGCCAGAGCGAGAATGAGCGAACGATCGAGGGTCATACGGAATTGATAGGAATTTTCTTTTTACGCTCCGCGGCTAGGGAGATTTGGTTTATTGGCAAAATGAACTTCTGGGGCATGGTCCGCGCACTGAATTGGCCTGTCAATGCCTTAACCGCGGAGTGTCGGCGGGAGTTCAAAATGAGACTTGATGTGGGAACAAAATGAGACTGGGTCAGAGGGAGTACTTAGCGAGGATGTCGGACCAGCGATTTTCGGGTGGTTTCGGGGGCTGGGAAACAATCCAGAATTGGCTGTGTAACGACAATTAAGATTTGGGCCGGAAAGGAATAATTGTCGTTGAACAGCCAAGTGGTGTCCGTGGGGACGAAGGAGCCGGCGAGATACTTGCGGGAGTGGTCATCGACGGTGAGCAGGAGAGTCTGCTTGGCGACGTCGGGCCACCAGGGGTGAATGGAGGGGGAACGGTGTCCAATTTGGGATAAAGGGACAGGTCATTAGAGTCGGTGGTTTGACGGATATAATCACCCCGTCGACTGCGAGAAGCTCGATGCCCAGGCGCGTACGCACGCGGTTCACCGGCACTGCTACATGTGGGTCAGCTTGCTGCATCGTCGCGGAGAGAGTTTCGTTTATGCCGCGGTGGCCTTGGTGCCGGGTAACACGCACGAGAACGCCGTTTTATGGCGCTTGGTGGATCAGTTTGTGTCGCGCGTGGGCCGGGGCGTCCTGAAGTGGCTGATCCTCGATCGCGGCTTCATTGACGGCACGGCCATCAGCCGGTGCAAGACCGAGCACGGGTCGATGTGAGCATCCCCTTCAAGAAGAACGTGGATCTGTGGACCGACGTGTGGGCGTTGGCCGACCAGGGCAAATGGGAGCTCTTGCCCGAGCCCGAAAAAGCGCCGGTGTCACCGGCGCCCCAAAGGCCGGCGGCGATTGTGCGCTGGGAAGCCAAACGGCAATAGACTTTGGCGGAACGGCGCGCCCAAGAACCATCCCCGCCGCCCAAGCCGCACCAAGAAGCCTGCGCGATTGAGGGCTTTACCAGTTGGTCGGCCGCCACCGTGGCGTTGGAAGTGGTTTTGATCCGCGATCCGGGGCGCGACGATCCGGATTCGCGCTGTGGACTGGTGAGTACGGCGTCGGGCGTCAAGCCCGTCGACAGGGTCCGTCTCTATCATCACTGCCGCCGAAGGGCCCTCCCCACTGTCTGAATCACAGTATTAGGGTGTGGCTCCTTGAGTTGTTAGGAAATGATCGAAGAATGCACAGAGTTGCGCGTTGGATTCTTCGGTTGGAGTGTGACCCGAGCGCCGGCTTAGACCGACCCGGTTGGTGACACCCAGCAGCGAATTGACCGCGACAAGATGATTCAGAGCCGTCCAGCGGGATGGCGGGTCCTCCGCGCCGCCGGAAACGAAGAACGGGCGCGGCGCGATCAGCGCGTGGATTTCGTGCAGGTCCCGTCCGACCTCGATGATCCGGCGATAGCTGCCGGTGCGCGGGTTGTCCGACGTAGGCACGCCGGCTTTCGGGCGCTTTTCTACCGGATCGGAACCGAGGTACCACGGTTCCCAGTAGTTCACGTTGGGCCGGGTCTCGTCGAAGACAATTCCCGGATCACTCACGGCGACTGCAGCGAACTTTTCCCAAAGCGCCCCGGCGAACAGCGCCCACTTGCCCCCGTAGCTGTGACCCACGATTCCGATGCGTGTCGGATCTACCGCTGGCTGATGGGCAAGCACGTTCCAGCAGTTCGCGGCGACGTATGCATGAAACGAAAGGGGTTGGCATTGCGCTCGGCCTATATCCGGTTTCCATGCGTCGCCGCCGGGCGTGCCGATGCTGAGTGTCACAAAACCGCGCCGGGCGAGCTGGAATCCGAAATCGCGGAGCGGCTGCTTTTGGTTTAGTCCGACGCTAGTCTCCGGTTCGTAGTAAACGACGAGCACGGCGGGGAATGGCCCACGGCCCGGCGGTGTGAGCAACAAGCCTTCATTCGTCTGGCCGCGGGCGATTTCCAGGCGCACGCGCTGCTGGATGAGTTCACCGCGAGAAGTGGTGACGAGAACTTCGAAGGAGGGGCGCTCGATAACCGGTGGCCAGGGCCCCATCAACTGGTGCCAATCGCCAAGAATCTCGATTCGACGGCCAGCCCAGGCGTTCGACGTGTTGACGGTCTTGCCTTCGCGAAAGAGCAACGGCGAACGGTAGACGCCGAACTTCCCCGCAAATTCGGGCGGTGGCCTGAACAACGGAGCGAGCGTGGTCCACGCGAGGTCGGTGTCCGCAGCCAGCCGGACACCGAGCGAGGCAAGCAGCAACAGTAAGCGAGGGAACATCGTCACAATGTGAAGAAGATTTTCTGACGTCAGAGCTACCAGAGCGGGCCCGACGCGGCAACCGCGAAGGATGTGTGAAGGAAGACCGGGGCGCATCCCGAAGTTGTTGGCACACGTGCATTCTTGAGAGGCGGAGGGGATTTCACGAAGATGAGAGCCTCGAGACGCTCATGGGTTTGGATCTAGTCGGAAAAACTGCCGATTTGCTGGCCAACCCCAAAGGGTCGTGGTACTTGATGCACTGCCAATTTTCACCGCTATGAAATATGAATCGTTTCGTGCAGGCGCAGTCACGCTGGCTCTCATCGTTGCTACGGCAGTGCTGCGAGCAGCTGCTTCGCCTGGAAGTGAGCCGGGCTTTACGTCGCTCTCCACGTTAGGCCGCTCCGGCGGTGCGGCGGTCAAGGTTGCGAATGGGTTCAAGCTGGAGCTGCTCTACACAGTGCCCAAGGCGACCGAAGGCTCCTGGGTGGCAATGTGCTTCGATCCCAAGGGGCGTTTGATCGTTTCGGATCAAAATGGGGCCTTGCACCGGGCGACTCTGCCACCACTCACCGGCGGGGATGTGAAGGTGGAGAGGCTCGATCTCGACATCGGGGAAGCTCACGGGTTGCTCTACGCGTTCGATAGTCTTTATGTCGCCGTCAACGAAGGGAAACGCACGCACGGCCTCTATCGTGTCCGCGACACAAATCAGGACGATGTGTTCGACAAGGTGGAATTGCTCCGAGAGCTCAAAGCGGGCGGCGAGCACGGTGTCCATTCCCTGGTGCTGTCGCCCGATGGCAAGTCCATCTTCGTCGTGGTGGGTAACCAAAGCGAGTTGACCGCTATGGATTCCTCCCGGGTGCCGATGATCTGGGGCGAGGATAGTCTCTTGCCGCGCTTGCCGACCGGGTTCATGGATAATTCGTACGCGCCTCAGGGCTGGATCGCACGGACGGATCCCGATGGGCGCAAATGGGAGCTGATCGCCATGGGACTCCGGAACGAGTTCGATATGGCCTTCAATCGCGAAGGGGAACTGTTCACGTACGACGCGGACATGGAATGGGATATTGGTGCGCCGTGGTATCGCCCCACCCGTGTCAATCACGTGACCAGCGGCGCCGAATACGGGTTTCGCAATGGCGATGGCAAGTGGCCCGACTACTTCATCGACAGCCTGGGCGCGGCCGTGAACATCGGCCCTGGGTCCCCCACGGGCATTGGGTTTGGCTATGGTGCAAAGTTCCCGGCCAAGTATCAAAATGCCTTGTTTCTGGCGGACTGGAGCTTCGGAAAACTCCGAGCCGTGCATTTGCGTCCTGACGGAGCAACCTACACCGGCGAATCGGAGGAGTTCATTAGCGGACAGCCGTTCCCGGTGACGGATTTTGTTATTAATCCGCGCGATGGCGCGATGTATCTCGCCGTCGGCGGCCGGGGTGCGCAGTCGGCCTTATACCGAGCGACCTATACAGGTCCGGAATCCACCGCACCGGCCGGTCCTGATCCGCGGTTGCAGGAACGTCGGGATCTGCGTCATCGCCTGGAGGCCTTCCATGGGAATGCCGACCCGGCGGCGGTTGCGACTGTGTGGCCGTACCTGGGCGATGCCGATCGATCGATCCGGTTCGCGGCCCGGACAGCCCTCGAATGGCAGGATGCGGCCGGTTGGCGTGAACGGGCTCTTACCGAAAAGGAACCCCGCAAAGCGATCGCAGCTCTGGTGGCGCTGATCCGTCTCAGTGGACGCGACGCGATTCATCGCAAAGCCAACCAGCCACCCGTCGATCCCGCGTTGGCGCATCGGATCCTGGACGCCCTCGATGGTATCGTGTGGTCCAAGTTGGCCCCGGGCGATCGGGTGGACCTTCTGCGTGCATGGTCGCTCGCGTTTATTCGCCTGGGTCGCCCCGATGACGCCACCCTGCAGCGTTGGGTGGCAAAGTTTGAACCAATGTTCCCTGCCCGACATCGTGAGACGGACTTCGTGCTGTCTCAGATTCTTGCATATCTCCAAGCCCCTGGAGCGACGGTGAAGCTGGTGACCGCCCTGCGCACGGCACCCACCCAGGAAGAGCAGATTGACTATGTCTCGGCGCTGCGGATGTTAAAAACTGGTTGGACGCAGCCTTTGCGGGAGGAGTATTTTGGGTGGTTCCAGAAGGCGGCAGGCTATCGAGGAGGCAACACATTTGCGAGTTCGATAGCCACAATGAAAAAGCGCGCTGTGGAGAGTCTTTCCGAGGCGGACAAGGCATCCTTGAATTCTATTCTAAACGCGAAAATCGAGAAAAAGAGCCCGCGTGACACTCTGGCGGCGCGATCGTTTGTCAAGGAATGGACTGTAAATGAGCTCACGCCTCTCGTTGAGAAAAATTTGAAAGGCGCCCGCAATCTTGAGCGTGGCCGTCTTTTGTACGGCGACGTCGCGTGTGCTGCGTGTCATCGGTTCGGCCAGGAAGGCGGATCCATGGGACCTGAACTGACCGGCGTTGTCGGACGGTTCAGTGTTCACGATGTTTTGGAAGCCGTCATCGAACCCAACAAGGTGATCAGCGATCAGTATGAAGCCATTGTCGTCATCAAAAAGAACGGTGATGTCCTCACGGGCCGCATTGCCAATTTGGGTGGAGGAGATCTCAACTTGGTGGAGGACATGTTCGACCCCGGCAACATGACAAACATCAAACGGATCGACATCGAATCGATCGCACCTTCGAAGGCGTCGATGATGCCCGAGGGACTCTTGAACAGTTTGAAGGCGGACGAGATTTCCGATTTGATTGCGTATCTTTTTGCGCGCGGTGATCTCAAAAACTGACCCATTCGGGGTTTTCAAAAGGAACGTGGGATTACGCAATGCCTGAATTTTTCATCGTTGCTGTTGGCCTTCCTACCCAGCGGGGGTAAAAGAGGAGGCAATGAATCGACGCACGTTCCTTGCCGGATTGTTCGCCTCAACTGCCGTGGGGTGTCAGAGCTCAACTTCTTCAACCCAAACCGGGACCCGCCACCTGCGGGTGTTGTCCTATAACCTGCACCACGGAGAAGGGCTGGATGGGCGGGTTGATTTGGAGCGGATCTCTCGCGCTATCCGGAACGCGAAGGCGGATTTTGTCGCCCTGCAGGAGGTGGATCGAAAGGCCGAGCGGACCGGAGACGTGGACCAGGCTTCCGAGTATGTTCGACTGACTCAGATGCATGGCTGGTATGGTGCGGCGATGCCATTTCAGGGTGGGGAATATGGCCAGGTCATTCTCAGTCGATGGCCGCTGATCGAGCCGAGGGTTGTGAGGTTGCCCGGAACGAAGGGACGCGAGCCTCGCATTGCCACCACCGCGCTGGTGGATGTCCCAGGATTCGGCCGGGTCCGCTTTGTTTGCCTGCACCTTGATGCGACCCGTGAGGATGCGGATCGCTGGGAACAAGCGGGAGCGCTGCTGAAGGAATTTCCGTCCAACGGAATCCCTACCCTCCTCGCTGGAGATTTTAATGCGACACCGGAAAGCCGAGTGATGAATAGGATGCTGAGTTCTGAAACCGGCTGGGCGGATACGGCAGGAGCGAATGCCGCATTAACCAATCCCGCCGATGTTCCGAAGGTGCGGATTGACTACGTGCTGGCCGCGCCTCGCGGAAAATGGCGGGTTTTGAAATCAACCGTGATTCCCGAAGCGGTGGCCTCGGATCATCGTCCCTTGCTGGTGGTGTTGGGCTATTGAAGAACAAATAAAGGGACAGGTCATTAGTTACATGGAGGGCAAGGCCATAATGCGGAAACCAGGCAGCGCGAAGCGGAAGCGCTGTTCCAGGCCAAAGGCATCCCCCTCCCCGAGCCGGACACGAAGTGAAAGAAGGCTCAACCCGTATGATGATTTCCCAATGAATCCAGACCGCGAAGAAGTTTTGTTTGCTCTGGCGCTGATGGAATCTGCTTTCGCTGCATGCCCCCTTCGAAGCGCAAGAGGACTGGCGCAGTCGAAGACTTGGCGGACTTCTTCGCGAATTTGTCGAGCGCGAAGCGTCATGGAGTGCGGTAGTCCTCACCCGCTTTTCTTCGGCGCTTGCCGCGAGTCAGCGCCGCCAAATCCCGGAAATTAATTACCGTCCCTTTATCTACGTCTGGTAAAAATCAGCGTGCCCCCTCTACTGCCGTGCTTGGAGCGGATGCGAGCGCATTGTCAACGGGAACCGGACACGACCCCCACTGAGTGCCGCCTGGTACACAGCCATGACCATCTCCACAGCCCACGCGCCGTTGCGGCCACTGCACTCGGGCTCGCGCTGTTTGGCGATCGCCTCGAGCCAGTCGCTCACTGGGGCTAGGCTGTGTTCCGGCGCGCTTTTCACGAGCGTGTCGTCGAGCGGCTTCCAGTCATCATGTCTTCCGCCCGACGACCAACCGGTCGTCGAGCGCACCGATACTTCAGGGGACAGGTCACAGTTCAACTTCGTCACGCCTCGGCTTCCGTGAAACTCAATGCCCCAGCGACCCGTCGTCTCGCGCAGCCGGGCATCGCTGGTGAAGGTGGCGTTCACGCCGCCCGCAAAGGCAAACTGCGCAGACACCTGATCCCCCGCGACCCAGCCCACGTTGTCCTTCACTTGCCGACGGTCGGCCGGAACAATGTCTCGCCCCTGCTCGAGCACGCGTGCCGAACACCAGATGGGATCACCGACGAACATTCGCATCAGGTCGAACAGATGCAGGCCGAGCACCATCAGGTCCTCACCGCCCGCGCGCTGGTCTTGCTTGCCGAAGGCGCGCAGCTCGCGCAGCTCACCGATGAGACCTTCGCCAAGGGCCTGTTTGAGCCGGCGGACGATGGGCGTCATTCGCATTGTGTGCGCAACGGCGATGCGACGCCCCTGCTTCTCCGCCTCGGCGAGCACCACGTCCGCTTCGTCGGGCGAACGGACGAACGGCTTCTCGACATAGCAATGTGCCCCGGCGCGCAAACATCCCAGAGCGATCTCTTCGTGCTGGTCCGCATGCCGCATTGCGATGGACACGAGTTGTGGCCGCTCCTTGTCGAGCAGTTCCCGCCAGTTCGCATAGGCCCGCGGCGCACCGATGGCCACCGCCGTCCTTGTGCGGCTGGCTTCGACTGGGTCGGCTAGTCCGACCAATTCAATCCCGGGCCGAGCTTTGAAGATGTTCTCCATCCCATGCCCATAGTCCCCGCGTCCCGTGTGCCCGATAACCGCTGCGCGCAGCGGGGGGTCTGCGGCGGACAGCAAGCCGGGGGACAGCGCGGTCGCGGTTCCAACGGTTGCAAGGAAGCGGCGACGGGAGAGAGGCATGGCTAATAATACGCGATGCGACACGGCTCAAGCCATCTCCAATCCCCGCATTGTGCCGCTGGCGGAGGCAAACGTGTCGGTCTCAATGCCCATTCGCTGGAGCATCGAGACGAAGAGGTTCGGTAATGGATAATTCCGCTCGCGGTCAAAGGCGAGGTGTTGGCCGTGCTTGAACCCACCCCCAGCGAAAATCGTGGGTAGGTTCGTCGTTACGTGGGTGTTCGCGTTTCCAAGATTCGAGCCGTAAAGGACCATCGTGCGATCGAGCAAGGTCGCGTCGCCTTCGCGCACGTTTTTCAGCCCGGTGAAAAGATCGCCGAGGAGTTTCATATGCCATTCATCGATGGCCCGAAGCTGTGCCAGCTTCGGTTTGGATCGACCATGGTGCGAAAGGTTGTGATAGCCATCGGTGATCTTGATGCCGTCCATGTCGATGGCGGGGGAGTTGACGCTGTCGAGCAAGAGTGCGATCGAACGCGTCGAGTCGGTCTCGAAAGCGAGGCGTGCGAGATCATACATCAAGCGGACTTTTTCCATATAGGCCCGTGGGCTCTCAGGATCGAGCGGCACGCTGGCCGAAACGGTGGGTCGGGGTTTCCGCTCCCATTCGCGGGACATCTGCATCCGCTTCTCCAACTCGCGAACGCTCGTGAAATACTGCTCCAGTCGATCGCGGTCGCGCGTGCCGACACGCGCGTTGCAACGTTTTTGCCTGGTCAGCCACCGAGTCAAGGATGCTCAGCCCGAGCTCCAGCTTGCGCATTTGGTTTTCGGTCTCCGCCGCAGAACCCTGAATGAACAGATGGCGGAACACATCCGCGGATTTCTCCTCGCACGGGATCAGGACGCCGGAGCCGGTCCAGGCCAAACTTCGCATGCCTTGCTCGACGTTGACACTGAGGTTCAGGGATGGAAATCGCGTGAGGTGCCCAATGCGCTCCGCGATGAATTGGTCGAGCGAGATGGTCTTGCGAAATCCACCTCGGCCTGGATGCGGCGCAGCAGTCAGGAAGCAGTTGTCCGCCGGATGGCCTCCGTCTACGTCCGGATGCGCCACGCCGCTGAACACGGTGAGATCCTCTCGATGCTCCTTAAGATGTCCGAGATACGAAGACAGCGCGTAGCCACGCCCGGTCTCCTTCGGAAAGAATGGGTCTGGCAACAGTCCGAGATTGTTGCAGATGGCGAACATCCGACGCGGCGGATTTCCCGGAACGGGGCCAGCGGTAACAGCGGGCGTAGACATGGGCGGTCCAGCGAACACGCGCATCATCGAGTTCAGTAGCGGCAGAGACAACGTGATGCCGGTATCACGCAGGAAGTGGCGGCGCGAAAGTTTGCGGACGGTGGCGACAAAAGGGCCGGCCGGCGCGTCGTGTTCGGGTCGATTCTTCATGGCAGGTACCTCGGTCTATTTTTCCAAAAACAAGTCGCTCTGCACGATGCTGTGGACCAGCAATCGCACACCATATCCTTGGCTTCGGTTTTTGTTCACTATTTTTTCGATCACAGGCCGGTCGGAGAAGCGGATCGGCGCACCGGTCGCGTATATCATCAGTTGCCGGGTCAGATTGCGCGCGAGTTGTCTATCGTCACGGACCAGACGGCGTTTTAGCTCGCGGACATTCTGAAATCGCTGGCCGTCGGGGAGTTCGCCGCTGGGGTCGACGACCGGGCCGAGGCCAAAATGGTAGAATAATCCATTGTGGCCGATTCCTTTCATCGGCTCGCCCAGGCCCACCGAGCGGTAGCGGTCACGCCAGCCGCCCATGACATCGAAACTCTCCAGTGCGAAGCCGGCGGGATCGATCAACGTGTGACAGGCATTGCAGGTTTCCAGATTGCGGTGCTTCGCCAGTTGTTCACGGATGGTCGTCGCGCCCCGGATATCGGGCTCCACCGCCGGCACGCTGGGGGGCGGTGGCGGCGGCGGGCGGCCGAGGAGAGGTCCCATAATCCATGCACCGCGCTTGACGGGTGATGTCGTGGTCCCGTTGGCGGTGACCTCGAGCACGCTCGATTGCGTGAGCAGACCCCTGCGCACGCTGTCGGCCGGGAGCAGCACCGAGCGGAGAGCCACACCCTCCACTCCAGGAATGCCCTAGTGCGTCGCAAGGGGTTCGTTGAGCATCGCAAAATCCGAGCTCACCAAATTGGTCACGCCAAGATTTCGCCTGAGCAGTTCGGAAAAAAAACAGCCGTGTTTCGGCCGTCATCGATTCCACCAGGAGATCGTCGAGTTGGTAATCCGGGTATAACTCCGTATCCGGCGCAACCGTCGCGATCGTGGGGAGGTCGAGCCAATAATCGAGAAACGCTTCAACGAAGCGAAACGCCTTGGGGTCATTCAGCAAACGCTCGGTCTGAGCGCGCAAAACATCCGGGCGATGCAGCTTCCTCTTTTTAGCAAGTTGCCGGAGCTCGGCATCCGGCGACGAATTCCAGAGAAAGTACGAGAGCCGTTCGGCCAAAGCACGATCCTCGAGCACGCCCGGCCTCTGCTGGTTGAAATAGAGGAACCGCAGAGAACTGAGCACGGCGGTGGAACCGGCAATCATCGAGTCGGTGAAGCTGTGACTCACTTTCAGCGCACCTTGCATGACGCTGAGGAAACGACCCACTTCGGCGTTATCCACCGGGGCGCGATAGGCCTGTTCCATGAACTTCCGCAACAAAATCTCCGCATCGAGCCCCGGATTTTGCGACGTCACCTCGACCCCCGCTGTGACCTTGGCCCGGCCCGTACCCGTGGTGACCGGCCGATCCACCATGGGCAGATCTCCGAAGAGGAGCTTGTGCCCGGCGGGCGGCCACTCATCGATCAACGGGCCTTCCACCTCCATCCATTGAAACGCCACGCCCGGCATCCCGTCGGCCATCGTCAGCGGGTTCTTGTGATCGGGCGGGCGTGACCGGAAAAGCCGCGCTGCGTCGGGTCGGATGGTTTCGCTGGCCAATAAGAATACTTCCAGTTGCCGTACGGTCGGCGTAACGCCCACATCGAAACTACCCAGCTTGCGCAGGATCCGAGGCTCAGAATCGGAATAGATCGTCACCGGCTCAGGCCGTCGGCCGACGGTTACTTCTGTAAACTTCGGGTCGATCCAAAAACTAAAGGCCGAGAAACGAAGCCTATAGAGGCCGGACACAGGCGTTCGGAACTTCCCGAAACGGATCTCCGTCGGCTCGTACGTGCTAACGACGACCCCCATCGCCTCCCGATCGCGACGGGCCTGGTCCCTATTCTCAGGGCGTTTCGGCCGGACCTCTGCCATGGAGGTCTCTTTGCAGTTCGAGACCCACCAGAGGGAACGTCCGGCGTTCTTTCGGCCCCTCCAGCTTGATCGCTCCGAAGAACTCGCCCTGCTCCCACGCATCGTAGCGTGTCGTGGTCGTTTCCGGTCGCGCGACCCGCGGTGCAATCGCCTTTCGTAACGCGAAATCCCCTGCACTCAAGTGGCGGGCGATTTGCACGTACGACACATCGAGCGCGTCACCGAGTTTGTTGAAATCGGAGGTCAGGGAGTCCTCAGGGAGAAAGTCCTTCACCTCCAAATAGGGCAGCGACAATAGGTCGCGTAGCGTCTCCTCATATTCATATCGGTTAAGGCGCCGCTGTGTGGCGCGCCCATGCTCAACCGTTTGTTTGCGTTCGCTCGCGATGAGCAAGGATGCCAGTTCGTTCGTGAACCCCACGATTTCGGCCGGCTCTGGGCGTTGCCTTTTCTTCGCGGGCAGTATTTCGCCCGCGCTGACTTTATCATGGATCAACACCCAGGTTGCGAAGCTCTTGGGTACGGTGAGGTCAAACTTAATCGCGGTTAGGTCCAACCCCCCTTCTTGGAGTCCGAATCGTGGCAATCCACACAGTGCCTTGCCACGAACGCCTCCACCCGACCGTCTGCGGCGCACATCGGCATCGGGCTTGCCATAAGTCCCGCGCATACCCCGAAGCTCGCGACGCTCCACCGGCACCTCAACGCCTTCGGAACGGTACTAAGATCAAATCGCCACATGAACTTTCAGTTGAAACACTCACGGTAGATGCCCAGGCGACTGGAGAAAATCAATCCGCGCGGTCTTTTTCCCCGCACGTAGCGGGACATCTTACCGACGCGGAGTTGCTCTTACGCCGTCTCTCGATTCTCATCGGCGGGGATGATCGCTGCAAACCCTGACCTTCCTCCCCCTTCTCGTCGTCGCCTTCGCTGGTGGCCCGCATGGCTGATCCTTGCCTCGTCCGTGGTCGCCATCTCTGTCGTGAGGTTCCGCGATGATCTCACGTTCCAGGAGCGCAATCTCACCACGGCGGCGTTCCTGCTCGGGACCGCTCTGCTCTTGCTGCTCTGGTGGACGCTGCTCTCGAGGGCGCGATGGAAGTTGCGACTCGTCGTCACGTTGGCCGTGCTGGGGGCGCTCGGTCTGGGCGCGTCGCTCTTCCGCATCCGGGGCGTCAGCGGGGATCTCGTGCCGATTCTCGCGCCTCGTTGGGCGAAATCGGGTCGGCCGGCTCCCGCCACCGCGGGTCCGATCGCGCCCACCCCCACCCCCACCCTCACGTCCACACTCGTTGCCCGGGCGGACTTTCCCCAGTTCCTCGGCCCAGACCGCACCGCCGTGATCGTGGGTCCGAAGCTCGACGCCGACTGGGCTGCGCATCCACCGGAGATTCTTTGGAGGATAAAAGTCGGTGCCGGGTGGTCCGGTTTCGCCGTAGTGGGCGGACGTGCCCTGACCCAAGAACAGGATGAGACACAGGAACTGGTGACCTGCTACGACCTGCTCACGGGTCGGTCCCTCTGGTCCCACGGGGATGCCGCCCGATACGCAAACCCAATCGGCGGTGAGGGTCCACGAGCCAACCCGACGGTCGTCGGCGAGCGGGTGTACACCGTCGGGTCGACGGGCCGGCTTAACGCGCTCGACCTCGCCACTGGGAAAGCGCTCTGGACGCGCGACCTCATCGCCGACACAGGCGCCAAGGTGCCGGAGTGGGGCTACGCCGGGTCGCCGCTCTTCCTCGACGGACAGGTCATTGTTAGCGCTGGCGGCAAGGAAAAGAAATCACTACTGGCCTACCGAGCGGACAACGGTGAACCCGTCTGGGCCAAGGGGGAAGACGAGTCGGGTTACGGCTCGCCCTTCGTCGCGACGCTTGGCGGGCGGCGCCAGATCCTTGCGTTCAATCACCACCGAATCACCGCGCATGATGCCACGGATGGCGCTGTTTTGTGGGAACATCCTTGGGGCATCGGCTTTCCGCACGTGGCGGTACCCGTCGTCGTCGGACCAGATCGCGTCGTCTTCTCGAGCGGCTATGGTGTCGGCAGTGAGTTGCTAGAGGTTGGGCGCTCGACCGGCGAAGGACTCGTGGTGAAACGTATCTGGCAGTCGAAGAAACTGAAGGCCAAGTTCGCCAACCCCGTCGTTCGCGACGGGTTTCTATACGGACTGGACGACGGGATCTTTGCTTGCATTGATGTTCAGGATGGTTTGCAACGGTGGAAGGAAGGGCGCTACGGCCACGGGCAAGGCCTGCTAGTTGATGACCTGTTCCTGTTGATGGCGGAGAACGGCGAATTGGTGCTCCTGCGTCCGACACCCACTGGACCGCACGAACTGTACCGCTTCCGGGTGTTCTCGGCGAAGACGTGGAACCCCATCGCGCTCGCGGGCGATCGACTGGTGGTCCGCAATGACCAAGAGGCCGCGTGCCTGCGTGTAGCGTTGGCCCCGTGATCGGGTCGCTTGATCTTAACGAGCTCAGGCCAACGGAGGGAGTAGCGTGGCGACGTCGCGAAGCGACGCCTGGAGATTGGCCATTTTTCCGATTCCCAGGAATTTCACCAGGGTGTGAGACATAAATCTTCACTCGTTGGGAATACCCCCACATTTCTGATGTGAAGTGTCTAGGAACTCAATTTGGCGTCGGGCACCGGGCACCGACCGGCCGACTGGGCAGTTGTCGACACGGCAGACAAGGCTGTCTGCGCTACGAAAGGTAGCACGGCGCAACGTGTCGTAGCGCAGGCTGCCCAGCCTGCTGTATCGCAGGTTGCCAACCTGCGGGGCTTCTTAAGCGACGGCGGC
>SIBK01000115.1 GCA_009695205.1 Pedosphaera sp. | reverse complement strand
ACGAATCCTCCCTCCTCCGCCTCTGCTCCGCTCTCCTCGCAGAAATCTCCGACGATTGGGAATCCGGCAAAATCTACCTCGATATGAATCCATCCATCCCGCCCTCTTCCTGACTCCCGCTCAATTTACAGAAAAATACTTGCGCCGCCAGGGACGAGGACGCGCAAAGCATCAGAGAAAGAAACGGAGAGAGATAAAGGGACGTGTAAGATAAAGTGTAAGATAAAGTAAGATAAAGGGACGGGTCATTTGTAAAAAAGCTTGATGAATACCGAGACTGAGGGGTAATTTTCAACAATGCGACAGGCTCGAATCAAGATTCCCTCGGGGGACGGGCCCGGGGTATACCATTGCGTTTCCCGGGTGGTGGATCGGCGGTTCATCTTCGGCGTTACTGAAATGGAGATGTTCCTCAGGTTCATGCGGGAGTATGAGCAGTTTTGTGGAGTTCGCGTACTAACATACTGTTTGATGTCCAATCACTTCCATGTGCTTTTGGAGGTGCCTCAACGGCCAAAAATAATGCCGGATGTTGAGGAAATCATGAACCGGTTGTCACGGCTATCGGGAGCGGCGATCAGTGAAGAGAAGGCTCGAAAAATGTTGGCCATGTTCGAGGCGGCAAAGGATCCGCGAGGGGGCGCCGAGTATTTGGAGCAGTTTTGCAATAGGATGTGGGACTTGAGTTCGTTCGTGAAACTGCTCAAGCAGCGGTTCACCCAGTGGTTTAACCGCAAATCCGGCCGGAAGGGAACTCTGTGGGAGGATCGGTTCAAGAGTATCCTGGTGGAGGGTGAAGGCGACGCTTTGATGACGATGGCGGCGTATATCGATTTGAATCCGGTGCGCGCAGGTCTCGTGAATGACCCGGCGGAGTATCGGTGGAGCGGCTACGGTGAGGCGATGGCGGGACGGCGGGGTGCGAAGGAAGGTTTGCGAGAGATCATGGCGCGGGCGTCGCGTGCCACCCTCACTACGGCGACCGAAGCGTTGAAAGCCTATAGGCTGCGAGTGTTTACGCAGGGCGAGGAGGGGAAAGAAGGAACGGATGAGGCCGGTGTATATCTGCGCCCAGGAATATCACGTGATGCAGTCTTGGCGGTAGTGAACGCGAAGGGTCGGCTTCCTGCGATCGAGTACGTGCGATGTCGGGTGAGGTATTTTTGTGACGGAGCAGTGATAGGAAGTCGCAAGTTTGTAGAGAACGCTTTTGGGAGATTTCGGAGTCTGTTTGGGGAGCGACGGAAAAGTGGAGCCCGTCGGATGCGGGGTCTCAATGAGGAATTGTACTCGGCGCGTGACCTGCGAGTGAGGGTATTCGAGTAGGGGTAGTATCTCGACGGCTCATTACCCATGAGAATTGATTACGACGCCGTCGTTGTTGGCAGTGGGCCGAATGGGCTTGCGGCGGCAATCCACCTGTCGACGAACGGTTGGAGGACCCTGCTTATCGAAGCGGGGGACACGATCGGAGGCGGCATGAGGACGAAAGAGTTGACATTGTCCGGGTACCGCCATGACGTGTGCTCTGCGGTGCATCCAATGGCGATTGCGTCGCCTTTTTTCACTTCCTTGCAGCTTGAGAAGCACGGGTTGAACTGGGTGCAGTCGGGGATTCCGCTGGGGCATCCCCTGGATCGCGGGCGCGCCGTCATGCTTCATCGGTCATTCGAGGAGACGTGCAAGAGTTTGGGAGTGGATGGAGGCCGTTACCGCCGTGTGTTTGGGCCGCTAACTCGGCAGGCAAGCGATCTATATGGGGATCTACTCAAGCCGTTGGGCATTCCCCGGCACATGCTCCGTGTGGCACGATTTAGTATTCGGGCTCTACTTCCGGCGAATGCGCTAGCTGCGGTCTTCCGAACGGAGGAGGCACGTGCGCTAATTGCGGGCACTTCGGGGCATTCCGTCATGCCTTTCCATCATCCGCTTTCCTCTGCGGTTGGAGTTGTCCTGCACATTGCGGCGCATGTGGGTGGATGGCCAATTCCTACGGGTGGTTCGCAGGAAATCGCCAATGCGCTGGTTCGTATTTTAGTGGCGAAGGGTGGTGCGGTGAGGTGTGGCTGCAGAATCGAGAGGTTCGAGGAACTTCCTCGAGCTCGAGCCTATTTGTTCGACGTATCGCCCTGCAATTTGTCGCACATTTGCGGGGATGCTTTGCCGGCGTCTTATCGTGAACGGTTGGAGGCATACCGGCACGGGCCCGGAGTCTTCAAGGTGGATTTTGCATTGAGTGAGGCGATACCCTGGAGCAACAAGGGGTGTCGCGCCGCCGGGACGGTTCATGTTGGAGGGAGCTTTGAGGAGATTGCCTCCTCGGAGCATGCAGCCTGGGATGGGCGCCATACGGACACCCCATTCGTCCTGGTGGCGCAACCCTCTGTCAGTGATCCGACTCGCGCGCCGAAGGGGAGGCACGTGGGCTGGGCCTATTGCCATGTGCCGAACGGATCGACCGTGAGTCGTCTCGACATCATCAATTCTCAGATCGAGCGGTTTGCGCCGGGTTTTCGCGACTGCATCCTTGCGTCTCACACGATGAACTGTGTGGAGATGGAGGACTATAATGCCAATTATATCGGGGGTGATATCATTGGAGGTATTACCGACTGGCGGCAACTTTACAGCAGGCCTGTTGGTGTCCGCGATCCCTATGCCACACCCAATCCAAGAATATTCCTTTGTTCCGCGTCCACGCCTCCCGGGGGCGGTGTGCACGGCATGTGTGGTTTCTGGGCCGCGAAGTCCGTCCTTCGGCGATTTTCCTGAGCTTTGGGGCGGTCAACGTTGGGCTAGACGTGAGTGGGCGTGTGCCGGGGGGGGGCGAGCGCGCCGGGACAAGTGGATGGATGGGTGAGACGGCGGTTGTGGAGCATTGAACGCCACCGGAAGAAGCGGAACGGGATAAGTAAGGGTCAATAAAATGGGGAATACACGAACCGATGGTTTCAGGAACGAGGATTATTCACGCTGTTAAGAAGCGATCCCTGGACAGAGCAATCATGAAAACCACTGACTGGAGAGCCGGGAGGCCCGCCTGTTCGGTTCCGCGGGAGGGGTGGGCTCATCGGCCATCCCTACCCCTATCGGGGCGACGGCTTATGGGAAGGGAGGTTTTGCAAGAAAATGAACATGAATTGGGACCATGAACCGTTGATGGGGAATAAGTTGCGCGGACTGCCGTCTGCGACTACGGGGCAACGGTTGATGGAGAGAGCAGGGGCGAGGGGCCTGCCGGTGTCACTCTTTTTCCAGGTCGGTAACACGTCTCGGTGCGATATCAGGAGTCCCAAGACTGGAGATTCGTGGGTGATTTTTCACAGGCGGTACGGGAGAGTTTGACGGATGTATTCTTCCCAACGACACCCTCGATTCAGGACGCGGAGGGAAATGGGGCAATTCGATGCGCCTGAGGCTTGCTTGGCGGCGGCGGTTGAATGGAACCAGGTGGAGCGGGTGCGTTGGATGGCGCGGGTTAACGATGTCGAGAGTCATGACGATGGCGATGTATTCTGGACGTATAGCCCCCGCGAGCACTGGCCGGGAAATCAGATTGTGGGCGCCCAATTTGGCGCGACGGTTGCCAGGCAACGCGTCGCCGAGTTACTGCGCCATCATCTAGAACGGCGAACGGCGTGCAATTGGGCCATAGGTTCGGCCACGGAGCCGGCGGAACTGGGAGTCATACTGCGCGAAAACGGTTTTTCGTGTCGGATCCATTGTCGAGCGATGGCAGCGGCTTTGGCTCCTCAGCCTGTTAATCTGGAATCCATACCGAGCGTTGATTTTCAGCAGTCCTATGTTCCGGTGTCCTTGCAGCCGATCACGACCTCCCGGCGCCGGGCTCAGTTTGACGGGCTCGTTGCTGTTGGGCGGCTTCGACCCCAGCGGGTATGGTATTTTGGAGCGATCGATTCCAGCATTCCAGTGGGGACGGCGACCTTGTTTGAGGGGGCGGGCGTGGCGGGGATCTATGACGTGGAAGTGATTCCATCACACCGGGGGCGTGGAATTGCGACGCAACTGGTTTTAGCAGCGATGCGGTTGGCGGGTGAGCATGGATTCAAAACGATGGTCCTCAGCGCCACGGCGGCGGGACAGGGCGTATATGAGCGGCTTGGATTTCGGGAAGTGGGAGTTCTGAGTTCGTGGCGGTACGGGAGGATGCGGCAAATGGCAGCCTGAACCGCGGATCAGGTGGCTGTCTCCAAGCACGCCAAGAGTGCGGCTTCGGTCATGTCGCGAATGAGTTTCGCGAACGGGGTGAGCGGCGTCCAACCCAGAATCGCGCATGCCTTCGCGGGATTCCCCACCACGTGGCTGGGCTCGGTCTTGCGAAAGAGGCTGGGGTCGATCCGGACGTGGATGGCAGGATCCAATCCGACGGTGGCGAACGCCACGTCGACGACCTGCTGGACCGAATGGAGCTCGCCGGTGGCGAAGACGTAATCGTCGGGCGTGCTGTGTTGCAGCGACCGCCAGAAGCCCTCGATAAAATCGCGTGCATCGCCCCAATCGCGATGCGCATGGACGTCACCCAGCAGCAATTCACGCTGTCGCCCTAGCTTTATTGCGGCCGCGGCTCGGCAGATTTTGCCGGTGACGAAATCGGGCCCGCGCCGGGGCGATTCGTGATTAAAAAGGATTCCGTTGACAGCGAACAGGCCGTGGGATTCGCGCCAGATGCGGACGAGGTCGGTGGCCATCGCCTTGGATGCTCCATAGGGATTTACGGGACGGACAGGTGTTTGCTCATCCTGCGGGGCCTTGTCGGGGCGCCCAAAAATCTGAGAGGTCGATGCATGGAAAAAGCGGGGAGGCGAGTCGAGTCGCTGGCAGCCTTCGAGAAGCCGGAGTGTGGTTATCACGTTTGCCTCCACGGTTGCCCCGGGGTCCTCGAAGCTGACCGGGATATGGGTCTGGGCGGCGAGGTGATAGACTTCGTGAGGACGGACCCGACGGAGCAGTTGAGCTACTGCGGGCGCGTCCCGGAGATCCACTGGATGGATGGAGATTTGATTGCTCAGATTAGGGCTCTGCTGGCGGGCTGAGTTGGGCCTTGGGCGGACGGCGCCATGCACCTCGTACCCCTTGGATTCAAGAAAGTCTGCGAGATATCCGGCGTCCTGACCGGTGATGCCAGTGATCAATGCGCGAGGCATAACGGCGGCGACAAAGCTTATATCTCGCCCGTTCAGTACGAAAGGATCGGCTTGCCTGCGAGCTGATCCTTTAGCAGGCGGACGTCCGCCTCGACCATGAGCTCGATCAGTTGCTTGAATTTTGTCATCGGCTGCCACCCGAGCTTTCGCTGGGCTTTCGAAAAATCGCCCATCAGGAGGTCCACTTCAGCGGGCCGATAAAAGCGGGGATCAATATCGACATGGTCGTGCCAGTTTAGTCCGACAGCGCCGAATCCGATGTCGAGACATTCACGAATGCTATGCGCTTCATTGGTGGCGACGACGTAGTCATCTCCCTCCGGCTGCTGGAGCATGCGCCACATGGCGTCGACATATTCCTTGGCGTAACCCCAGTCGCGCTTTGCGTCGAGATTGCCGAGGGCGAGTCGTTTTTGGAGCCCCAGTTTAATTCGGGCTGCGGCAACCGTAATTTTGCGGGTGACAAAGGTCTCCCCGCGGCGGGGAGACTCGTGATTGAAGAGAATTCCGTTGCTGGTATGCAGGCCGTAGGATTCCCGATAGTTAATGGTGGCCCAGTATGCGAATACCTTGGCGCAGGCGTAAGGGCTTCGCGGCCAGAAAGGCGTCTTCTCGGATTGCGGCACCTCCTGCACCAAGCCGTACATTTCGCTTGAGCTGGCCTGGTAAAACCGGGGCTTGATTCCGATATCGCGGATGGCTTCGAGCAATCGGAGGCAGCCTGTGGCTGTGACGTCGACTGTATACTCGGGAGCATCAAAGCTGACTCGGACATGGCTTTGCGCGGCGAGGTTGTACACTTCGTCTGGCTGTACTCGGTCCAGCAAACGAACCAAGCCGCCGCCGTCCGCCAGATCTCCGTAATGCAAGTGAAGATTATCGAGGGGTAGCTCGGTGCTGGATTGAATGGCATCCAGCCGCGGCCGGACGGTGCTGCTTTGCCGACGGACAATGCCGTGGACCTCGTAGCCTTTTGACAGAAGCAGTTCGGCCAAGTAGGAACCGTCCTGGCCGGTAATACCCGTGATTAGTGCTTTTTTCGCCATAAAGAGTGGGAAGAGTCTATGAGAGTCCGGGGCAGGGCAAGCGTAACTGTTACGCAATGGCAGTTCTCATTACGCCAGAATTTCGCGCACCACCCTCGGCGTCGCCACTCCCGTCAGACGTTCCTTGAGTCCGCTGTGATTGATAAACAGCTCTTCATGATCCATTCCCAGCAAGTGTAGCAGTGTGGCGTGCCAATCGGGAACACTGACTCGATTCTCGACAGCGGCAAAACCAAGCTCGTCGGTGGCTCCGTACACGGTGCCGCCTCGGATTCCCGCTCCAGCCAACCAAACCGTGAACGCATTCTTGTTGTGATCCCGCCCCGCGTTTTCATCGGATTTGTCGGGTGAAAGTTGTGCGATGGGCAATCGGCCAAATTCGCCGCCCCACATAACCAGGGTCGTGTCGAGCAGTCCCCGTTGCTTGAGATCTTCCAAGAGCGCGGCAATCGGCTGATCGGTCCGCTGGCATGCGGAGATTAAACCGGATTTGATTCCTGTGTGATGATCCCAGATTTGTCCATTGATGAAGATTTGAACAAACCGCACTCCGCGTTCTACTAATCGCCGCGCTGTCAAGCATCGCCGGCCATAGGAATCCGTCGGCTCGCGGCCAATCCCATACGCTTCCAATGTCCTGGCACTTTCGTGTGAGGGATTCAAAGCTTCATCGGCCGCCAGTTGCATTCGCGCCGCCAACTGATAGCTCGCGATGCGCGCATCCAATTGCGGTTGATGCGGCCGTGCGCCGAGATGCTGCTGATTGAGGCTATTCAGGAAATGTTGCGCTAAAGGGGATGCGATGGGGCCGCCTTCTTTTTCGGGATGGAGATTGAGGATGGGCGCGCCTTGGGAGCGGAATCGGACCCCTTGGTAGACGGGCGGAAGAAAGCCGGATGTCCAGTTTTCGATGCCGTTCACGGGCAGTCCCCCCGGGTCATCCAATACCACGTAGGCGGGCAGGTTTTGGTTCTCAGATCCGAGTCCAAAAACGACCCACGATCCCAAACAGGGAAATCCGGTGCGCATCTGCCCGGTGTGAATAATATAGAGCGCAGGTTCATGAGTAATATTGGTCGTATACATCGACCGTATCACCGCAAGATCATCAGCCCGCTTCGCGAGGTGCGGCAGCAATTCACTTATCCACAGGCCCGATTTCCCGTGCTGTGAGAAGCGGAAAGGGCTCCTCATTATGGCGCCCGCTGAGCTAATGTTTTCGACCTCGCCCGCGATGTTTTTGAAGTACGCCTCACCGTGACGACGATCCAGCATTGGTTTGGGGTCGAAGAGATCCACCTGGCTCGGCCCGCCATTCATGAAGAGTTGAATGACGGCTTTCGCGCGGGCAGGAAAATGCGGCCGACGCGGACTCAACTCTGCGAGAGGCGCAATTCCAGGGGGCTGTTCCTCGGCCCGAACGCTCATGCTGAAGTCGGCTCGAAGGAATGAGCTCAATGCCGTTCCACAGAGTCCGCCGGACATCGTCTGAAACCACGTCCGGCGGGTTATTGGAAGCGGGGCGTGGGGGTCAGGAATGTTAGGTCTATCAATCGACATAAAGGAATTCCGCAGAGTTGATGAGCGCATGACATAAGGCAGTCAACGCCGCTTCTGGAGTGTTTCCGTCACCGAGGGGATTCGTCAATTCGCGCATCGTCTTCATCGCCATCGCCGTTTCCGTGCGGGTTGGTGGCCTCGAGAATGCCAACAAGAATGCGCCTTCGATCTGACGCTGTGATGTGTCTCCCGCTTCGCGTTGCACGCGCCGCGCGAATTCGAGTGACAGCTCTCGCACGACGCTATCGTTGAGCATGTGAAGCGCTTGAGGCGCGACCGTCGATTCATTGCGGACCAAACAATGAGGGTTCATTGGCGGCAGATCGAACACTTCCAATATGGTGGGAATTTCCTTTCGAAGTTGATCTCCGTAAATGCTGCGCCGCCACACGGCGCCGCTTCGGCCGGGAGTCACCAAACCATCGCTCCGTGTCTGCACGGGGATCGGTGGACCGAAACGGTGTTCATCCAGGCAGCCCGCAACGGCAACGCACGAGTCCCACAGCGCCTCCCCTTCGAGTCGGTGCATCGGCATTCGCGAAAGGTAGGTGTTGTCAGGATCGAGCACCAGGGTATGAGAATCGACAATAGAACTTTGGCGATACGTGCGGGAAGTGAGGATGAGGCGGTGGAGTCTCTTGACACTCCATCCCTGCTGTTCGAATTCAACGGCAAGCCAGTCCAACAATTCGGGGTGCGAAGGGAACGCGCCCGTATGTCCGAAATTCCCAACGGTTTTCACAATGCCTTGACCCATGTGATTCCGCCAGACCCGGTTGACCATAACACGACTGGTAAGGGGATGACCGGGCTGTGTGAGCCAGCGAGCCAGGGCCAGGCGTCGGCCCGTCTTCTTTGCGCCCGGCCACGGAGGAGTGATGTTGAGCTGAACTCCGGCTTTGGAAAGAACTGCGGGGACTCCGGCCCGGACCACGGGCCCAGGACGCTGATAATCACCCCGGCGGTAGATATACGTGGGCGATGGATCACCGCGATCCCAGAGCGCGGCAATTCGAGGTTCGGGGCCTTTGCTACTTTCCAATTGAGCGAGCGCATCGCACTGGGTCTTGAAGCCCGCATCGAACTTCTTCAACTCGCCTCGATCCGGTGACACCTGCTTAGCCTGTTGTTTCAATAGAGAAACTTGCTCCGGTGTGCGCAACGGTGGCTGGAGTGTTAACGTCTCCAGGATTCGATTCCGAAGCTCTTCCGGCAAGGATGCCAGCTGCTGACTTCGGTAACGCTCGGTCAGTCGCATTTCTTCGGCCTTGACCGCATCCGATGCCTGTTGGATCGCCTTGTTTTTCTTTTCCCACGCCTGACGTTCCTCCGGCAGCGCAAGGGCCAATGTCCGGTCGCCTAACGGACCGAGATTGGCCGCTCCCCCGTACGGGCGCAAATCGGGCTTAAGCCAATGATACTCGTCGAGCGCGCCCTTGAAGACATCCACTAATCGGTAGTAATCGCGCTGGGGCAGCGGATCAAATTTGTGATTGTGACACTGAGCGCAGCGCATCGTTAACCCCATCACACCCGACCCAAACACCTCCATCGCGTCGGCGATGACATCCCATCGATCCGGAACAAATCCTGTGATGTTGGCCCACGTTGGGTCGGGAGGCATCCGCAGAAAACCGGTGGCGACAAGGTTATCGTACAGCTCGTGTGTCAGCGTCGGGACGTTCTCGTAGTCGGCGAGTTCATCTCCGGCGATTTGTTCCTGGAGAAAGCGATCATAGGGTTTGTCGGAATTGAATGCTTGAATGACGTAATCGCGATAGCGGTAGGCGAAGGTGCGCGGCAAGTGTTGTTCGCGTTTCCCCTCGGCATCGGAGTACCCCGCAACATCGAGCCAAATGCGACCCCACCGTTCGCCGTAGCGAGGAGAGGTGAGCAGGCGATCCACCCATCGGCCGTACGCATCGGGTCCCGAATCCGAATTGAACGCGGCGATATCTGCGGGAGAAGGTGGAAGCCCTGTTAGATCGAATGAAGCCCTCCGCAACAAGGTTTGCGAGGAGGCTTCCGGCGAGAACGATAAACCTTTTTCTTCGAGTTGATGCAGGATGAATGCGTCGATTGGATTCGCGGCAAGCGTTGGATTGCGGAGTGAGGGCGGTGGATTTTGAGACGGTGGACGAAACGACCAAAAGGCGCGGTCGGTTTCGTGGACCAGCGGATCTTCAGCGGTGCCCGCCTGATCCGGTTCATCCGGCAATTCCAGCGCGCCGGCAGTGATCCATGCCGTCAGGCGCGAGAGAGACGAGGCATCGACAGGTTTGACGCTGGCTTCAACGAGACGGGTGTTCGGCGGACAAGCCCCGTCGCGAATGCGTTGAATCATCCGGCTTGCATCCGGTTGCCCGGGTATCAATGCGGGCCCAGACTGCCCACCCCGAAGGAGACTTGTCGGCGTACGAACATCGAGTTTCGCTTCTTGTCGAGGACCCCCGTGACACGGTGAGCAGTGCAAAAGGAGAATAGGAATGACGTCGTGTTGCGACAACGGGGTGTCTGTCGAAGTTGCAGGTGCCGCTCCAATTGCCCCTGTTGACCCGATCCCTAGGCGACAGGCCAATAGGTAGAAAAATGTTCGCGAGAGAAGAGTGCGGTAGTTGGCGTCAAAACAGAAGGTGAGCGCAGGGGCTCTTTTCCACAGGCGACATCTGCCGAACCACGACGTCTCCAAGGATCCGGCCCGGAGTATTGGCGGGCGGCGCAGGGGAATTGCCGTGGATTCGTGGTTCATCGTTTTGGATCCGAATTCAATCGTTGATTTTGGAAAAGCGGGCGCGCACTCAGTGTCACACGCTCGTGATCATG
This sequence comes from Pedosphaera sp., assembly GCA_009695205.1. GTDB lineage: Bacteria > Verrucomicrobiota > Verrucomicrobiia > Limisphaerales > UBA9464 > SIBK01. The sequence continues at coordinate 5,524 of SIBK01000115.1, read as the reverse complement.
TCAGAAGCGCGGCTTACCCAAAAGCGATCTTTTCGGGAGTGCAATGCGGGACTCAAGATTCTGACAAGCCCAGGCGGATGTTCACCCAGGCGGATGCCGCGCTCGCTGCGCTCCCGACGTTGTTTGGAAACAACTGGGCGCCGATCGAGGGTGTCTGCCATCCTTGGAATCCAACGGTTCCACCGGGGTCGTTATCCGGGTTGCGAGATCGTTGGCCTCGCAAGAGACCGATTCCGAAACAAATAGTGGGACACGAACCATTCATTGCCATCCCGGTAGCCCCACAGTTCCGAGCAAGACATGAAAAACACTCGCCAGTACACCCACCAACGGGTCGCATGAAGGTGGCCGTATGTTTGCTCCAGCAGGGGACGGACTTTGGCGGTGTGAGCATCCATGTTTGCCAGCCAATGATTGGCGGTGCGCTTATAGTGGCGCCCGTTGACCCGCCAGTGATCTTCCAGTTCGAGGTCCCGCTGGTAGGTGTGCAGCAGGTGGTCGCTGGGCATTGTTCCGCCCGTGAAAAAATACCGACTCATCCAGTCGGATGCGTCGCGCGTTTCAAAGTGATACACAAACTCGCGGTGCACAAAAATGTGAACGAAGAGGCACCCCTCCGGTCGCAACCAGCGGCTGACATGGTCAAGGAGTTTTTCGTAATTTTTCATGTGCTCGAACATTTCCATGGAGACGACCCGATCAGACTGCTGTCCGGGTTCGAAATAGTCCATGTCACAAGTTAGGACGGTCACATTGCGAAGCCGTCGGCGCGAGATTTCAGAATCAATGAACTCCTTTTGAGTACGGGAGTTTGAGACGGCGGTGATCCGGCTGCCGGGAAAGCGCTCGGCCATCCAAAGTGTCAGAGAACCCCAGCCGCAACCGAGTTCGAGGATATCCTGTCCATCGGACAATTGCGCGCGTGCCGACGTAAGCGCGAGCATCGTCTCTTCTGCGGCGGCGAGTGATTCACCGCCAGTTTGGTAATACGCGCAGCTATATTTGAGACGCGGCCCGAGGCACAATTGATAGAAGCGGGTTTGAACCTCGTAGTGTTGGCCGTTCGCGGCGGTGGTTTCGATGGCAATGGGGGAGGAGGCAAGTTCGTGGCGGAACTTTCTCAACCGTTCCTGATTGGCTTCCATATCTCCGCAATCCTCTGCTTTCAATCGTTGACAGAGCAGGTGGCGGATGCCGAGGCGAATCAGCGGATCCGGCAGAAGTTTTTTTTCGAGCAGGGAATCGATCATGACGAACGGAAATCTGAGCCTCGCGTATGGTCCGGGCGCTTGAACCAGGGAAAGAAGGCGCTCGTGGTCCTTTGGTAGGCACGGTACGCATCACCCCGGGATTTAACGGAGAGCTCCTCGGTCAGTGGAATACCGGTGACGTTCCGCAGAAAATGGAACATCAGGACGGGGCAGAAAAGGGTGATCCAGCCGGTCGGGGAACCGCACGCAAACAGCCAGAATGCGCCCCAAACGAGCCATTCGAAAAAGTAATTCGGATGGCGAAAGTAATTCCACAAACCTTCCTGGCATACGGCGGCGCGGTTCACCGAGCGGCGTCGGAACCGGGCGAGTTGCCAGTCTGCGACCGATTCTCCGGCGAGCGCCACGGCCCACAGACTTGCGCCCGCCAATTTGAATCCGCTGAGGTAGAGAGGGCCGATTGCAGGCTGGGGATTGGCGCAAATGAGGGCAAACGGAGTCGAAAGCACTGCCTGCAGTAAGCCTTGCATGAGGAAAAACCCAAGCATTCGCCGCGGTGCCCTGGGCCCCCATTCGCTGCGCAGGCGCGCGCAGCGAACATCCTCCACCGGGTGATGCCCGGCGATCCGGACAGTCAGATGTAATGCGAGCCGGACGCTCCAAACGCCGGTCAATCCAATTTATCCAAAGCTGCCGTTGGGTATCGTCCTCAGCCAACGACGCATAAAGGATTGTGAGGAGGGCAAACCCGCCGGCTCAGACGGCGTCGGCTCAGACGGCGTTCCGAATTTGAATGGCCAAGACGTGAGTTGCCGCCATCAGGCCGAGTCACAGCAGAAGGCCAAGGAGGAGTAATAGAATGGCGCTCATTGGGTTCCTCGACGCAGCAAATCAGCGGCCATTACCCGGGTTGGAAAGCGGCGAATCCGCAGCGGAATGTAGCCTGCCATTGCACGATTGACGGGCGTGACTTCGCGCACGGCGGAGAACAGGCTGCGAAGTCGGAGTATCACGAGAGGGAACGGGCAGACCGTGTCACAGCGTCATCAGGGTTGGGTTATTGGGACGTGTCCAAACGGCTTGCACCACGCTGATATTTCGTTGTGCGAAGCCGGCTTCGCAATACAAGAGATAATAGTTCCAGCGACGAATAAATGTCGCGTCGAAGTCCATCCGGCGGATGTCCTCCGCGCGGTCGTTGAATCGAAGACGCCACTGCTGAAGAGTCTGCGCATAGTGAGGCCCAAAATCGAAAAGATCGTGAAGGGATAATGTTCCGGTTCGGTGGACCGCCGCATTGATCCGGTTGAGGGAGACCAGCAACGATCCTGGGAAGATATGCCGCTGAATCCAGTCCACTCCTCGCCGCAGTTGATCGTACCGTGAATCCGGACACGTGATGAACTGCGCGGCGAAGAGACCGTGGGGTTTGAGCCGCGCGTGGATCTGAGTAAAAAAGGTTCCAGGAATTCGTCCCCCACGTCCTCCAACATCTCGATGCTGCAGATCTTGTCGTAGGAGCCGGTGACGCTCCGGTAGTCTTCGAGTCGGATATCGACGCGCTCCGCAAGGCCAGCGGCTCTGATTTGTTGACTGGCATAAGTCGCCTGGGCCTCGCTCAACGTAATCGGGGTGACCCGGCAACCATGGTGGCGGGTGGCGTGCAGGGCCATACCGCCCCAGCCCGTGCCAATTTCAAGGAGGTGATCCGAGGAGACCAGTTGGAGTTTCCGGCATAGGCGTTCGTATTTGGAGGACTGTGCCTCGGCCAAAAGTTGGTCCGGGGTCTCAAAGACTGCCGAAGAATACGTCATCGTGGAATCCAGCCAGGTGGAGTAAAACTCATTCCCGAGGTCATAGTGATCCTGGATGTTTTCTCGGGAACCGGCAGGTGTGTTGCGTCTGCGAAGATGCTGGAGGCGTTGAAGCCAGCGGCCTAGTCCAAGTTTCCATGAACGCAGACGAGATCCGCTCAGCGTGGGGGCTGAATCCACGTTGGCGAGGAACTACGCGAGAACACCCGTCAAGTCCGGGGAATCCCAGTCTCCGGCAACATAGGATTCTCCGAATCCGATGTCTGCCGACAACACGCATCGCGAAAAGAAGGCTGGGGATCTTATCTGTATTCGGGCCTCTGGACCCGGTTGGCGGGTGCCAAAAACAGCTTCGGACCCGTCAAAACATTGGACGTGGAGGCGTCCGGTGGGCATCTCAGAAAGCGCCTGATATAGGGCATTCTGGCACCAGTCATTCCAGCGGTTCGAGGGTGGGGCCTTTTCGCGATCGCGCACGCATATCGGAACCGCCATTGATGCAAGATTTTTCATCGGGAAATTGTGGGGATTTGCGGGGACGCCTTGGAGGTCGGTTCCTCAGGAACGTTCATGGATTGAATCGAGCGATGGGGCCGGAAGACATGTTGTTGGAGATGCGGATTTGCCGATTTGGGGTGCCAAGGCAAACCCATCCACCAGAGTCGCAATGCGTGCCAGTGAATCAGAAGGATGACCCGCAGGGTGACCAGCGGATACCGGGTCGTGAGCCGTAGCAACTTCTGGTCCGTAAGCGGACGTCGGATGCCCGTAAGAGTGCTGACGAGATCCGTGCCCGAGGCGGAAAGATCATTCACACCGATTTCGAGCCGATCTCCCGGACTGCGGAGTCGAAAATCGAAGGATATGTTGGCGGCAGAGAATGGAGAGACGTAGAAGTGTTTTGGCATGACTCCTCGGAAGAGGGATTCGAGAACTTTTTCGCCGGGATGGACGGATGAGGGGTCAAGTGGCACCAAATAAGGCTTTAGTTCGCCGAACGTGTTTTGTACCTCGGCGATCGCGCAGAGCGGTTGCCCGGATGCTGTCCAGCAGAAGAAAAAACTGACGGGATTGAACACATATCCGAGGAATCGGGGCAGGGCGAGCAGTTGAATCCGAGCATCGGAAGGCAGGGCAACACCTTGTGTTTCCAGCCAGGCCGTAATGTGGCTTCGCAATGGGGTGCCGGGTGCCTACCCAGGAATCCGCAGATGATCTTCATCGCGGAAACGATAGAGCCGGCTCCGATGCTGACCGAACAATCGCAGCCGGGCGGTCAGAGCGGGTAGTTCGTCCAGATCGAGCAGAAATAGGAAGATACCATGTTCGAACCTGTTTTTGCGCGGGTTCAGTCGCTGGTGCGTTATCCGGCATTCATAGAGGCAGGACCGCTCGTTCGGCTTGATCGGTATAGACTTGTCCAGAAGTGCTGGCATGTCGTCTAGTTCCAGATTCTCGAGCCGGTGATAACGCGGGCGACGTCGAGGCCCGAGGTAAATGCGTCTTCGTGAAATCCGTAACGGAAATAGCTCCCGCAGAAAAAGACTCCCGAACGGGCCCCTTCGGCATTCAGCGAAGGTAGCTCTCCCTGAGCGTGAATGGCTTCCAGGTTGAAGAGTGGATGTTCGTAGCGGACCTGCTTCGAGTTCCGTCTTTGAGATAAACGGTGACCCCGGCACCGGTTCGATCAATGGCCCGGACGGGTACGTTTCGGCAGACGCGGTCTGCGAAGGGCTCTATGAGTTTGCGGACATAGGAAGTGGCGCCGTTTTTCACCGTGAACCAGGGATGTTGTGTGTGGAGGCCAAGAAAACCGTGATTGTGAAAAAAACGAAGCATCGTCGTCGCAGGGAATCCCTGGATTTGGCTGGAAGTCGCCGACCACACAGCGCTCGCCATGGGGATGAGGTAGCGATCGCGAAAATCCGGACCGTAGCCCCTGCGATCAATATATTCACCAAGAGTCACCTCCGACCACTGGGAATCGTCCAGTGCCAAGATGGCTTCGCGATTGAAACGATTAACTTGAAGAAGCATCCGCCAGTGACGGGGTCCGAAAAAATTCAGACGTTGAGCGAAAAGGGCATTCAACCCAGCTCCCCCAAATTCTAGGCTGCCCGGGAGGTGCTGAACACTGAAAGACATCTCGGTTGGTTGGGTCTCCACTCCGAGATCATCAAACAAATGGCATAGATTTGGGTAAGTCACCCGGTTGAAAACGATGAAACCGGTATCGATGGTGATCTCTCGATTGGCCTCGGGGACGGTTACTGTCTTGGTGTGCCCTCCCACGTGATCCAACGTTTCGAAAACGGTCACCGAGTGTTGCCTGTGCAGGAAGTGAGGACATCCTAGCAGCCTGTCGGACTTGGGTCATCACGAAATTGATTCCGGCGGCAATAGAGGCCCTGACGCACCGTGGTGGCGAAGAGGATTGGCGGCCAGAAGTCCGTGGGACCGGTGCATCTCTATGAGTCGGACGCGCCTGGAGGGGCCAGC
>SIBK01000114.1 GCA_009695205.1 Pedosphaera sp. | reverse complement strand
CCGCCCTCTGCCAGACCTGAGCGCCACAGCCCGCATCAGGCGGACGGCTGCGCTCGGCTCGCTCGGCTCGCCACCGCTCCGCCGTCCGCCTGATGCGGGCTGAACGAAACGATTGCAGAGCAATTTACAGAAAGACTTTTACACCCCCGGCGGCAGTCCGCGCAAACTTCATCCCATCAACGGTTCATGGTCCCAATTCATGTTCATTCTTTGGAAAAATATTCTCTCCAGGAAATGGAACCCGCTGTGTAGCCGTGCTGCTGAACAGGAAAAATTCGGACACTTCTGTCATCTCGCTGTGAGCGGACGGGTTGAGAGGCTCCCCGGAGATCACGGCACGCTGGTAGAGTTTTCCGCGTTGCCACTTCGCGGTTGATGGATCGGAGAATCGGCGTTTCCGTGTCGCCTTCGACACGGACTGCAGATCATCTTTGTTTCCATGGCAACGCACCGGATCGGCATCATCGGCGGCAGTGGACTTTACGAAATCGAGGGGTTTTTGGGACAAAAATGGGTTCGAGTAAAAACTCCGTTTGGAGCACCCTCGGATGAAATGCTCACCGGCAGCCTGAGTGGGCGCGATGTGGTTTTTCTGCCTCGACACGGGCGCGGGCATTGCATTCTGCCGTCCGAGCTAAATCATCGCGCAAACATCTGGGCCATGAAATCGCTTGGAGTTGCGTGGATTGTTTCTGTAAGTGCGGTGGGTTCGCTTCAAAAGAAATACCGTCCCTGTGACATCGTAGTGATCGATCAATTTTTGGACCGGACGAAGAATTCTGCTGGGCATACGTTTTTTGGAAAGGGAATTGTGGCGCACGTGGCCTTTGCCGACCCGGTCTGTTCGGAACTGCGCGGGCTTATAGTCCGGGCCTCCAAAGATCTTCGTTTTCGAGTTCACAACGGCGGGACGTACGTGAACATGGAGGGACCCGCTTTCAGCACCCGAGCTGAGTCGATCGCGAATCACCGAGCGGGACTGGATGTCATCGGCATGACGAATTTGGCAGAAGCCAAGTGCGCTCGCGAGGCAGAAATCTCATACGCGACTCTGGCCATGGTGACGGACTACGATTGTTGGAAGGTTGACGAAGCGCACGTTACCGTGGAACTCGTCCTAGAGAATCTGCGCCGCAATGCTCACACGGCTCAAGATATCTTAAGGACGGTGATACCGCGGATTCCTGCGAAGCCAGAATGGCCCAGCCACGATGCGCTTCGGAATGCGATCATGACTGGCCCGGCGCTGTGGCCGAAAGCAACCCGACGCGCACTGGCACCGATTCTAAAGAAGTACGAGTAAACGTGGGTCGGGAAGTTGGGTTCTGACGGAGTCGCGCTCCGGCAGTATCTTTTTGACCCCATTTCTTCCGGCCCCTACCGTCTGTCGGTTTACAAAAGCATGATTGGCCTGCTCATTAAAAAAATCCTCGGCTCGAAGAACGACCGCGAAGTGCGACGGATGCGTCCGCTCGTCTCCAAGGTCAACGAATTTGAGAAACTGCTGCAATCGCAGCCGCCTGAAGTGCTGCGGGAGAAAACAGCGGCTTGGAAGGCGACATTATCGGCCATCGCCGACAATGACGCATTGAAACGGGAGCTGGAGGCAATTCTGCCCGAGGCATTTGCTGTGGTTAAGAACGCTTGTCGGCGGTTGTGTGGTACCGAAGTGGACGTCCGCGGGCACCAGCTCAAATGGGAGATGATCCCGTTTGACGTGCAGCTGCTGGGGGGTGTTTCGCTGCATCGGGGCAAGATCTCGGAAATGGCGACCGGCGAAGGCAAAACGCTCGTTGCGACTTTACCCGTTTTTCTGAATGCGCTCAGCGGCCGAGGCGTGCATGTGGTCACCGTGAACGACTACCTGGCATCTCGCGACTCCGAGTGGATGGGATCCGTCTACCGGTTTCTTGGGCTGACGGTTGGCTGCATCCTGCATGATCAGTCGCCGCAGGTCCGTCGGCAGATGTACGCGTGCGACATCACCTATGGCACGAACGCCGAGTTTGGTTTTGATTACCTGCGTGACAATGGTATGGCTACCCGTGCGGAAGATCAAGTCCAGCGGGGGCACTATTTCGCGATAGTCGATGAAGTGGACTCGATTCTCATTGATGAGGCGCGTACGCCGCTGATCATCAGCGGACCCGCTGTGGTGTCGGTCGAGCACAAATTTGGCGAATTCCGTCCCGTGGTGGAACGAGTTGTAGCCGCGCAGCGAGATTTGTGCGGACGATTCCTGCGCGAAGCGGACGAGTTGCTCAAGCAGGCCCGGCCGGGCGATGGAGGGAAGCCGCCGAAGAATGCGGAGCAACTCGAGCAGGACGCCGGGCTTTTGTTGTACAGAGTGAAACTGGGCCAGCCGCGATCCGAAGGGTTGCGGACTCTATTTGAGGATCCACGGAATCAGAAATTGGTCCAACGCACAGAAGGATTACTGCTGACCGACACATCGAAGAAGGAGTTGTACGCACAAAAAGAGGAGTTGTTTTTCGCGATGGAGGAAAAGTCCCACGAGGCCGATCTGACAGAAAAGGGGCGCGCCTTCATTAACCCTCAGGATCCCGATGCATTCGTGCTACCGGATCTCCCGACGCTTTACCACCAGATCGACACGGGCCCAGAGTCCGACCCCCGTAAGCGGATGGAAGCCAAAGCGACGTTGCAGACTGAATTCGAGGAACGCGCCTCGACGATCCATGCCGTCTCTCAGCTTCTAAAAGCCTACTGCATCTACGAACGTGATGTGCAGTACGTCGTCCAGGACAACAAGGTGATCATCGTCGATGAGCATACCGGGCGCTTAATGACCGGCCGGAGGTGGTCCGACGGGCTCCACCAAGCGGTTGAAGCGAAAGAAAATGTCGAGATTGAACGTGAAACGCAGACGCTTGCGACGATCACAATTCAAAATTATTTCCGGCTCTACATGAAGCTGGCAGGCATGACCGGCACGGCTGAGACGGAGGCACAGGAGTTCTATGACATCTACAAACTGGGGGTTCTAACAATTCCGACGAATCAGCCGAACGTTCGAAAGGACAAGAATGACTCGGTGTATAAGACTCGCCGTGAGAAATTTAATGCGGTGATTCAGGAAATTAAGGAGTTGAACGTCCAGGGGCGTCCGATCCTTGTCGGCACGATATCCGTCGAAACCAGCGAAATGCTGAGCCGGGCTCTCAAGAAGGAGGGGATTGCTCATGCGGTTTTGAACGCCAAGTACCATGAGCAGGAGGCTGAAATTGTCACTCGGGCCGGCCAGCGTGGATCGGTGACGATTGCCACGAACATGGCGGGACGAGGCACGGACATCAAACTGGGTGATGGGGTGGCCGGTGTGGGCGGGTTGCACGTACTGGGCACCGAACGGCACGAGTCGCGCCGCATTGACCGTCAGCTTCGCGGCCGTTGTTCCCGGCAGGGGGATCCGGGCTCATCGCATTTCTTCATCTCACTCGAAGACGACTTGATGCGGTTGTTTGGTTCGGAGCGGATTGCCAAGTACATGGAGAGGATGGGGCTCGAGGAGGGGCAGGAGTTGGAACATCCGCTGCTGAACCGGTCGATCGAAACAGCGCAGAAACGCGTTGAACAGCACAATTTTCAGCAGCGAAAGCGCGTGCTGGAATACGACGATGTCATGAACAAACAGCGGGAAGTCGTGTATGGCTTCCGCAACGAAGTTCTGCAGAGCAGCGAGGTCCGCGACCGCCTTATGGACATCATGGAGGAGGTGGCCTTGTCCAAGGTTCAGGAGTTTAGCTCTGCCGGAACGGATCCTGCCGAGTGGAATCTCCGCGGGCTCACGGACTGGGTGAATCTGAATTTCCCCGTCGGTGTTTCTGAAGAGGATCTAATCAAGGCTGCCCGGACAGGGAAGGAGACGCCGGTGACGGGCTCGCTCTTCGACGGCCTGGGCGAGCAGCAATTCGCCCTGTTTAAGCACATTAGCAATTCGGTGCGCGACGCCTACGAATTGAAGTCCAGTTTTGAGAAACCGGACGCCCTCACAAGCCTTGAACGTTATACCATGCTCAGTGCGGTTGACCGCCTGTGGCAGGAGCATCTGTACACGATGGATTCCCTCCGTAGCTCGATCGGGCTGAGGGCATACGGACAGCGTGATCCCCTGATCGAGTACAAGGCCGAGGGTTTCAAGTTGTTCGACGAACTCATGGTCAACATCAAGACCGAGATCTGTCATAACATCTTCCGAAGCGCATCGAGTCTGATGGCTTTTGAACAATTTCTCACCAACCTCCCTAAGCTCACCGTCCATCAGTCGGTAACTGCCTTTGGCGGTGACACGAGTGGCGCCGATCCGCTTCCTACGCCCGCCGACGGCGGAAGCAGGTTGGTGACTGAAGCCAACGAGATCCTTCAAAAAGCCCGTCCTGTCCGTGCGACGCCGCGGGTAGGTCGGAACGATGCCTGTCCTTGCGGGAGCGGGAAAAAATACAAGAGCTGCTGCGGCCGTTGAAGGATTTTTTCATCAATCGGCGGGTTCCCCGTTAGGGTCGTGGCGGGTACCTCAGGCCGTGGGCTGGCCGGAGACTCCAATAACGCGTATCTCGCGCTGCAGGACTGCGATCTCGATGCGGTGAGCGCGGAAATGTTCGAGGATGGCCTGGTTCAGTTCAGTCTGGGCAGACCGGTAATCGGTCACGGCTACCCATGGCTGGATCGAGAGGCGGATGGAGTAATTACCCAGCATGGCGACGCCGATGGCCGGCGCGGGCTGCTTGAGCACACGCGGATTGCCGTTGAGAATTTCGCGGACGACCACCAGGGCCGCGTCGATATTGGTACCGTAGGTGAGCCGGACGGAGAGATCGAGTTGGCGGGTGGTTCGGTAGTTGTGGAGGATTTCACCAACGATTTTTCTGTTCGGAATGATCACGCGGGAGAGGTCGACATGCATCAGGGTGGTGGAGAACAGCTCGATGCTTTCCACCTGACCATGCACACCGAGCACCTCGATGTACTCACCGACGCGGAAAGGTTTGGTGAAGATGATCGTGAGTCCGGCGACGAGGTTGCTCAGGACACCCTGCATGGCGAGGCCAAGGCCGACGCCGGCCACGCCCAGGCCCGCGACGAGGGGCATGATCTCGACCCCGAGATTCTGGGTGGCGAGAAGTGCGGCGAAGGCCAGAACCAGCAGGCGGAAAATCCGGAGGATCAACATCCGCACCGGAGGCTCGAGCTGTTTGCGTTCGAGCGATGGCGTCAGCAGCCGGGCGACCCATCGGCCGATGACGATCCCGAGCAACAAGATGATTATCGCGGTGGCGATTCGCGGACCGTAGAGCTTGAGAAATTGGAAGCTCAGCGCCATCGCTTTTTCCAATTTGTCCAATTGCTCCGTCGTTTTTTCCATCGGTGGAAAACTATCTCCGAGTCGTCGGGTTCGTAAATTGCAAAGATCAGGGCGTACACCACCCAAAAAAACCGAAACACGCCGTGAACGGAATGCCGGTTCCTGCTGCTCTGAGATTCAGAATGTGCGAGCGACGAGGGAATGGATGCGAAAAGGGCGACGCTTGCACGTCGCCCCTTCCTTGAGTTGTTTTCGGCACTTTGCCGAAGGAAGACTCATCCAGCATGCGCGAGGTCCTCTTTGATGAGGTGCATCAGCAAATGCTCAATCACCAGATGAATCCCTTCGGTTTGCGGCGTGGAGTCCACCGGAACCAGGATCGAGCAGGTGCATTCGCGATGAAGAACGCCTCCGTCGAATCCAACGAGAGCGAGCGTTGGAGCACCGGTCTCGCGGGCAAGGCGGATGGCCCGCACCAAATCCGCTGAAAAACCGGTTCCACCGTGCACCGAGATCGCAAGCACGAGATCCTCCGCCGTGAGGAGTCCTCTCATCTGATTGACAAAAACATCCGCCCGATCGGCGTCATTCGCCCAGGCGGTATAGAGCGCCGGGTTGTCCGTCAGGCAACGAATGTCAAAGGGGCGTTGTCCGGAAGGAATGACGTACTTAGCGAGGTCACACGCGAAATGCTGCGCGGTTGAAGCCGATCCACCGTTGCCGATCGCGTAGATGCGTCCGCGTCGATGATAACAATCCAGCAGCAGTTGCTTGCCTGCGGCAATGGCTTTGTAGTCCAGTCGTTCCAGTAACTGGCGAGTTTGCCCGAGAAACGCCGCGATCCGGGAAGCATCGTCTGGCATGGAACGTTAGGGTTTAATTTCCGGACCTGAATACCCGGCCGCAGGCTTGCCACTTGGATCCAACTTGTCGCAAGCCCACAACAATCCGTTCGCCAGGAGTCGAAGATACTCCGGAGTCGCCGACGTTTTCATATCATGGCCGAGCGTGGTCGCAAACACCGGGCCCTGTCCGAATTGATAGATCCAACAGACGATATGCTCACGGCCGTCTTGCGGACTCTTCGCCTTCAACAATGGATGGGATTTCGGATCAATGGAGATGGTTTGGTAGAGCTCATCGCCGTTGGTTTTCCAGTCTTCCGGAAAACTTTTCGTGATCGGGCTGGCGGGATCGAGCTTGTTGACCGCAAACGGACCGAACGTATCGTGGACCTTGGAGCGCATACCACAGCACGTTTCCCATTCATGGATTTTCGGCGAGCGCCGGAATGCGTGAACGGAGCAGTGAATCATCACGGTTGGCTTCCCCTTGCGGGTGGCTTGGATGGCATTGTCCAGAACCTCATCGGGCGCTTCATCAAAGCATAGGTTGTAGACCAGGACATCGTAGGCATCGGCGAATTTTGGATCCTTAAGCCGATCAAGCCCCGTTGTGACATCGAATGTGACATTGACCAGGTTGCCGAGGTTGTTTGTGAGGTGGGGTGTCAATTTCTCGTAGTCGTGCCAACCGCCACCCGTGAGAAACAAAGCGCGAATAGGGGGCTTTGCGGACACCGAACGGTCGGCGGCGCTTGCGCAGACCGCTGCGAGCAGTACGACGATCACGGTCGATGCGAATTGCAGCCCGAATTTCAAGAATGGAGGGAGCAAGGCGCCGGAAGAACGGCCAGGGCGCGACGAGCAGAGGATTGGCATTCACTCGATAGTATCGAGGAACGCCCTCGGATCAAGCGCCGGGTTGCGACATGCGTTGCCTGGCGGCTAGGCGTTGACGTCCGAAATTTGGTAGGTTGCTAATTCCAAACCAGAAAGCGACAGCGGTATCTCACGCAGACGGAACCGGGAAGCGTCCCTGATCTGTTCCCGGACCCGGTGGGTGATCAGTACTTCGCCAGCTTCGGCGATGTCCTCGCCGAGTTTATGAGCCAGATTGACCGCGTCTCCGAAGCAATCGACACGGTCGATGACGAGGATATCTCCGTAGTCAATGCCGATGCTGAATTTGAGCGCTGGTCTGCCGCTTACCGACTCGGTCGTCGCCGCCTGAATCATTGCCACGGCCGCCTCCGCCGCTCGCTCGGGGGCTTCGAACACGGCGAGTAAGTTGTCCGCCTCATGCTTGACGAGTTCGCCCCGGTGCGACACCACAATCGTCAGGGTGAGCTTTTGCATGCGTCGGATCATGCAGAGATAGTAAAGGATGCCGTCCCGCCGCACCGCGAGCGTGAAGCCGCTCATGTCCAAGGCCAGGACTGCCTTTCGGCGCACGAACGTATCGTGGATCAATTGCTCAATGGCGGGCCGCCGTTCAGGGGAGGCAGCGATGAGCGCGTCAATCAGCGCCGAGAAAGTTTTCATATGGATTCTTTGCTAACCGCGGAGCGTCAAGCAAATGCCTCTTCGTGATGGAATTTCAAGAGGACGACGAGGTGCTCCACAGTTTGGATTTTTACGGATTGAACTTCCGATCCGGTCTCCTGCTGCTGGGAAAGGGGTCGCGGGGTCCTTGATATGGAAGCACCTTGGGTCGATCTGTGGACTACAGCCTTTCCTCCTCAACGGGATTGGTCAGGCGACCGATGCGCTCGATTTCAGTTGTCACTTGGTCTCCTGGGCGAAGCCAGCGCGGCACGGGCTTGGTTGCCATGCCCACACCGGACGGAGTGCCGGTGAGGATCACGGTGCCAGGCACGAGCGTCGTGCTACCGCTGAGGTAGGCGATCAGGGTGGGTACGTCGAACGCCATATCACTCGTGTTTGAGTCTTGCACGACAACACCGTTGAGTTCCGTGTGAATACGCAGCGCATTGGGGTTGGGAATATCGTCCGTAGTGACGAGGCACGGTCCGAGCGGAGCAAAGGTGTCGAAGAATTTGCCGCGGCACCACTGGCCGCCACCAAGCCGGATCTGATGATCCCGCGCGGAGACATCGTTCGCGCACATGTAACCGAGCACGTAGTCGAGAGCCCGCTCGCGTGACACGTTATTGCACGCACGGCCGATAACGACGGCCAGCTCGCATTCGTAGTCCACTTCGTCGCTGCGAAGGTGGCGTGGAAGTAGGATCGGGTCTCCGGGGTGCTGGAGTGTATTGATGCCCTTGACGAACAGCACGGGGCGATCTGGAAGTTTGGCGCGGGATTCCTCGGCGTGGCGGCGGTAGTTTAACCCGATACAGAGGATTTGGGCAGGCGTGATGGGGGCGAGCTGTTTTACGATAGGGGCGCGTTCTCCTGTCATGCGGTGAGCGCCGTAGATATCGCCCTCGATGCGGAGTGCAGAACCGTCGGGCTGCTCATGGGCATGGTGGATGCGGCCGGCGGAGTCTTGATAGCGGATGATTTTCATGGGTCGTTGTTTTCGGAATTCCGGGTGACGGAGAACCGGATCGGCGAGCCAGCAGGTGAGATCCGCAGACGTGAGCACCTCGGAGGGCTGCTAAAATTCTATAAGACGGTTGCACAGGATCCCCCTCACTCAAGGCTTGTGAACGCTGAGGCGGTAGAAGCGTGTCTGCTTTGGCCGCGGAGACGTGTCACTGACCTCCACGCGACCGTCGGATTCAACCCTTATCGTTGTCAAGCCGGGCACGGGGAAGAATTCCGTTTCCGGCCTTGATAGGCCTTCGGCAAAGGAGACCGAATAGATTCGCCCGCTCTTTCCGGTCCAGGACAGTACCGGCTGTTCCGCCTTGTCCAGGTGGATGAATTCCAATCGGAAGGTCTCGGTTGCTGCGGTAGGATTGGTACCGGCGGTGAGTTTGTCACCGTCGCTCTGGCCATCCCCGTCGGAGTCAGGATTGTCGGGCTGGGTACCTGTGTGTGTGGCATCGAGAAAGACTCCGGTGCCGGTCTCTACCGAGTCGGCTAGACCATCGCCGTCGGTGTCTGGAGGCGGGGGTGGGGAATCATTTCCACTCCGATAGAGTGCCTTCACTTGGCCGGGCAAACCCAGGATCTCGGGAGCGTCCCAACGGACGTTATCGACTGACACCTCATAGACCGCTTCGGTATCCAGCATTTCGAAATTGATGACCAACGACATGACCTGAGCGGGATCAAAGGTGGCATGGAACGGTTCCTGTCGGAACTGATAGAGTGTGGCTGCGAACCGTTGCCAGCCGCCGTCCGGGGTGGTGTAGGGTTGGACATTTTGCCGGACGTGAACCCCTTTCGGCAGATTCTCCCGGGACGTTGGGGCTTTTCAATTGAAGATCGACATTCATCCGGTGGCCGTGGCGTTCGCGGATGTCGCAGGAGAAGGAATAGTCGGACCCGCCAATTGGAAATGGGGGCAACGACCAAGTCTGCGGAAAATCGTGGATCATACCGAAGCCGGAGAACCTCCCCACCGTAACGTGGTTCGTGTACACAAGAAAAGCAGACTGACTCCCGTGATTCGCCTCGAGGCGTGTGCCAGTGTTGAAGTAGAGGCTGCTGACCTGGGTGTTTTCGGAATAGTGATACGGGATCCACGGTGCGAAACGATGCGGCGTGAGTGGAGGAATTTCAGGTTTTTCCGGGTCGAAGTCGGCGCCGAGCGAGCGACCTTCGAAGCTATCAAGAAAATCCATTGAGGCGCCCTCGGCGGTTTGGGCAAAGATGGCCCAGGTGAAGGGGCCAGGAGCGCTCAGAGGGGCGCTGATCTGGAACGTATTTGTGCCTGTGGCGGAATGGGTGATGAACTCCTTGCGGGTGACCCCCACGCCAGCGGACCGCAATTCAACGACGATGTTGTAAAGTTGCCGCCCGCTCGCGAGAGAATCCCAGAGATCGGCCCGGTCAAATGCCGTCGGGTATTCCCCGGGAAGATAGCCGGGTAACTCCTCCCAGCCCACTGTGATGGGGTGCGTCTGGCCGGGGTGGACGGTGGCCGGAAGGGCGGTCGGCCGAGCCGCCCAGAGCAGGCGAACGGGCAGACGAGATAGCCCCGGAGC
This sequence comes from Pedosphaera sp., assembly GCA_009695205.1. Lineage (GTDB taxonomy): Bacteria > Verrucomicrobiota > Verrucomicrobiia > Limisphaerales > UBA9464 > SIBK01. The sequence goes on along the minus strand of SIBK01000114.1, from coordinate 5,852 downwards.
CGTTCCGGAGCCGGATGCTGAAACCTGCCAGACATAGCGTCCACCGGCGTGGGTACTGAGGTAGCTGCGATCGTTCAAGTCGGCATCGGGTAAAGTAATTGAAAGGTTTGCGCTGCCCCGGCCAGTAACGGTAACCGGCGATGAGACGGCGTGGGATTTGGCGGCGGGACCCGTCGAATTCAGGCTGACATTTATCTGGACCGTGGCACCTTGTGTATCGTATCCCACGATCATGTGGGTGGGATCACCGCCGGGCCAGACGGAGTTCGGCGCGGATTCAAACCAGAGTTTGACTGAACTCGGGCTGATCAACGAATCCTCCGGTCTTGTGGTGGCATACAGCAATACGTATTGATCGCCCGCTAGGGTGAGGGAGAACTCGCCGTCAGAACCGGCCTTCAGGATTCCGCCGTCGGTCAGGTTTTCGATGGTCTTTCCGGCGAGGAGCGAGGGGGCCTTGAGCAGAACTGTCGCGGCGTTGGTATGCCCGTTGAGCAGTCCAACGATCACGGATCCGTTGCGGCAGAATCGATAGTCGGGATAGATCCATTCCGATCCTGGTCCCGAAAGATCGAGCGGAGGGACGAGGCCAAAGTGGTTCCGATAGATGGCGCGCAGCCACTGATAGCGAAGCTGCCAGTTGTGGGGTGCGGGACGCTCCGCCGTGTCGGTTATATCGCCCAATGCCAACGGAGTGATGGCCGAGCGGGCGGTTCCCAAATCCTTGAGGTGAAGTGCCGGCTGGTTGCTCGAATGCTGGATGACAGTCGTGCCGGAGAGCCTGGAGATTCTCGTCCAATACTTCCAAGTGCCGAGTGCGTCCGAATAATTCGCAGGAATGGGTTCAAAAGCTCGGAGGCCCCTTACTTGGAGAAGTTTGTATTCCATGTCGGTCGCCCCGCTGTCGTGTTCGGGAACCGCCTTCGCCACTTCGAGGCCAAACAATGTGTTCATGTGCTCGAGCCAGCGCGGATTCGGCCGGTGATAGGTGTCAAACTGACCCGGCGGATCAATCGCCGCGTGGACATGAATTCCCCTGGCCGGCACCTCGGTGGCCAAGGTGTCCAGAAAATGTCGGAGCTCTGGGTCCAAAAGATTTGGTTGGCCACATCAAGCTCGGTCATCCGTTGAAACGCGGCGCTCACGTTGCGAAACAGGATCCTTTGGAAGGCGGTTTTGCCCGACGATCCCGAAGCCTTTCTCACGGAAAAAATTGTCGCCGAAAAAAAGTCACGGTCGTTCCAGGTGAAAATATGGACGCCCATGGCACCCGACAGAACCGCCTCCTAAACTTGGGTGGGCACCGCGACCGGCTGGCGCCAGGCTACGTCGGGATGCAAGGTTTCGGTTGAGGTGTGCCCAGTTTCGGAAAGGAGGACTGGAAGGCCGGTGTCGAGTTGATGTTTGGCGATGCCGAAGTCACCGGCGCGCAATTCGGAAGCGAGCGAAGCGATCGCGTAGTTGTTGATGGACCAGAAATCCAGGGGTGCTCCCGCCTCCTTGCAGGTCTGTACAATGGTCCGTCCGTCCTCACATGTGTAGTACGCATCGGCGTCACCGAAGAGCCCGCCAATCATGGAATAGGTGAGCAGGTGGTTGGGATCCGCTGCCCGTGCGGCCCGTACGCCCAGCGCGACATAGTCTCCCAAGCTGCGTTTTCGCCATTGGATGAGATCATGAAACAAGGGTTGGTTCCGCTGCACCGGATAGGCTCGGGGCATTGGTACCGCGTCGAAGGATGGATAACTGGTGCCCCACGTGGCGTTGGCTCGGGCCATGTCACCGCCGTAAATGTGTTGGAGAAAGGCTCGGAAACTGGCCTGGGAATCGGAGTCGTAGCCCAGATATCGCCGCTGAGGTTCCCATAAGTCGAAATAGGCGTATTCATTGCCCAGGATCCACCCGCCAATGGCCCGGCTGTTTCGGTAGCGGGAGGTGACCTGGGCGATGTAGTTCGAGTAGGCAAGCCGGGCGTCCGGATTCTCGTAGTTCAAGACAAAGGACCGCGCGTTCTCCGCGTTCAACGCCTTCCACTCCTCCGGGAACCAGTCCGGAGCATACTGAAACCCAATGAGGATAAAGAGCTTCAATTCGAGTTTTTCCGCTTGGTGAACCAGGTAGTCCGGCTTGGTCCAGTCGAACTGACCCCGTTTGGATTCGACGACATTCCATACCATTTCGGCTCGGACGGAGTTGGCGTGCATCTTTTTGATCTCCAGGAGATCGGAGCCGACCTGATCGAGGGACTGGTTCGCCACGACGGGCGGATTCCAAGACTGATAGGCAATGCCATGGGGATAGAAGAACCTGGCGGTAGTTGGGTCCCAAAAGTAGCCGCCGCGGATTTCCAGTGACCCGCCGCCGCCGTGCGCGGGCTGGGTGACCCCCAGCAGAAACAGAACGATCGGAAGAGCCCCCGCCCAGCGATGGAGTTTCGTCCGACACGCGATGGATCTGATTTGAACCTCGTCCTGCATTACGGTACAACTTTGCAAATTTCCGTGTGTAAATCACGTGATCTTTTTCCGGCGGCACGAACCGACCCGCCTGATATTTACCGATGAACCGAAGGGCTCGCCTTGTTTTCCTGCCGGGTGATCTGCAGCGGTCGAGCCCGAATAACTTGTTGTAATCCGGCTTCCACGGCGATCGGTTCTCTTCGTATACTCTAATGAGGTCTATTAGAAATAGTGATTTTAACTCGGGCGGCGATTCACGTCTTGCTTCCCCCCTCACAACCGCTATTCACAGCGCCATCCAAAGAACGTTAGGCCTGTGGGCCTGATTTCCATGACAAGCGCGGAACTTCGAGTTAACCAGCAACGGTTCGGGGCCACCATGCGGCGGGATGCGTGGTGGATGCAGCCGTTGGTCGTGTTCCTTGGGTTGTCGGTGTTCATCGTCTATTCCACGTGGGCGGCGTTCCAGGGGGCGTACTATCACCACGAGCCATACCTTTCGCCGTTCTATTCGCCCGAGTTGTTCGGTGATTCGACGCACGCATGGTTCGGACCGAAACCGGCGTGGTGGCCGGGCTGGCTTCCGTTCTCACCGGCGCTGCTGGTCCTGTGGGCGCCTGGCGGGTTTCGCTTCACGTGCTATTACTATCGCGGGGCGTACTACAAGGCCTTCTGGGCAGACCCGCCGTCGTGCACCGTTGGCGAGCCGCGCAAGTCTTACCTCGGCGAAAACTCCTTTCCGCTCATCCTACAGAACATCCACCGCTATTTCCTCTACCTGGCGCTGGTGTTCATCCTCTTGCTTGCGCACGACGTTTGGAAGGCGATGTGGTTCACGGACGCGGCGGGCAAGACGAGCTTCGGCATCGGTGTCGGCACGCTGGTGCTCGCGGTGAATGTCGTGCTGCTCGGCGGCTACACGTGTGGCTGCCACTCGCTGCGGCATCTCGTGGGCGGGTTCATGGATCAGGTGTCGAAGGTGTCGTCGTGCCAGGCTACGTATCGGTGTGTTAGCTGCCTGAACAGCCGACACATGGTCTGGGCGTGGATGAGCCTGTGTTGGGTCGGATTCTCCGACCTCTATGTGCGCTTCTGTTCGATGGGTGTCTGGCATGACTTTCGGCTGCTGTGACCAATTTTATGGGTCGCCAACTTACTTATACCCCCACTACCGCCCGGCTTCGATCAAGATCAGGTTCAAGATGAGCGGACGTTAGATACGATATTATGCCCGACTACCAGACCCTGGAACATGACGTACTCGTTATTGGCGCCGGCGGGGCGGGTCTGCGCGCGGCCATCGAGGCGTCGGCGGCAGGCGTGTCGGTAGGAATGATCTGCAAGTCGCTTCTTGGAAAAGCCCACACCGTCATGGCTGAGGGTGGCATCGCCGCTGCGCTGGCGAACGTGGACGATCGAGATAGCTGGCGAGTCCATTTCGCCGACACCATGCGCGGCGGCCAATACGTCAACAACTGGCGCATGGCCGAGTTGCACGCGAAGGAAGCGCCCGATCGAGTTCGCGAACTGGAGGCGTGGGGCGCGTGCTTTGACCGCACGCCGGATGGCAGGATTCTCCAGCGCAACTTTGGGGGGCATCGCTATCCGCGCCTCGCGCACGTCGGCGACCGTACGGGGTTGGAGATGATCCGCACCTTGCAAGACCACGGCATTCATCAGGGCATTGACGTCCACATGGAGCACACCGTCTTGACGCTCTTGAAAGACGGCGAGAGGGTGGTGGGCGTCTTTGCGTACGACCGTGAACGCGGACGGTTCAAAATTTTTCGTGCGAAGGCTGTGGTGATGGCCACGGGCGGCATTGGCCGCGCTTACAAGATCACGAGCAACAGTTGGGAATGCACCGGCGACGGGCTCGCGCTCGCCTACGACGCGGGAGCCGAGCTGATTGACATGGAGTTCGTGCAGTTTCATCCAACCGGAATGGTGTGGCCGCCGAGCGTCTGCGGGATTCTTGTGACCGAGGGTGTGCGTGGCGAAGGCGGCATCCTGACGAACAAGGAAGGCAAGCGCTTCATGTTCGGATCGATTCCCGACAACTATAAATCGCAGACTGCCGACAACGAGGAAGAAGGCTGGCGCTATTGCCAGGGCGACAAGCAGGCGCGGCGTCCGCCGGAGTTGCTCACGCGCGACCATGTGGCGCGGTGCATCGTGCGCGAGATCAAGGAGGGCCGCGGCAGCCCGCACGGCGGCGTCTTTCTCGACATCGCGTGGATCAAGTCGCGCGTGCCGAATGGCGAGGAACACATCAAGAAAAAGCTGCCGAGCATGTATCACCAGTTCAAACAACTCGCCGGCGTGGACATCACGCGCGAGGCGATGGAGGTCGGGCCAACGACGCATTACATGATGGGCGGCATTCACGTCAACGCCGACACGCAGATGAGCGGGGTTTCCGGGCTCTTCGCCGCGGGCGAGTGCGCGAGCGGCATCAATGGTGCGAACCGCCTTGGCGGCAACTCACTCTCCGATCTGCTGGTCTTTGGCAAGCGGGCGGGTGAGTATGCGGCGAAGTATGCGAAGGAAAGCAAATCGAGTGCGGTAAACATGGCGCAGGTTGAAGCGGCGGAACGCAGCGCGCTCGAGCCATTCGAACGCGCGAGTGGCTCGGCGGACGGGCCGTATCAGGTGCAGCAGGAATTGCAGGAGTTGATGCAGAACCTCGTCGGCATCGTGCGCCAGGAGGACGAAATGGTGTGCGCACTCGACGGTCTCGCCAAGCTTTGGAAGCGCGCTGCGCAGGTGAAGGTCTATGGCCACCGCGAATACAACCCTGGCTGGCACACGGCAATCGACTTGCACAATTTGTTGACGGTTTCCGAGGGCATCACACGGGCGGCGATCGAGCGAAAGGAAAGCCGGGGCGCGCATTTCCGGGAGGACTTCCAGAACAAGGACGACGCCCTGGGTAAACTGAACATCACGGTGCGAAAGGCGGCGGATGGGACGATGCGCGTCGACCGCAAGTCGATTCCAGACATGCCGTCGGAGTTGAAACAGGTCATCGAGGAGATGAAATGAAAACGGCGGAATTCAGAATCTGGCGGGGCGACGCGGGTGCCGGAAAGTTCGTGAACTACACCGCGGAAATCTCGGAGGGCATGGTCGTGCTCGACGCTGTGCACCAGATTCAGGCGCAGCAGGCGAACGACCTCGCGTGCCGCTGGAATTGCAAGGCGGGCAAGTGCGGTTCGTGTTCGGCGGAGATCAATGGAATGCCGCGCCTCATGTGCATGACGCGCCTGAGCGACCTCCCTCTCGACCAGCCCGTGACCGTCGAGCCGATGAAGGCGTTTCCGCACCACAGGGACCTGGTCACCGATGTCTCCTGGAATTTCCGGGTGAAGAAAAAGATCAAGAAGTTCAAGC
>SIBK01000113.1 GCA_009695205.1 Pedosphaera sp. | reverse complement strand
CGGCTTCCCCGAAGGACCTTCCTAGCAGGACCTCCGGGACTACCGCCTCGGGCTTGATTGCCGTCATGACCAAAGACAACTACCAGGGCGGCGCGACTGTGTTCCGCACAAAATCCAAAAAGATGTGTATAAGGCTCAGGGCGGGAGCCGTGGGTTCCCAGGTGCGCCGCACGCAAGCCCCAGCGGGGCGACAGGGGTTTGCGGAACGGGTCATGCCGTCCTTAGTCTCCAAGACTTATCAGGCCAAGCGCGATCGGAAATCCAGACCATCGTATTTGCTCCATAGTCGAGGAAAGACCGAACGTCCAAGTTCAGCGACCGGCGCGCGAACTCCCAGGATGACCACATCGGCACCGACGGGCGACCTGGCCAGAGCCGCGCCGGTGCGGAGTGGTGTCTGGTCCGACGTTTTCATGCTTTCGATTCAAGTCTGAACGGCCCTCCAAACTCAAGCCTGAAGCGAAGCGGCGGCGGCTCCAAGCCTAGACAGGAGCGGCTTGTTCTGCGTTCTGGAATGGACTGGCCGCCAGCCCCCACTGCACCGCCACAGCTTCGGTGCGCAGGCCTGAACCCTCTCCGGTTGCGGTCCATAGCAACGGCAACCTTTTGTTGCATATGCAACAAAAGGTTGCAAGAAACGGCAAGAGTCTTTGCAGAGCTTGCTGCGCTAAACCCGCTTGCGGAATCCGCGCGGGACGGGCTCCCAAGACGCAGAATGCCCCAAGCTCAGCGACAATTATTCCTTTCTGCGAAGGCGACGTGGAGGGAGGCCGACCGAGGCGAGTTCTGCAGCCGAATGCGCTCGTACGTGATGTGCGCCGCGTATCCAATGGCGCACACGACCCACGCCGCGAGGTGCCACGCCTTCACGTGGCTGCTCAGGACCGCGAACAAGATGCCAACGAGGGCGTACCCGATACCGAGAAGAACGGCCATACGCATTCACGATTGACGAAGTGATTTGCTCATGTTTGTGGCTTAACGAAAGAACTGACCGACACGGGGGGCAGTGATGTCCGCATGGGTAACTGACGTGGCCCGCCTTCGCGCCGATAACGAAGGAAGGTCTGGCCTGCGAGATAGGCGGACTTCGGCGAAATAGCGTCGAGGTGGACTTGGATCGACTCAAATTCTCGTACCGCAACCTCGGTGGCAGGGAACCCCTCAGAACACTCATCAAAAACGACGGGACTGATCAGAAGTGATCCCTCGCTGGCGGCCCGAGTCAGGGTGTCACGCCACTTTTCCCAGCCCGGTTCATGTCGCTGTAAGAGAATCACTACTGAGGAATCCAGCTCCGTTCTCATGGCTGATGAGCGTCGGGTGGGAGTTCGAACACCTATCAAGGATCCGAGTGAGGGCGAATCTTTCTCGATGAGCCAAAGCACGCAGAATCACGTCCAGCACGTGATCGAGCCGGGTCGCCAGATTCCGCGCGAGAAACCGGAGCACGTAGTAACCGTGCTCCTGTAGCAGTGCATCCTTACGACGGTCGGTCCGATACGCCCCGGTGTTGCCTAGATGCTGATCCCCGTCTAATTCGATCACCCGTTTGCCCGTGCCACTCGCCTCTCGAAGTGCGGCCATCGCGTCCCGAAGCTCTTTTTTGCCCATGCCGCCTTGGAGGGTAATTACTCGCATCGCTCGGCTGCGAAGTTGTTCCGCCAAATTCTCCAGATGTTCCGTCCGTTCGGTCAGTACCAAGGGGCATCGTCCTTCTTCAACGGCTCGGACCACATCGTCACAAAGGATTCGATTCCTTGCCCTATTCTCCATGAGCTCCTGGCACAGCTCCTGATATTCAATTCGCTGATCCGCGTCTGGCGGCCGTGCCGTTTGGAATCCTGTGGGCCGCACAATCATATGGTGCGTAAAGGGCCTGGACGCCGCCTTTGGCATTGACCCGATGGCGTATCGGGCCGCATTGCGTGAAGATGATGGGGTGGTGTCCGTCTTTTTTAACCAACGTGGCTGAAAGGCCGGTTACATATCGTGGTCGGGCACGGCGAGCCACCGATTAGAAACTGCTGGCGGACATGTGATGACATTCATCGATGACGAGATGGCCGTATCCGGCGACGCGGTCATCCACGATTCCTTTACGAACTAGACTTTGCACGAGAGCCACGTCGAGTTTGCCGCCCAGTTTTTGTCGGCCACCGCCGAGTCGTCCGATAATCTTCGGCGGGAGCTCCAGAAACGATTCCAGTCGTTCAATCCATTGTTCCATCAACTGTTCTCGATGGACGAGGATGAGTGTATTGACTGTGCGTTGGGCGATGAGCCATGCGGCGACAACCGTCTTTCCGAAAGCCGTCGTTGCGGAAAGTGTTCCTATATCGTAACGCATCATAGCCTCTGCTGCCATCTGTTGTTCAGGCCGCAGTTGGCCGCGAAATCGGGCGTCCAACGCCACACCTTCACACCGCTCGTCTAGGATCTCGGTCCCGATGCGCAATTTTGCGAGTGTCTCCTGCAATTCATCCAGGCAACCCCGAGTTAATCCAATGTATAAGGGAAAATTCTCCGCACAACCGATGATCCGTGGCGTGTCGTAGGTGGGCAGCCGCATTGACTGCGCGCGGTAGAACTCAGGATTTTGAAATGCCGCTAGTCGTACGAATCTGTTTTGTAACGCGGGAGGTAGCCCCCGCCTTCGGCACATAGATCTGATCAAAAAAACCAAGGTCAGCTTATCTGGAAGCGGGCCATCGATGGTTGGTTCGTGGATTCGGCGTGACGGTGGGTTCTGCCAGGGAACGGAGTTCTCCTCCTCGGGAGCGACCGTTCGCACTCCCACGATTCGTCCCCGCGCCTCCGCCCCTCGGACGCGGGCCCCAATTTCAAACGGTCGGAGTCGCTTCACCGACGCAAGGAATGCCCACTGATCTTCAATCGGGCGGAGTTGCGGATCGATAAACACGCTATTCCCGCTATCCCGCGGGGCCCGCTGAAGGGGTAGGGCAATCAGATTTCCAAACCCACCCTTCGGCAACGTGTCTTGGTGTGGAAACAGGCGGTCATAAGATCTCAGTCCCAGATTCGGCCGCCGATCCAAGGTCTCAGTGAGCAGATGTGCGCCGAGTTTTCTGGCGAGAACGGCCGGAATCGCTTCCTTGAAAAACAACCAGACATGGCCTCCATTGCCCGATCTCGACCGTTCCAGCGCGACAGGAATTTCGAGACGGAAACAAGTTTCAACAAATGCGGTAGCGTCTTCGGCCCAACTATCCTGGTCGAAATCGGCTGCTAGAAAATGGCATATCTCGTCGAGCAGCATGGGATAAATTCCCATCACAAATTCCTGTCCGCGGTTATCGTGGCCGGACAGATGCGAGCAGATCACTTCAGCCGTGACGGGCAAAAATCGGCGATTGGGATAATCCACGCATTTGATTCTCGGTTTTTCACAAATGCTACGAACCCATTCGTTGGCGCACGCGGGAGCATACCCGGCGCGTCCGGTCTTCCGGCTCACGAACCGCCGCGGATAGACATCTTCGCGCCCACGAAAGAGGGAAGCGAACAGCGCGATTTTGGCATTGGGAGACGAGAGTCGCGAGATGGTTTGATGCGGTTCTGCGCCAGAATTCAGCGGTGTCGCTGCCGGTTTGAGCGAAGGAGGAATCTCCCCATTCATGATGAGTGATTTATGACAGGCCTGCCCTGCTTCCGCACCAGAGTGGAGGGGCAGGCTGGGAGTCGAGAAGCTTTCCGAGTTCAGCAATTGACATGCCGTCGACATGGTATTACGGTAATACCGTGATTACGCTCACGTTTAAACTCCCCGACGCGGACGCTCGTCGGCTTCGGGAAAAAGCGCGGTTGAAACGAATCACGCTTTCCGAATTCTTGCGTCGCCAACTGCTCGGAGGGGAGCCGCCAACTCCGATCCGCCGCCGGCAGTGTCAACACACGGGTGCGGAGATCTTCGGCCCGGCACCGCACTTGCCGCCCCTCACTACCGAAAGTGTCCGTGAGGTGCTTTCCGAGTTCCCGTGAACTACCTGCTAGACGTCAACGTCCTCGTTGCTTGGGGATGGAGCGATCACGTCGACCACGATCGGGCAGCCCGGTGGATCGGTGCCACCATGAGGCGGCGCTCGGACTGGATTCTCACGTCGGCGATCCCTCAGCTTGGTTTTGTTCGGTTCTCAGTGCAACGAAGTAACAATGAAGTGACTCCGGAGATCGCGGGCGAGACGCTCGGCGGCATGCTCCGCCTCCTTGTCCCACGGCACCGATTCCTCCCCGACGATCAGGAGGCAATCGTTTGGCCTCCTTGGTGCCGCTCTGCCTCCCGTACTACGGACGTCCACCTCCTCTCCGTTGCCCAAGCTCACAATGCCCTCCTCGCCACCCTTGACAGCGGAATTCCCGGAGCCTTTCTAATTTCGTAGAAGCACGAAATCAAGTGTCAATCAAGCAATCAAGTGTCAATCAAGTGTCAGTTCTCACTATTGACAGTTCACGGGCGTGAGGTCATCGTCGGGTAATGCCTCGCCATCTGCGTATCCAGTATCCAGGAGCCATCTACCACGTCTTGAGTCGAGGAGATCGTCGCAAAGCCATATTCCGTAGCGACGTGGACCGGGAACTGTTTCTCGCCACCCTCGCAGAAGTCTGCGGCAAGACCGATTGGCAGATCCACGTCTATTGCCTGATGTCCAACCATTTCCATTTCGTCGTCGAGACGCCGCTGCCCAACTTGGTGGTCGGCATGAAATGGATGCTCGGTGTCTATACCAAGCGATTTAACATTCGCCACAAAGAATGCGGGCATTTGTTCGCCGGACGCTACAAGGCGTTGATGGTCGACGGCAGTGGAAATGGGTATTTACGCACGGTTTGTGATTATGTTCACTTGAACCCGGTGCGAGCCAGGCTGCTGAAAGCAGAAAATCTCATCGAGTCCTTCCGCTGGAGCAGTTATGGGGATTACCTGAAACCCGGTAGCCAACGCCCGCCTTGGCTGCGGGTGGACCGCCTGCTGGGAGAGAAGCGCATTCCCACAGACAGCGTGGCCGGAAGGCGAGAGTTTGCGAGAGGGATGGAGGAGCGGAGGACGGAGAGACTGCGCGCAGAATTCAAGGCGGTGGAGCGGGGTTGGTGCTTGGGAAGTGAGGAATTCCGCGAGGAATTGTTGGCGGCTGCCACGGAACGGATCGGAGCGACCCACTACGGCGCAGAACGGCGGGAGACGGAAACCTTCAAAGCGCAGCGGTTGGTGAAGGAAGAGATGCAACGGATGAAATGGAAGGAATCTGAGTTGCCGAAAGTAACAAAAGGGGACAAACGGAAAGTGGCGATTGCGGCGCGATTGAGGCGTGAAACGACGATGACATTGAAATGGATCGCGGACCGTCTGGCGATGGGCAGTTGGACGAATGTGTCCAACCTGCTCAGGGCTAAACGAATGAAAGCCACGGCTGGATTTAAAAAGTGAGAACTGACACTTGGACTGACACTTGGACCCGTCGCTTGCTTTGTTCGATGCGAGGGTTGCCTCGCCGATTCGTGGGCTGGTTGGCAGTATCCTGCCTTGGAATCGGTCTGGGGATGCGGGCGGATATTGCTTCCGATGGCACGGCTTCGATGTTCGTCCCGGACCGGTTGGAGGCGATGAATCGTGCGGTGGTGCGTGCGGTGGCGGAACACCGGTGTCCAGGAGGGGTGCTCTGGCTGGAACGGAATGGGCAGAGATACGTTCGGGCGTTTGGGGACCGCGCGGTGGTTCCGCGGCGCGAGTTGACGACGGACGACACCGTCTTTGATGCAGCGTCGCTCACGAAGGTGCTCGCCACGGCACCGGCCGTTCTTAAGTTATGGGAGCAAGGCAGGCTGGAACTCGATGCTCCGGTGGTGAAATATCTTCCTGGGTTTAAGGGAGATGCCCGGGAAGCGGTAACGATCCAGCATTTACTCACTCACACCTCTGGGCTCCGCCCGGGACTGCCGCAGGCGGGAGATTGGACCGGAACGGAGGCGGCGATTGCACTGGCGTGTCGGGAACCCTTGCAGAGTCCGCCGGGATCCAAGTTTGTCTATAGCGACATCAATTACATTTTGCTGGGTGAAATTGTACATCGGGCGAGCGGGGTATCGTTGGCCGAATATTGTTCGCGTCAACTTTACTGGCCGTTGCGAATGGCGGATACCGGGTTCCTTCCGCTAACCGAGCGCAAGCCCATGATTTCATTGGGGCGGATTGCACCCACGGAACGGCTTTCTAGCGGCGCCGTTCTTCGAGGTGTGGTGCATGATCCGACATCGCGCCGGATGGGTGGGGTGGCGGGCCACGCGGGACTCTTCACGACGGCGGCGGATACCGCGCGGTTTGCGAGAATGTTTTTGCAAGAGGGCGTGCTCGATCGGGTCCGTGTTTTCAAACCCGAAACGATCCGCAAGATGGTTTCTGTACAAACAGGGCAGGGAATTCCGCGACGGGGGCTTGGTTGGGACGTTGATACTCCTTATTCCGGGCCGCGCGGTCGACTTTTTCCGGTGGGTTCGTATGGGCACACGGGGTGGACGGGAACTTCCCTTTGGATAGATCCCTTTTCGAAGACCTTTGTCATTTTCATGTCGAATCGGAATCATCCGAGCGAAGACGGGAACATCCTGGCGCTTCGCCGGGAATTGGGCACCTTGGCGGCAGAGGCGGTGGTGGGCTTCGATTGGGAGCATGTGGCGGGCAGCCTCCCGAGGGAGACGTTGATAGGAAACGCAGGTGCGCCGGGGGGAGCTCTCAATGGCATCGACGTTTTGGAGCGGGATTCCTTTCGTCTATTGCGGGGACGCCGGGTGGGATTGATTACCAACCATACGGGTCGGGACCGAGCGGGTCGGATGACAATTGATCTCTTGAAATCGGCGTCTGGAGTGGAATTGCGCGCATTGTTCAGCCCGGAGCATGGCATTCGCGGACTGGCGGATGAAAAGATCGGCAACACCGTGGATGCGGCCACTGGATTGCCTGTGTACAGCTTGTATGGAGATCACTATGCACCGCAGCCGGAGCAGTTAATCGGTCTGGACGCGTTGGTGTTCGATATTCAGGATATTGGATGCCGATTCTATACTTACACGTCCACACTGGGTCATTGTTTGGAGGCTGCGGGGCGGAGTTCGCTGGCGTTCTATGTCCTCGACCGAGTGAATCCTATTGGCGGAGACAAGACAGATGGGCCCGTTTTTTCGGCGGAGCGAAGTTTTGTTGCATGGCATGAAATCCCGGTGCTGCACGGGATGACGGTGGGAGAGTTGGCGCAGTTGTTTAACCAAGAGCGTCACCTCGGAGTGAATCTAACGGTGGTACCGGTTGAAGGCTGGACGCGGGGGACGTGGTTTGATGGCACGGGGCTCCCTTGGGTGAATCCGTCGCCCAATATGCGAAGTCTGACCGCAGCAACGGTCTATGCCGGGGCAGGCTTGATTGAGTATTGCGCGGTTTCGGTGGGGCGGGGGACGGCAACACCCTTCGAGCTGGTGGGAGCGCCGTATGTAAATGAGAACCAGCTTGCGGCGTTGCTATCGAAGGAAACGGTATCAGGAATTCGATTTGAGCCGGTGCGCTTCACGCCTACGGCAAGCATGTTTGCTGGAAAGGAGTGCGGCGGTGTGCGGGTAGTTTTGCTCGACCGAGAGGCTCTGCATCCGTGCGAAGTCGGGATTGCGCTGGGGAAAGCGCTGCATCGGCTATATCCTAAAGAATTCAAAGTTGATTTGATGCAGAAATTGCTGGGGGATGCGCCAACTCTGGATGCGATCCGACGGGGAGACGATCTGGAGACGATCCGCCGGAGTTGGGAGCCCGCACTGAGGAACTTTCGACAGCGAATGGAGGCTGTGCGGTTATATCGGTGATCGCCCACTTCTGGCTGAAGGGTTTTGAATGATCTAAAAGAGCAGGCGGCGATCACTTCGAATGGATCTTCACGGCTCCCCGGCTTTCCTCCTCGCTGAGGATTGCTGTGCGGCGCAACGTAATCTCATCGAGGTAAAAGGAGGAAGGTCCGTCAGCTTGGCTGCGCGATTCGACGGTGGATCGAAACAACGACTCCGCGGTTGGGTGATCACTCGCGCAGCAAGCGGTGAGGCCCTGCCGGAAGGATTCGAGCCATGCTGGCTCTGGATCAAACCGGTCGGATGGGCCGAGAACTTCGTGTATGGTCACCGATTGCTGTTTGCCGACGACCAGGAAGTTGCCCAGACAGCGGGTCTTCATGGCGGCCCCGAGCTGCCGGCATGTACTTTCGGAAATAAGGATGTGGGTGCCGAGGTATTTGTTCAGGCCCTCGAGCCGGGAGGCAAAATTGGTGGTGTCGCCGATCAGCGTGTAATCGAAGCGAAAATCGGAACCGAGATTGCCAGCCAGCACGAGGCCTGAGCAGATGCCGATCCGGGTGCGGAGGCGGCGTCCGGTGATTTCATCGCGTCCGGCCTCGATCATGCCCCAGGTGGCGAGCACGGCGCGGTCCGCCAGCCGGGGCTCGGCGATTGGCGCGCCCCAGACGGCCATGACAGCATCGCCAATATATTTAATGATAGTGCCGTCCTGTTCGAGTATCGCCTGGGTCGTTCGGTTGAAATACGCCGTAAGAATCCGGGAGACTTCCCGCGGAGCGAGAGATTCGGACATTGTTGTGAAGCCTTCAAGATCTGTGAACATGACTGTGGCTTCGACCTCCTCGCCACCGAGTTCCAGGTTGATGTTACTGTTGGCGATCCGTTCGGCCATTAAGGGCGAAAGGTACGCCGCGAAGGTCTGTCGCAGCAATCGGCCGTGCCGTTCGACCACGACGTACTTATATCCGATGGACCAGACGAGGGCGATGGGTGATTGGACAACCATCGGCACCAGCCACGCCCACCACAGATGTTGATTCCATTGCAGGGGGAACGAGAACAAGACCACTCCCGTCGAAGCGCCCAACGCCAGCCACGCGGCTGGCCATGGCCGAAGTCGCATGGTACCGAGGCTCACGAACAGGCCGAAGGCGGCCGCCAGCGCCGCCTGCTTTGGAAGCGCGAATCGCTCCAGCCAGTCGCCGTCCGCCAGATTGAGCGCGCACGTCGCGAGGATTTCCACGCCTGGCATCGGCTCCCTGCCCACGCGATCATACGGGGTGCTGAACTGGTCCGATTCGTAAAACCCTGCCGTGGGTTTGGCGCCTACAAAGACGTACTTACCTTTCACTCGATTGACGTCGGAGGTGAGGGCGTGATCGTAGGTCATCGACGCCCAGTGCCCCGGGGGACCGTAGTAGTTGATACATCGAGGCTGAGAGGGGTCGAGAGGCAGTCCGTTGGTGGAGTGACGGATCAGCCGTGTGGTCGTCGAGGGGACATCCTCATGATCCAGCGCGTCGAGGGGAAACCGGCGGACGAACTTACTGCAGGCACCGGGATCCAACTGCACACGGTTGAGTCCCCAGCCCGGGGCCGCCTGACGAAAGAGGTCCAATGGCTCACGCATCTGATGTGTGACGGCCGTCAGGTTCGTGGTGTTGTTGTTAATTCCAGTAAGGGCTTGGCCGATGAGCACCACGTTGCCGTGGCGCTTCATGGCTTCGGCAAAGTCGAGATTCACCTGATCATCCGGCCCGCGTTGGATGAAGAGAAGGTCGAAGAACACCAGTTTTGCCCCTTGTTCGGTGAGACGTTCCAGGAGTCGCGTATGGATGGCGCGGCTCCAGGCGCCTTCGCGGGGTTGACCGAGGCTTGCGGCCGAGGCGGCGTCCATTTGGATCATGACGACATCGGGCTGCGCAATGTCCCCTCTCCAGAGAAACGGCAGGTCAAAGCTCCAATCCTCCAGCGTCCGAGTGAACGGGAAGCTGACGAGCAGTACGCCCAAGCCAACCACGAGCAGCGCGCTGCCGAGGTATCCGAGCGCGACACGTTTCAATTGGCTTTTCCAATCGGCTGTCGATTTTAGAAATCGATCGTTCCCTGGCGACTCACCAGTTCGCCGTGCGGAGAATTGGTGATGGCTTGCGCCGTCAAAGGGATTGTTTTCAGCAAGGCCGCCATTCCCGAGAGCCCATCCCGGGCGCATCCCGATGTTGTTGGCGCGCGCAACTCGCACTGCCCGCGATTTGCCGATTTTTCAACTTTGCCAACACGTAGGTGATGCTCGGAGCACAGCTGAGGAGCAGCGGCAGAGAGTAGCCCATGGCGGGAGCCATGGGACCGTATGCACGATAGGTCCAAGCCCCACCAGGGGCGACAGAGAACGAGGACGGCAACCCGTTGCGCAAATCTCCGTCGCCACTCCGGGGCTTGAGAGCGTGCGTGTCGAGACCCACGACTGGCGCCGTGGGCTACTTTCCGGCGGCGCTCCGCGCCTTAAGAATGCACGTGTGCCAACAACTTTGGAATGCGCCCGCCCAGCCCAGGCCATGCAAAGAGGTCTGGCCTTTTTTCAGCGAAGCAACATATTGGTTGACGAAATTAAATCGAAAGTGGTTCGCCGGCAACTCAGGGATGCTGGAACCTAGGGTTGGCCGCCTTCCTGTGTATTGGCAAGTTTGCTGGCTTCCTGTGCCTTAACGCTGCCTGTTGTCGTGAGTTGGGCCTACATGACGGCGTTAGCCTTCTTTCGCTCGGCGCGAAAGAGTCCCACGGACGTGCCCACCCCACCCGCCACCAGAGCGACTGACACCGCGATGCCGGCCGCATAAAGCAGCTAATTCCCTCTCCCGGATTGTCTTTTGCATCGAGTCGATGCCCGAGGCCATCAGTTCCTTGGCATCGACCGGTGTGTCGCCGGTTGGCAACTCGTATAGCAACACACTCAGGCTATAGATGTCGCGGCGCCGAACTGGTTTGGTTTGTTCGGCGACATAGACGACCCCGCAGCCGTTTTCCCCAACTTTCTCCAGCAGTTTGTAGCGACCGAGGGTCTGACCCACGGCTTCGTCTCTCGGGAGGGCAGAAGCCATTCACAACATTTGAAGGTTGTGCGAACCTTTACTACTGTTCGCCGGGTCGCACTCTGGTAGCGTAACGAGAACATGGATCTCCAGATTGCATTACCGCATCGGGCGAGGGTGGAGGAATTCCGCCGTAAGCACCGTACCGGGCTGGTGACGCTAGTATTCACGGACATCGTTGGCTCGACGCGGCTGAAGCAGAGGCTGGGTGATCGCGAAGGCGTCGCGCTCATTCAGCTTCACCACGCGCTCGTTCGGGAAATTTTCGGTGAGTTTAGGGAAGCGCAGGAGATCAGCACCTGCCGGCGATTCATTTTTTCTGGTGTTTGTCAAACCGTCCGACGCGGTCCGGTTCGCGCTCTTGTTGCAGGCGAAGCTGCGTGCGTTGGCACTCTCGCAACGTAGTCGGCGATCTGAGGAGGCTCCTTCTGCTTGGGTCGAAAGCTTGAGCCTCCCCACGCCTGGCACCGCGGCGATTCAGGACCGTATTGGGATTCAGATCGGTGAGGTGGTGATTGAAGAACGCGAGGGGACGCCGAAACCCAAAGATCTTTACGGCACGCAAGTGGACATAGCCGCGCGTGTGATGTCGTTGGCGGGGGCAGATCAAATTTTGCTGACGCGTTCGGCGTTCGACAACGCGCGGCAAGTGCTCAAAGGCGAGGAGTTGCAAGGGTTGTCCGAGTTAAAGTGGTTGAATCATGGACCGTACGTGATTCGCGGATTGGAGGAGCCGTTGGAGATTTGCGAAGTGGGTGAGGCAGCTCTGGCGGAATTGAAGGCGCCGGCGGATGCGGAGAAGGCACAGCGCAAAGTCTCCGCGGACGAGCAACCGGTGCTCGGCTGGCGGCCGGCACTCGATCAACTCGTGCCTAACACGCAATGGGTGCTGGAAAAAAAACTCGGCGAAGGCGGCTTCGGCGAAGTGTGGCTGGGTCGGCACCAAGTGCTCAAAGAGCGGCGCGTGTTTAAATTCTGTTTTCGCGCGGACCGCGTGCGTTCGCTCAAGCGCGAAATGACGCTCTTCCGTGTCCTCAAGGAACGAGTGGGCGATCACCCGAACATCGTGCGCCTGCTGGAAGTGAATTTCGAGGAACCGCCGTACTACGTGGTGATGGATCACGTGGAGGGGCAGGACTTGAAGGCGTGGTGCGACGAGCAGGGCGGCGCAGGCACGGTGACATTGGAAACCAAGCTGGAAATCGTCGCGCAAATCGCCGACGCATTACAGGCGGCGCACGACGCGGGCGTGATCCACCGCGACGTGAAGCCGGGGAACATACTGGTTGCAAAACAGAAAACAGAAATCGGAGGACTCTCAACTCTCAATCTTTAACTCTCTGCCAAGCTCACCGATTTCGGTATCGGGCAGGTGGTGTCGGAAGAAGCGCTAAAGGGGGTGACGCGAGCCGACTTTACCGAAACGCTTGTCGCGAGTTCTTCCTCATCGCAGACAGGCTCACAGATGTACATGGCGCCGGAGCTGCTGGCGGGCAAACCCGCCTCGACGCGCTCGGACATTTATTCACTGGGTGTCGTGCTTTACCAGTTCGTGATGGGTGATTTTTCCAAGCCGATCACGACCGATTGGGCGGCGGACATTGTCGACGGATTGCTGCGCGACGATTTACAACATTGCTTCGCCGGCAATCCACAGGATCGCTTCACGGGTGCAGGGCAACTGGCTAGGAATCTCCGAGCGTTGCCTGAGCGCCAGCAGGCGTTGGAGAAGCGGCGAGCGGAACTCGTTGCCCGCGAGCGAGCGGCTTACCGCATGGGCGTGCTTCGCACCGCAGCTGCGGCTCTGTTGGTAATCTTTCTCATCGGCCTCCTGGCCGCCTACGCTTGGAGCACCGCACAGCAGCAGCGCCTGGGCGCGTATGTCTCCGACATGAACGTCGCCAATCTCGCTCAGCAAGACCACCAGGTTGCCCGTGCCGCAGAGTTGGTCGAAAAATATCTTCATCCCAAACCATGGGAAAAAATTTGGGCGGATTCGAGTGGCGGCTGCTCTGGCAACGGTGCCAGCCCGATGAACACGTCAAGATTGCCGCCCACGACGACTGGGCAAATTGCGCCGTCTTCTCGCCGGACGGAACACTCCTGGCCGTCGGCGGTTACGACAAAAAGGTTAACATCGTGGATTTTCGATCAAAACGAGTGGTGAAATCGTTCGAAGGGTTCGACAGTTACATCGACGCGAAATCGGTGGCCTTCTCACCCAATGGAAAACTTCTGGCAGTCAAGGCCGGTGGACGGGTGAAGGTGTGGCGGACTGGGGATTGGGTGGAGGCAGGCCCCGGCTTGGTCGCCGAACCCAAGTCTTTTGCGAATATCAATAATGCGGTCGCTTTCTCTCCGGATGGCGCAACCCTGGCAGCCCGAGTTCCGGGGGGTGTGGGTTTTTGGGATACGGCGACCTGGCTCAACCCGGTGATTCTGCCAGGAAAAGAAATGTTAGGCACCGTGCTAGCTTACTCGGTTGATGGAAAGTTCCTGGCGATGTCCGATTGGAACAATCTTTACATCCGCGAAACCCAGTCCGCCGGGCGGACTCTGATCACAAACCTGATGCGCCAGGTTCCAGAAGTGAACCGTGTGTTGTCGGTGGTGTTTTCGCGCGAGCTGATGGCCGCCGGTTACCGGGATGGACTCATCAAACTGTGGCGAATTGGAACCTGGGAAGAATTGGCGACTGTCCAGGCAGATCTCAGCTTTCTGGTGGGCCTAGACTTTTCGCCGGATGGAAAGATGCTGGTCTCCGGCGGCGTGGGCCATGTATTGAAGCTCTGGGACGTTTCACTCCTGCTGCGGCAAAAGACCTCAGTGAATCAGTTGATCCAACCCGTTGCCACGCTCAAAGGCCATGTGCGCCCGATCACTTCGGTTTCGTTTTCACCCGACGAACGCAGCATCGCCTCCGCCAGCGAAGATGGAACGGTCCGATTATGGAACGACCTGATCCGTTCGCAAGGGTGGACACTCAACGGGTCGCTGTTACCGATTGGGTTTTCGCCCGATGGCACACAATTGGTGGTTTGAGACACCGATCACCCTCTGCGCCGCTGGCAGGTATCGGATCGACGGGATCTGGGCCGGATCGACGCCGTGGGCAGCGTGACCAATTACACTTGGGTTGCGATTTCGCCCGACGGGCAGGCCTTAGCCCTAGGTCAACCGGACGGTGGCATCCAGATTCGGAATCTAAGTACGGGCCAGACCCTCCGAACTTTGTCGGGGGACGGAAGCCGCGTCCGCCAAGCCTTGTTCTCAACTTCAAACGATCTTCTCGCCGTCCAAAGTGGATCTTATGCCGCCGGGTCGATCCGAATCTGGAGCGTCACGACGGGCAAAGAGATTCAAGTCTTCCGTGACACACAGAGTGATCGTGGAGAGAGGAGTCGGTTCGTGTTTTCTCCCGACGGCAAAGAGTTGGTGTTTGTCGGCTCCGACAGCCGTGTGATGATCGCAAGGCTGCGCGGCGCTGTGCGCATCGTCATCGATCCTCTGGTTGACCCCACGGGGTCCTACGCCCGGCGCGGTTATCGAGTCCGCCAGTGTCGGGTGGGAGCAACGCTTTCCGAGTCGCACTTACGTGGGTGCACTCGGGGAAATTCTCTGGAGCGATTCAGAGCGCGTGGATGGCACCTATGATCTTAACGATGTGTTGACGCCAAGCCGCGCCATCTTACGTCGTGTCTTTGATTTCCGCGAACGCCGGGCCGGTGCGTATGTCCAGTAGTTACTCGGTACGTCGTGGAGCTTGGGCGCAGCCCGAGGTTGTTGGTAAACGCGAAAAATCGGCAAATCGTGAGGAATGCGAGTTAGGAGCACCCACAACATCAGGATGCGCCTGTGGAGCTTCGGTGCCCGGTACGTCGCGACCGAAGCAAACTTCGAATCGACTGTGGCGGATGTTCCATTATTCAACGAGAATTCCTCGGGGGTACTACAGCAGGTTGGACTATTCGGATTGTTCAACTACCGCCGAGGCTTCTTCGCCCGAGCCGAAGGACTCTGGAACCATCAGCACGGCTCGAATCGAAGCACCCCCGATCCAGACTACGTTACTGTGCCATTTGGTGACGACTTTTGGCAGGTAAACCTATTTGCAGGCTATCGATTCGCTCAGCGCCAAGCGGAGGTCGAAATCGGCCTCCTCAATCTCAACAACGCGGACTACCACTTAAGTCCAGTGACCAGTTTTGTTGAACTGCCGCACGACCGCACGCTGGTGGTACGGATACGGTTTGAATTTTGAGAGTGCATAACACCCAACCAATCACGGGCACTTCAATCCGGACACAGTTCCGTATATTGTTGTCCCATAAGGGAGGCTGGTTGGAGCGCTCACATAGATGCTCAACGGGTAAGAAGTAGTGCTGAGAGTTGGGAAACTGAGGCTCGAGTTGCTCGAATTCGGTCCGCAGTATTTTATTATAGGAGACGCCTGCAGGGCATAAACATGAGATGTATAACCTGAAATCGCGGTTGTTGCGTACGTCGTGTCGGTGAAGACAGCGGGGCTAGAGCTGTTCTGGGTCCACGAGTAAACCGTTGTCCCGGATGAAGTGGTCTGCGACATCTTCAGCACGGCAATGTACGTTAAGCCTGCGCAAGGACTTGTGGTCGAGCTACCGGATCCTGTGTAGACACCTGACACCGGGACAGTGGTCCCAACAGACAGCCTAGCAACGCCGGACATCACGGGGGGGCTCAAACTCACGCCGCAACTGTAAAACGCGACGTCGTTGGTCGAGACGTTTGATAGGAGGAAAATATTGTTCGTCTTGCCGACTATCACCACACCGTTCTTGTACCACTGAAACTTAGCATAGCTGGGCTCCGCTTCGATCTTGAACTCGGCATTAGAACCCGCGAGGACGGACAGGTCGCCCGGCTGTTGAGTGATGTTTACGCTGCGATGACTCCTGGGTAGGCTCGCACAACCCGCAAGAAACGCGGTCAGCAGGCCGCACAACGCCAGCGTGGTGAATGGGGTGCATCCCGATGTTGTGAGTGGTCCTAGTTCGCATTGCACGCGATTTACCAATTTTTCACCTTGGCCAACGAGTGGGGAGATTGGACATTCTGGAGGCAATTCGTGTCTCCAGAATGGCCAAACTCCGGGGCGCTCCGCGCTTTTAGAGCCCACGTTCACCAACAACTTCGGAATGCGCGCCTCCTGGACGGAACATGTCCACCACCCATAATTGGCTGTTGGGCGGGATGTCATGGACCTCCACGACCGATACGAAGCTGCGGCCATAACCGACGACCGCCACCGGCTCATCATTGGTCAACCCGA
>SIBK01000112.1 GCA_009695205.1 Pedosphaera sp. | reverse complement strand
GGGGCCGCAGGCACTCCAGAAAGAGCCGTAAGGAATCCGCCCGGAATCGGAACCAATCCGTCGTCACTAGCTTGACTCGCCAATTTCCAAGCGACTTGGTTCACATCACCACCGCCGCCCTCTTTGTGCAGGGATTCGATGTAGTAGGCCTTGCCGGCAACCAAGCTGATCTTGGCAGCTGTCGGCCATTCGGTTCCCCCATACTGATCGGAACGTTTGGACGTCAGATCACTCGAACCGCCCGAGGTGATGAATTGACCGTCACCCGACCATGCGGTCTCCGCGGCGATCTGCTTCTTGTTAGCCGGTTTCTCGTCCGTGCTCAGATACAACGCACCGCCATCATCGGTAGTAAGGAAGAACACGTAATCACCGGATACTTTGGGCGTGAGCAAACCAACAATCTGGCCGCCGTAAGCCTCGTGGCTGTTGTCCGGGAATGCGTCGCGCAAGTTCAAGCTAAATACAGGGATTGTGTAGTCGGGCGTCGCTGGATAGCGAGGATCACCCGTGAGGGCATCGACAGCATTGCCACCGATGCCACCGTAGTAGTTGAACTGGGCGACCCCGCCGGTGATGAGCAGATACGAATAGAACACCGCAGTGTTATTTGCAACGACCGCATTCTTCGAGAGGTCCGTCACACCGGTCACTTTCACCGTGTACTTGGTCGCACCTGGCGTCTGCGCCGCGGTGGTGAGAGTGACCACCTTCTTTTTATAGACTGCAGCGGTCACCGCAACACTTGGGGTAATCGTATAGTTAGCTGGATTTGCAGCGGTCACCGGATCCAGTTCCTCGGAAAAGGTGACGTTCACTGTGGTAAATGTGCCTGTGGCCGAAGCCGAAACGACGGTAGGCTTGGTGACGTCGATTGGATCCGTGCCGGCCTTGTACTCCTCCAGGTTGGTAGCACCGTCTTTGTCGAAGTCTTTGGCGGCATCCGACGGATCGTTTGGTTTGAATCCGTTCGCGATCTCATAAGAATCGGGCATTCCGTCCTTGTCCGTATCCACAACCGTGCCGCCTAACAATTCACTCAGGGGCTTCCCTACCCCGCCGTTATACAGCTTGGTGATTTCCGGCTCTGTGAGGACTCGGTCCCAGATGGCGATGTCATCAATGAGGCCATTCCAAAAGCGGCGCCGCGCTCCGGGATTATCACCAATCGCCATCCGTTGGCCGTTGGAGGCCAGGTTAGGCGTGGCTTCAAGTTTTGTGTCGAGAACGCCATCAATGTAGAGGGCGGTGCCAAAATTGGCAGCTGTCGTATCGGAGACACCCACGAAGTGATGCCAGTCGCCCTCACCGATTTCCTTGCCTGCGGGGGTGTCGGCCGGACCTCCGTCCCAGGCGAGCCCTTGCTCCCCGCCGCGGCGGTGCATTCGCCAGTTTTGGCCTTCACCCTTGGCGACCAGCGCCTGCCAGGATTTGTCGAACGTCCCAACTTTAAACCATCCGGCGATGGACATGTTGGCGCCTGCAAATGCAAGATCATCGGGTTCACCCCCAGTGATCTCGATCCACTGATCGACGCCGTCGAGTTGAATCGCCTTCCCAAAACCGGGCTTCCCGGCGACGTACGGGATCGCATCGGTCCCGTTCTCGGTGCCGTTAAAAATGCCAACGGAATCTTTGGGATTTCCGTCCAAGTTCCAGTAGGCTACGAGGCCCGCTTTGAAGTCCTGGGCCTGAGTTGTCGGGCCCAATAGCAGCAGAACTGAGGTCAGGCTTGCCTGCCACAGGCTGCTCGATGCACTCTGCGATCGATTTATTTTGAACATAGACTTTCTTTCAATTTTTATATTTCTCTCCGCATCCCGGCTCTTTTTCTTTTGCAAAAATGAGATGCAATTGAGTTGTGCCACAAGGCATTAAGCCCAAACCGCTGAATGTTTCAGATGAGGTTCGAGAAGGCCGCCGATGTCAAGACAAGTCGTGCCCAAAACGGACGGCTGGATTCTTAGTTTCTCCTCGAGCCAAATCGGGTAGGGTTCCGGGCCGTGTCCCCTGAAACCGCCGATATTGCCATCATCGTCCCGATGTTCAATGAATCGGACAACGTGAATCCCATGGTCCGTGAGGTGACTGCCGCGTTCGGCGCGGGCTCCGGATTATGGGAACTCGTCTTCATCGATGATGCCAGTACCGATGATACCTGGGAGCGGATTCTTGGCGCCCAGGCTGCGGATCCTCGGGTACGGGGTCTTCGCCATACGCGGAACCAAGGGCAAAGTGCGGCGGTCTGGACTGGAATCGCGGGCACCCGAACTCCCCTGCTCTGCACGCTGGACGGCGATTTGCAGAATGACCCGGCGGATCTGCCCGCGATGCTGAAACAGCTGGGGGCGGTGGATTTCATCTGCGGCCATCGAGTGAACCGCCGAGACTCGTGGTTGCGGAGGATTTCTTCACGCGTGGCACGCTGGGCCCGACGGGCGGCGCTGGGCTACGATTTTGCGGACACGGGCTGCGCTCTGCGAGCCTTCCGGCGAACCTGTTTGGCCGGCGTATTTCCGTTCAATGGATTGCATCGTTTCCTGCCAATTCTGGTGGCTGGAAATGGATCCAAGACCCGCGAGGTTCCAGTGAATCACCGCCCGCGCGTCGCCGGCGTGAGCAAGTACGGGGTCTGGAACCGATTTGGGCGAGGGATCTTCGACTTGGTGGGCGTGGCTTGGTACCAGCGGCGCCGGCTCAATGCCGTGCCGGTCGAAGACTCCCGCACGAGGAGGTCTCAGTGAACCGGATTGGCGGTGCCGCAACAGTGTGTGAAGTTCTTTTGACGCATGCGGTAGGCGAGATCACCTTAAAGGCAACCGTCCGGGGCGACCCGCGACTCAAAGACCATGAGCGAAGAAAATCTGAACAATTTCACTCCGAGGGCCCAGCAGGTGCTTGCGCTGGCCCGCAAGGAGGCAGACCGCTTTAACCATAATTTTGTCGGCACCGAGCACCTGTTGCTTGGGCTGATCAAGCTTGGCCAAGGTGTGGCTGTCAACGTGCTCCAGAAGTTGGGGCTTGACCTGGAAACCGTCCGCCAGGAAGTGGAGAAAGAAGTTCGCTCAGGCAACGAAGCCAAAGCCTCCGGCAACATCCCCTACACTCCACGCGTGAAGAAAGTGCTGTCGCTCGCCTCGAAGGAAGCCAAGGCGCTAAACCACACCTACGTGGGTACGGAGCACATCCTGCTTGGGTTGCTTCGTGAAGGGGACGGAGTGGCGGCCAAGGTGCTCAAGAATCTGGATGTCGATATCGAGCAATGCCGGCAGGAAATCTTGAAAGAGCTCGATCCTCAGTTCCAGCAGTCGGAGAGCGAAGAAGGCACAAAAGATGCAGAACCCGTCGAGGCCGGCAAGGGTGCGCCGAAGGATCCGAAGAAGGAGGTCAAGACGCCCGCTTTGAAGGCGTTTGGACGCGACCTGACCGAGATCGCCAAGCGCGGCGAAATGGATCCCGTCATTGGCCGACAAAACGAAATCGAGCGGGTCATTCAGATTCTCTGCCGCCGCACGAAGAACAATCCCGTCCTTCTGGGGGAGGCAGGCGTCGGCAAAACCGCCATTGTCGAGGGGCTCGCCCAGGATATTGCGAAGGGCAACGTGCCAGAACTATTGCAAAACCGGCGTGTTGTGACCCTGGATCTGGCGCTGATGGTCGCCGGCACCAAGTATCGCGGTCAGTTCGAGGAGCGAATCAAGGCGGTGATGGACGAGATTCGTCGGGCCAAGAATGTCATCCTGTTCATCGATGAGTTGCACACGATCGTTGGAGCTGGTTCCGCCGAGGGTACCATGGACGCCTCGAATATTTTCAAGCCGGCCTTGTCGCGCGGTGAACTCCAGATCGTCGGCGCCACAACGCTGAACGAATACCGCAAGTACATCGAAAAAGATTCCGCCCTCGAGCGCCGCTTCCAGACGGTGAAGGTGGAGCCACCGTCCGTCGACGATGCGATCGCAATCCTTGTTGGTCTAAAGAGCAAGTACGAGGATCACCACAAGGCCGAGTTCACCCCCGAGGCGGTGGAAGCCTGTGTCAAGCTTTCAGACCGTTACATCACTGCCCGATTCCTTCCAGACAAGGCCATCGACGTGCTCGATGAGGCCGGCTCCAAGGCCCGCATTGGAGCGATGCAACGCCCGCCGAACCTGAAGGATCTGGAGGCAGAGATTGAATCGCTGCGAAGCCGCAAGGAACTGGCAATCAAGGACCAGGATTTCGAAGGTGCAGCCCATCTCCGCGATAAGGAAAAGTCTTCTAAGGAACAGCTCGAGAAAATCCTCGCCGACTGGAAACAGGTGAAGGACGAACGCCGGGTGGTGGTGACGGAGGACGACATTCTGCAAGTTGTGGCCAAGTGGACCGGCATACCCCTGAAGCGGATGGGTCAGTCCGAAATGCAGAAGCTCCTCGCCGTGGAGGAGGAATTATCGAAGGTCGTCATCGGGCAGCGGGAAGGCGTGGTTGCACTGGCGAAATCCCTGCGTCGCGCTCGCGCCGACCTCAAGGATCCCAAGCGACCCATCGGCTGCTTCGCGCTCCTCGGCCCGACGGGCGTCGGCAAGACCCTGCTCGCTCGCACCCTGGCCGAACAGATGTTCGGCAGCACGAACGCCCTGGTCCAGATCGACATGTCCGAGTACATGGAGAAGTTTACCGTCAGCCGACTCGTCGGCTCGCCTCCCGGCTACATCGGCTATGAAGACGGCGGGCAGCTCACCGAAAAGGTCCGCCGCCAACCCTACTGTGTCGTCCTTTTCGACGAAATTGAAAAGGCCCACCCTGACGTCATGAATATGCTCCTCCAGATCCTGGAGGAAGGGAAGCTAACGGACTCGGTTGGCCGGGTCGTGGATTTCCGAAACACAATCATCCTCCTCACCTCCAATGTGGGCAGCGACATCATCCGTAAACAAAACGTCATAGGCTTCGGCAAGCTGAGTGACGCCGGGGATTACGAGACGATGAAGAGCCGAACTCTGGATGAGGCGAAGAAGTTCTTCCGGCCGGAGTTTCTGAATCGGTTGGATGACATCATTGTATTCCGGATGCTAGGCAAGCCCGAACTGGTCCAGATCTTGGAATTGGAAGTCGCCAAGGTGTTCGAGCGCATTCGTCGCAAAAACATCAAGGTCATCCTCGACGAAAAGGCGAGAGACTTCCTGATTGAGAAGGGTTACGACCCGCAATACGGAGCGCGTCCGATGCGTCGTGCCGTGGAACGGTATTTGGAAGACCCGCTGGCGGAAGAAATTCTCCGGGGGACGCTCGCCGATTCCGTCCCGGTCGAAATCCGAGTTGAGGGCGATAAACTGGTATTTGTCCAGCGGACGGAAAAGGCCCCGGTCGCGCCGTAGTCGCAGACGGGAGTCCGCGCAACTCTCGTCCCATCAATCCGGGTGCCAGAGTTTCCCGGATTGTTTCCATCCGAGCAGCAGTTCGCGAAAGCGTTGGGCGGCGGGCGGATCTTCATCCTCTTGCCAGACAAGGACCAGAGGCACGCATTGAGCGGGATGGAGCGGCACGTAGCGCAGGGAGAGCGCCGAGGTCACCACGGATTCCGGCACAATGCCCAGCCCGGCCCCCGCCTCGACATAACGGAGCACTGTGCCGATCAAGCTTGGAGTATACGCGAGCCGCGGAGCAAAGCCGGCCTGCCGACAGCCCGCGAGCATCGCGTCGTGCAATCCCATGCCTTCACGACGCGCCAGGACGATGAGGGACTCCTGGGCAAGGGACGCCCAAGAGATGTAACGTCGGTTCGCCAGCGGATGGGCAGCGGGCAGCACCACCCCAAGGCGTTCTTCGTGCAAGAGAACGGTTTTCAAGCCGGATGCCTTGTGCGTCTGAACAGGCCGGGTGATCGCCGCGGACAACCGTCGTTGTGCCACCATTTCCCAAACTCGTTCCGGTGTGCGCTCCTCCAAATGGATCGATACCCGCGGATACTTCCGCCGATAATCATGGAGAAGGCGGCCGAGGAAAGGTTGGGTCGGCGGACCGATGTAACCCAGGCGCAGTTCTCCCTCCTCGCCTGCCGCGGTGCGACGAACACGGCGCAAGGACTCCTCCCACCGTTCGAGAAGCAGGGCTGCCTCCCGGAGCAGCACCGAGCCGGCGGGCGTCAGGCGCACATGATGCCGCGAGCGCTCCAGCACGATGGCCCCCAGAGAGACTTCGACTTCCTTGACCGCCCGGCTCAAGGCAGGCTGCGCGATATGCAACCGCCGCGACGCGCGCGCGTAGCTCAATTCCTCGGCCACCGCCTGAAAATACCGCAGATGTCGCAGGTCCATCAGTTAACGGGTGATGCCAACACGGCATCACCATGATAGCGATGAATTATTTCCGTTACTACGCCGTTACCCAATAGGATTCCGAGTATGAGCAACATGCAACTGGCGGTACAGTTCTTTTTTCAGATCGCGGTCATCCTTGCCTTCTGCCAGGGGGTCGGCTGCGTTGCCCGACGTGCGGGCCAGCCTCAAGTCGTGGCAGAAATGCTCGCCGGAGTGCTCCTCGGGCCATCGCTCTTCGGGCTTTTCTGGCCGCACGGGTCCGCTCAGCTTTTCCCGCCGGAGTCCATGAAGGTTCTCTTCCCCGTGTCGCAACTTGGCCTCGCTGCATATATGTTTGTGGTCGGACTCGAATTCCGCATGGATATCATTCGCGATCGACTCCGCAGCGCCATCGCGGTTTCGGCCGCGGGCATGTTGGCCCCGTTTGTCCTGGGCGCTGCTCTCGGTTGGGTGTTTTTCCATCATACGAAATTGTTTCCACCTAGAACCTCGCTGACGGAGGCGGTGGTTTTTCTGGGCGCCTCGATGTGCATCACCGCGTTTCCAATGCTTGCGCGCATCATCCACTTCAAGAAACTTGCGGGCACCACCATGGGGACGGTTGCCCTGGGCGCCGGTGCGATTGATGACGCCGCCGCCTGGTGCCTTCTCGCCATCGTGCTGGCCAGCTTCGACGACAATTTCAGCCGCGCAGTGATTAACATTCTCGGTGGCATCGCCTACGTTGGCCTCACTCTGCTTGTCATTCGGCCAGTCCTGACTCACTGGGCTCGCGGCATTGCGAAGCGCGGCCATTTATCCGATCAAGAGTTCGTGTACTGCCTCATCCTCCTCGCCCTCGGCGCATGGTTCACCGACACCATCGGGCTGCACGCCGTCTTTGGCGCATTCGTCATGGGAATCGCCATGCCGCGCGGCCTGGTGGCCCGCTCGCTGGTCGACCGGATTCAACCCCTGACTGTCGCGCTGCTCCTGCCCATGTTCTTCACCTACTCCGGGCTCAACACGCAGATCGCCCTGCTCGATTCGGAGTATCTTTGGATGATGACCGGCCTCGTTCTGCTCGCGGCGATCGGCGGGAAAGGAGTGGCCTGCTGGCTCGCCGCTCGCGCCACGGGCATTTCGAATCGCGAAGCGCTCGGCGTCGGCATTCTCATGAACGCGCGAGGTTTGATGGAATTGATTATTATCAACATCGGCCTCCAACGCGGGATCATCTCGCCAGCGCTCTTCGCAACCCTGGTGATCATGGCCGTAGTGACGACGTTGATGGCGTCTCCCATCTTCGAGCGGTTGGTGGGTAACCGCGCACCTGAATCGACTCCGGAGCCAGCGGGCGCGAGGTCCGCCAGCTAGAGCACGCTTCGAACGGTCGTGGCCTGGCGGAGTGTCACCCGTCACCTCTCAACCCGCGCCACCGCCTGCCGGCTTCTTCGAATCACCCTTCAGCAAGGCGACGGCGTAGTCGCGATTCATCCGGGCGATGAAATCAATGCTGATTGATTTGGGACACACGGCTTCGCAGGCACCCGTCACCGAACAGTTCCCAAAACCGGCCGCATCCATCGCTTCAACCATGTTTTGCACCCGGGTATACCGTTCCGGCTGTCCCTGGGGCAACAGGCCCAGATGACTCACTTTCGCGGACACGAAGAGCATTGCACTCGCATTCCGGCAAGCGGCCACACACGCACCGCACCCGATGCACTGGGCGGCATCCATCGCCAGGTCCGAATCCGCCTTGGCCACCAGAATCGCGTTGGCATCCGGAGGGCTGCCGGCCCGGACCGTGATAAATCCCCCGGCCTGCAGGATGGTGTCGAATGCCTTGCGGCTGACCACCAAATCCTTAATCAGGGGAAAAGCTTTGGCTCGGAACGGTTCGACGACGATCTCATCGCCATCCTTAAAGCTACGCATATAAGTCTGGCAGGTGGCGACGCCCGGGTGCGGTCCATGGGGTTTGCCATCGATCACCAGAGAACACGTGCCGCAGATTCCCTCGCGGCAATCATGGTCGAACGCAATCGGTTCCTGACCCCGTTCGGCTAGCTGCTCATTAATCACATCGAGCATTTCGAGAAACGACATGTTTGGGTTCAGGTCAGGCGTCTCGTAGATATGGAAGGATCCGGCGCTGCCGGAATTCTTCTGCCGCCATACTTTCAGTCGGACTTTCATGCAGGGGGAGGTTCTTGGAATCGGGCGGTGGAATTTATTTATACGACCGGGTGGTCATGTGGACCTCCTCATACGCGAGGGGTTCCTTGTTCAGCGTGGGAGCTCTTCCTTTCCCGGCATATTCCCAGGCGGCCACGTAGGCAAAGCGCTCGTCGTCCCGCCGAACGTCACCCGGATTGACCAACCCCTGCTGGGTCTCAGGGTCCGAGGCCGTGTACTGAAATTCCTCCCGAAAGTGGCCTCCGCAACTTTCTTCGCGATGCAGCGCGTCCCGGCACATGAGTTCACCGAGTTCGATGAAATCAGCCACGCGGCCGGCCTGTTCCAGCGCTTGGTTCCATTCACCCCCGTCCCCCATGACATTGATATTCTTCGAGTATTCCTCCCGGAGCGCGGCCGTCTTCTGGATCGCCTTCTCCAGTCCGGCTTTATTTCGAGCCATGCCGCAATGGTCCCAGAGGATTTTTCCAAGTTCTTTGTGAAAAGATGCCGGAGTTCTCTTGCCCTTCGTTTCCAGCATCCGCTGGAGCGATTGCCGGACGATGGAATCCGCCTCCCGAAACGCTGCATGCTCGATCGTCACCCGGTTCTCCGGTTTCTGTGTGGCCAGATAGTTTGAGAGAGTCGCTGGCAACACAAAATAACCGTCCGCCAATCCTTGCATCAACGCGGAGGCTCCGAGACGATTCGCCCCGTGGTCCGAGAAGTTCGCTTCCCCCAGCACGAAGAGGCCCGGGATATTCGACATCAAATTGTAGTCCACCCACAATCCACCCATGGTATAATGAACCGCCGGATAGATTCGCATCGGGGTCTTATAGGCATCCTCGTCGGTGATCTCATGGTAAATGGCAAACAGATTTCCATACCGCTCGCGAACCTTATCCTCACCCAGCCGCCGGATCGATTCCGAAAAATCAAGGTAGACACCCAGGCCCGTCTCCCCGACCCCTCGGCCCTCGTCGCATACCTGCTTGGCCGCTCGCGACGCGATATCCCGTGGCGCCAGATTTCCGAAGGCTCGGTACATCCGCTCCAGATAGTAGTCACGCTCCTCCTCCGGAATCTCGTGCGGCAGCCGGCGGTCCGCTTGTTTTTTGGAAACCCAAATCCGGCCGTCATTGCGCAAGGACTCAGACATCAGAGTGAGCTTCGACTGGTAGTCGCCACTCACCGGGATGCACGTCGGATGAATCTGAGTATAGCACGGGTTGGCTAGGCAGGCTCCCCGCCGGTACGCCCGCCAAATCGCCGTGGCATTGGATCCTCGGGCGTAGGTGGAAAGATTGAAAACATTACCGTAGCCGCCCGTGGCCAGGACGACGGCATCCGCCCCATGACGGGTGATCTCACCGGTCTGAAGGTTTCGGACAATCATGCCCTTCGCGTGCCCATCAACGACCACAAGATCCAGCATCTCCGCGTGCGTATGGGATTTCACTCCGCCAAGACCCACCTGTCGCGACAACGCTGAGCAGGCTCCGAGCAACAACTGCTGGCCCGTCTGGCCTCGGGCGTAAAAGGTCCGGCTGACCTGCGCCCCACCGAAGGACCGGTTGTCGAGTAATCCGCCGTACTCCCGCGCAAAAGGCACGCCCTGGGCGACGCACTGATCGATGATCTGGACGGAGACCTCCGCCAAACGATGCACGTTGGCCTCGCGCGCGCGGAAATCGCCCCCTTTTATCGTGTCGTAAAACAGCCGATGTACGGAATCGCCGTCGTTCTGGTAATTCTTGGCGGCATTAATTCCCCCCTGTGCAGCGATCGAATGCGCCCGGCGAGGAGAATCGTGAAAGACAAAATTATCTACCTGATACCCGAGGTCTGCAAGGGTCGCCGAGGCGCTCGCCCCGGCGAGCCCGGCCCCGACGACGATGACCTTGTATTTCCGCTTGTTGGCCGGATTGACGAGCTTGGACTCGAACCGGTGCTTCGTCCATTTCTGAGCGAGCTGACCCGAAGGGATGTTGGATTTTAGCGTGGCCATGTTATTTTTCTTTTCCAGCCGCGTTGGTTACGCCAATCGGCACCATCCTGTTCTGATCTGGAGGAGCCGCCGAATCCCGCTGCTGGGCAACCCTCCGCATCTCCTCCAGGTGTCCACCGCCAAATCCACCCAACACCGCCGCGGGAATCGATGCATACCCCAGAAATAGGAGCACGGAGGCGGCCCGGGCAAATCCGGCAATCCGGGGGCCCCAGACATTGTTCTTTAGTCCGAGGGATTGAAACATGGATCCAATTCCATGCCCCAAATGAGTGCAAAGGAGCCCGACCGCGACGAAGTAAAACAGCGATACAGGCCATTTTTGAAATCCCATCACAATCATGGCGAAAATGTCATGCCGTCCTTCCTCATCCCGCAGGGTGCTGAAATCGAGACCGTACCCGTTCACGGACGGCAGGGTCAGCGTGTAATGCAGGAGATGATAGATCACGAACGTCAGAATGATCAGCCCGCTCCAGATCATCG
This sequence comes from Pedosphaera sp., assembly GCA_009695205.1. GTDB lineage: Bacteria > Verrucomicrobiota > Verrucomicrobiia > Limisphaerales > UBA9464 > SIBK01. The sequence continues at coordinate 5,343 of SIBK01000112.1, read as the reverse complement.
TCCGCGAGGCTGCCGTGGCGCCATGAGCCCTCACCTTCGCGTAGGCGACCGGCCGGGCTGCCCGATTCTGAGCCACCAGCGCGACCGCCACAATCATGTGCAACCCAACACACGCCAACAAACCAATCCGCGCCGGCCAAAGAATTTCCGGCGTTGTCTTCAGAAAGTGTCCGTAGCGATTGATCGCCTGCGGGCCGAGAAATACCTGGAGGTTGCCCATCATATGCCCGACCACAAACAGGAATAAGGCCGCCCCTGTCAGGGCCATCAGGTATTTCTTACCCAGCGACGATTGCCAGACCCGTTGCAACAGATTCATGAGGTGCCCTCCCGGAGTTGGAGAATGCCATCTCCGATCAGTCATTTCATCTAATGGTCAAACCCATCACACGTCAATTGATAAGCAAGGCGCATAAGTCAGCCTTCAGACCGTGGTAAGCTAATCTCGGTCAATACGTTCGGAAGGAGCCTCTCCTCGGAGGAAAAGGTTCCGCCAAGCCACGTCGATTCATGTTCGCTCGGGCCAATCGACCCTCCCGCCCCCCAGAAAATCGAGGAACCAGGGCTCGGCCGGGGATTCGAACAGACGCTCCTCTCCATTCCACGGCAGCCAAACCGATCCCGCGTGCAACGCCTGATTCGGAGTCATTAAAGCAAGCCTCTGCTCCGGTAGAAGTCTGCCTTCCACGAACGCCAGATACCGCTCCTCGTCGCCTCCGTAAATTTTATCTCCGACGATCGGATGCCCGACCGCCGCCAGGTGGAGGCGAATCTGGTGCTTTCTGCCCGTGTCCAACCAAACCCACAGCAATGTGAACCATCCTTCGGGCCGCTCGAATAGACGTTCAACTCGGTACCGCGTCCGGGCGAAGGCTCCGTCTGATCTCACACAGTCCTTGATCGCTACCCGGCTCAAGTCATCGCGCCCCAACGGGAGATCGATTCTGCCCGACGTCGCGACGACACGCCCGTGGACGATCGCCTGATACCGTTTGCTAACAAATCCCAGTTCCCACAACCGGCGCAACTCTTGCGACGCCTCGCGTGTTTTTCCGAACAGCATGACACCACTCGTCTCGCGATCGAGCCGGTGCACCATCTGAGGTTCATCCGTGCCGCCAAGGTAAAGTCGTACCCGGCTAATCAGACTGGAGTACGCGTCGCCTTTAGTTGGATGGCAAACCAACCCGGCTGGTTTGTGGAGGACGAGCAGTTCGGCATCTTCATGAATGACGGGAAACAGAATCAATCGGTGAGAATAAACTCGCTTAACGCCACATCATCGCGGCGGGAAAGTTCTTCCAAGAAGGTCCGGGCACCGATGTGGTAAGGTGACTCTGAGCAGTAAGTGTACAGCAAGATATTGGCATTGTTGGCGATCAGGGCGCGGCGGCGACGGCACTGCTCGTGGGTCCAGCCGATGAACTGATCGCGGTCGCGCAGGTGCAGGGCGGTCGCACTCCAGGAATGCCAGCGCCAGCCACTGGCCGCGATAGCCGACGGCGTAGCGCATATGTTCGCCGACGAGAGTGGCGTCGTGGAGGTAATGATGCTCGATGATGAGATTGTCGCACCGCTTGAGCTCGGTGGGATCGCTGAGCTGGACCACCCGCAGGTGATCCAGGATCTCCTGCTCGGCAGGTTGGAGGGGAATTCGTTTTGGTTTACCCATCCCGGGAGCATGGAAAACTTCAGGAAGATTGTTCCGCAAAATCGATCATCCCCTTCGTCCTCAATCTCTTAATCGCTTTGAAAAGCGCGTCCTGACAAGAGTCAGGATCAGGATCAGGGCAGCGGGTGGGACGATTTTCGCAGAACTCATCGAGTGTCGCTTTCAGTTCAGTCTTGGCAGCGGAAGCGCCGCCAGAACGCATAAGCCGATCGTAGCATGTAGCACCGGGTCCGAAAATAAAGTTTATGCTCTTTCTGAGCGGCTTCAGCCATCAACCTGCTTCGATCATTTTTGCGTCGGGCCCCGCACGCCACATCCGGTATCGCACTTCCACACCTTCTGGCGCATACACCACGATGGGCAAAAGGCTGTTATGGCGGATGAGCAAGGGTTCGCCGCCCAGCGTGACAAATCGGTTCACTTTCGGCGCATCCGCATCGATCGCCATCCGGGTGCCGGCCATCGGCCCCAGCTTTGTGACATTGTAGCGTGGAAATCCCCAGCCCTCGATCGTCTCCACTTCGATATTGCCGCTAAAAAAATATCTGTTCCCGGCGTCCACCTGGACTGTCTTGCCGACGATCAGTTCCACCTTGAAAGCGGATTCATCATCCTGTTTGGGCAATTGCAACACATGCCGAACCATCCCCTTCTCGGCTGGTGGAAACGTCTTCAGGTTGTCCGCTGCCTGCGCCTAAGCGAGGACGCCCAAGGCCAGCCCGAAGGCGAGCGTCTGTCGCCAGTTATTTTTTGCAGTTGTTTTCATCCTATTTGCTCCGTCTCCAACGATCGTGTTTCTAAACTCAAAAAAGAACGCGTGCTTTGGATAAACCAGGCCCAGGAGTTTTGAACAGAAGGTCGCAAAGCGCGCGAAGAAACTGAAGCGGATCCGGTTTTCATCTCACCTATCTTCGCGGTCTTCTGTTCGAATTGTTGAAGTCTTGGTTTCATTGACGCTTTTTCAACCCTATGGGTTCCCCTCACCACGCCATGGAGAAGGCGCAGGTGAAAGCGTCCGCAGCCAGCCCGGTCCGGGCCTGGGTGCGAGTTCCGATGTCGGCGATCTCCACGCCGAGGGCACGGTTGATTGGGATGCCCAGACCGATACCGCAGCCTAGATTGCTCTGACGGTTGTCGCTTGAAACACCATTCACGGCGGTTCCGCCGCCGCCGCCGTAGCCGACACTGGAGGCCAGCCAGAGCTCAGGGCGTAAGGTGTATAGGCGGTGAGCATCGGCACCATAAATTGGATCCTGCTCCAACCGCCTGCCATTGAGGAACTTGTTGTTGTCGGTGAACCTGGGCATGGGAGCTTAGTCTCAGCAGCAGGACAGCGAGTGCCAAGGAACAGGGATGTACTGTTTTTTTGTTTTCATGATTTTTGTTCTTACAGAGTTCAAATTATTGTCCGCGCAGGGTTTTCACGGTTGTGGTTTTAAGAGATTGAACACATGCACCACCTCACCCGCCTTTCGGTTCATGGGGAGCAAAGTTTTCCAACAAATGGACAAGAATTGGTACCCTGAACTGTTGCTGGAAAGAGGTTTGCGCGGACTGCCGTCCGCGACTACGACGGGAAGGTTCATGGAGAGCAATCAGTTTCTCTGTTCCCTCGGTTTGCTCCTGTTGAATTCGAGTTCATCGTTGCGGTTTGGGCCGATTAATTCATCTGGCCAGGTTCTCGCGGCTACTGCGCCGGGATCGTGATCAACCGCAGTTTCCCGGTTTCGCCAGTTTCGGCGAGCGTGAAAAAAAATCACGGCCGTTAGCGCGCGTTTCGTCTGCCAGTCGCCATCCTCAATCCAGAACCAGTGATCGCGGTAATGCACAGCAGCAAACGCGGACGCCGGCTTGTCCTTGCCGCTGTGAATGCGCACCTGGTTCCGTCGGTTTTCCGCCGGGGCGTCTTCGAACGAAGGCGTTGCGCTGTGGTCCTTCAGGTGCGCCTCGGGCACGCCCAGGTAGCTCGCGAAAGTTCCCATGATTTGCAGCATCGAGCGGCTGTTCACCGCCAGTTCGCCCTCCGCCCCGCGCCCCAGCGAATAGGTGAGGACGAATTTCCGCCCCTCGGCGGGCATCTTGAGCAGCCGCCGGATTTCCGCCGCCTTTTCCAAGATGTCTGCGGGCACATCCTCACTCCGGAAGAAAATCACGCCCGTCTGGCCTTTGACCTTATCCTCCTCCACGCGCATCCCCATGCCACCGGCGGCCTGAACTTCGCGAATCAATTGCAACGCGCGTATGAACTCCGGGTCCGTTTCCCGCACCGCGCCGCCCGCCGCCGAACGATTGCGCACGCCGTTGAGCGACTCGACGGTAAGACCCAGAACGAAATCCGCCGAGTAACCCGACTGGAGCATAAAGATAATGTTCTTTGGATCAATCGGTGTCATTAATCCGCGCAGGAACTTCTCCCCGGTCAGCGGCACATACGTGATAGTGGGCCGGCCGGTGTAGATGGCTTGTCCGCCCGCCGCCAGGAAGTTCCCCTGTATCGCTGCTTGCGACGAGAGCGTGCCATTGATATTGACGCCCGTTTGCATCAAGTAACCGCTGACGATGGACGCCACATCCACGAACACCGGCAGGTCCATGTAGCGCAGCTTGACGATGTTGAGCAGCGTCTGCTGTTTCCACGAATCGGCGATGGCTATGCTGTAGTCGAACCGGTCGACCGGAATTGTCCTAGGGCCAAGATGGGTGCAACCGGTGAGGAGAAGGGAGAGGACAGAGCACAGAGGACGGACGGAAAGCGCCGGAAGGGCCGCAACAGGTGCCGAGAGGCAATCGGCCATTAGTTTGTAATCAGTGAACAGAAACCAGTGGAAAGTGGTGAGGGGCAACGAAAAGGGCGCATCCCGAGGTTGTTGGAGATTTTTAGTTCCAAAGGATGGATTCGTCGTGATTTTTGAAAAGAACGTTGACGGCCATTAGGCGGCGGAGGCCAGGACGCTTGCAGAATTGACCCCGGCCTTTGAAGCGAGCTTGCAACTGTCCACAGAGGGATTCGACGACGCCCCTGGCGATGGGCGCTCCAGCGTCGGCGACGGTTTCATAGTGCAGATGATCGCGGTGAATTTGAAAGTAGGCGACTTCTCGGGCGATGATCGCCCGGGCACCGGGGCGACGCCGAGGCTTGCGAAAGGGTGGTGACCCTGGTTTGCCGGATAGGCAATTGGCCGGCGAGGGGGGAGCCGGAGCCAGCAGTTCCTCGAATTTGCGCACCACGCGTTTCTCGCCGCCGTGACGCAAAGAGTGCAACAACTTCTCAGTCCAGGGGCGGGCTTCGGGTGTACCCTGGCCATGCAGGACATGTGCGATGGCCCAGAGGTGTTGGCTGGCGTGTTGGAAGTCCAGAGTCTTAATGGATGCGGCGAAGCGGTCCTCGGCCAGGGCCCACAGCCAGACGGCACCGTCCATAATCGAGCTAAACAAATTTGGCCCGGCCCAAGCCGCGCCGTCGAGCTTCGGCCTGCACGGCGGCACCAAAGTCGAGCGGACTGGTCAGTGGTGGCGTCGAGGTGATGAATTTTTCGCTCAATAAGCCACGGCCACTGGCGTTTTCGCCACGCTGTTCGAGCCGGTAGATCACGGCGGATTTGCTCTCGTGCCAGGCGATACGTTCAGGACTTTTCTTGCCAGGGCCGCCACCCCAATCGGGACCCCGTTCG
>SIBK01000111.1 GCA_009695205.1 Pedosphaera sp. | reverse complement strand
CGGCGGTCGTCATCGGGGGTGCGAGTCTCAACGGGGGCACCGGAAGCGTTTCTGGATCCTTGTTGGGAGCCCTGACGATGGCGGTCTTACGCACGGGCACTCAGATGATCGGCTGGCCCACGTACGTCCAGGAGATTATCATCGGCTTGGTGATCGTCTTCGCGGTTGGCCTGGACAAATGGCGACAATCCCGCGGCACCTGAAACCAGCGAGTGCGCGCGACTTTGATCCGTTTGGAAAGTCGGTCCAAACGGCCGTCGGATGTGCTATGGGCGAACCATTTTGTTCGAAAGGAAACGCCGAATTTTGCTCAAGATATCAGCCGCCCACGGGTTCCAATTGCATCCGCGAAAGCTCCTCGCTTTTTTGGGTCCTCGACGGGCGGTTCCAATTTCGGTAGTTCTCCCAACACCAAGGGATTTTGGCGAAAGTTGGCGCCCACAATTCGAAGTCGCCAACGCACGATCAACTCGAGGACAGGCGATAAATCAACCGACGCATGAAGGGTCGGGTACCGTTTCAGGTTGGATTCAGCGAGATTAAAAAGGGCAACGGCTGGGCCCAGTCGGCTCTTCTGCAAATGAACGAACGCACCGGCGAGTTGGATCAATCCCTTGTAAAAGGCGTAGTTCGGGGCCGCCTTGCCCTCCCGAAGCCACAGTGCTTCGAGAACATCGTGGGCTTCAAAAAAAAGTGAGTCGTTGAAGCAATTAAAAAAAGTCAGGTAGTGAGGATCGAGAGACCGTCCTGTCATCGAAGCGATGCGTGCGGCAATCCGGGGGCTTTTGTTGCTCATCGGGTGGAAAAAAAGTCCGGCGCAGGGCAGCGCCCGCAAGGTGTGCGGCGAATAAAATGGTGGTAGGAGGTGGATTCGAACCACCGAAGAGCGTTAGCTCGACAGATTTACAGTCTGTTCCGATTGACCACTCCGGCATCCTACCACCGAGTGCCCAGACGGTGTTTTCCCGTCCGGGGAACGCGAATGAAGGCAAACGTGCGGCGAGCCGACAAGTGTTTTTTCATCGAGTGACCCGAGCTCCGGTCGAGTGAAGCGGCGTATAGACCTTGCAACTCGTGTTGAGAAAGGTTCGCGGCGCGGGGGAAAACCACACTGTTGCCACGGGAAGCTTGGGCACGTTCGGCCGACGGATTATTCGTGGTGAATCGTAATTCGGTTGGTGTTGGCAACCCCAAGCTCCAACAATTCGGCATTCTGAAACAGCTCGGTGCTGGTTGTCTTTTCGCCGTAGGTCGGATTTGCCCGGCGAGCCCGCTCGATGTCTCCCCAGGTGATAACGTCGAGCGCGACCGGATCGCGACCGAACCGCAGTTCATTGAGAGCTACAGCATAGTGCAACAGCGCCCGCTCTTCACCGCGGTACTGGCAGATCAATGCATCGGTGATGCAGAGCACCAGTTTGTCGCCCACCTCCGGCAGGGCGAACAGTTCCGGGATGACCTCGGACAGCGTGGGTCCGTGGCCGGCGAATCGCAACGTGTTGTCAACGCTACCCAGCGCCAGGCTGTGCAAATGCCCGTGAACGGCCGTCAGATTGTGATTGAGGGTCGGAGCAATGCTGATCACCCTGGTGATCTCCTTCGAGACGAGTTGCGTCACGTGCGACTTTCTCCCGATGCCGTCGCCCTTCTGACCATATTCAAGGTCTCCGAACACGGGCTGGCCGAGCAGGGAATTTTCGTAAAAGTGTGCGGAGTCCCAGCCCGCATCCACCGCATTCGTGCACCGGATTCCCAAGCGGGTGGCGAGCGCGGTAAAGCCGGCGTTCTCGAGATCAAAAGCCGATTTATCCCATAGAATTATTTGGCCGGGCTGGTGTCCGGCTTCGATCAGACTTTCGACAACCGCCTGAACGACGGCGGGACGCGTGCCACTGGTCGGGCCCGGTGCGGAGACGACCTTGATCCCAACGATATCCCGGGAAGCCACGAGCGATTTCCACGCTGCGGCGAGCGATTCGTGGCCCGTATGCTGTTTTATTCCACGATCCAGCATCCGCCGAACGACCGTCTGCGAGGGAACAAAACTGGTCGTTGCGTGGTTGTCGTGAACAAAGGTCAATCGCGCCGTCAAATTGGTATCGGCTGCCGACAGGGGCCATCCGGAGGCCGCCAAAATCCATACCGCGATCCATTGCCACCAGGGCAGGCCGGCTCGTACCCGTCCTGTGGGCGGGGATTCTTGCTCCGAGGCGAGGTGGCGCACGCAAGGCGCTTCCATGCTTCGGCTCAGCGTCACCTCTACCATGGGAGGCGCTGCCCCAATCCGCAGAAATGCCTGCCAATCGGTGTCACCGTTTCTGGGATTTGCATCGGTTCGCCAATTTTCATTTTGTATTGCTGCCATTCTATGAGCGCCTTGTTCGGCTGCGTTGGTTGATGAATTCAGGATACATCCGCACGGACCCAGAGATTTTTCAATCGGCGGAATCGGCGGAAGTTATGACCCGCCTCTTGACGAGCATGACTGTCGATGCTAGCAGCCGTCATGCGGTCGACCACGAAAATTTGGCAGTTCCTATCCTTTATGGTGGTCTTGAGCTTTATGGTGGTCTTGAGCTTTGTGGCGCCCGCCTGCTCACCGAGCGGCCCGGATCTTTTGATCCGCGGCGACCAGTTGCTTCAGGCGGGAAAGGCGGCGGAGGCAGTGGTTGTGTTGGAAAAGGCGGCGGCGCGGCTCCCAACCGAATCCCGTGCTTGGAATCACCTCGGCTTGGGATACCACGCTGTAGGCCGGTTTGCCGAGGCCCGGAGGGCTTACGCCCGAGCCCTGGAGTTGAACCGAAACCTCATTGTTACTCATTTCAACCTCGGGATCCTCGAGTTTGAACAGCGGAATTGGCGGGAGACAGAATTGGAGTTACGAACGTTCCTTCAGTGGAATCCGAATTCCGGCGAGGCGTGGTCGAAACTTGGACAGGCCCAGTTTCATTCGGGCCAGCCCGAGGTCGCCGAACGCAGCCTCCAGAATGCAGTGCGCCTCCAACCTCAGGATGCTGATGCCTGGAACATCCTGGGACTCGTCCAGGTGCAGCACCGTCAGTTCCGGGAGGCGTACAAAAGTTTTGCTGCCGCCCAGAATGCGGCGCCGGGACATCCAGCGTCTCTTCTCAATCTTGGCATCACAGCCCAGCAACAGCTCGGAGATCGGCGGGCCGCATTGCAACACTTTCTTGCCTATATCCAACTCAATCCCGCTCCTGCCAATTCTGGCACCGTCCGTGATTTGGTCGCCCAACTGGAACGTCAATTGGGAATTCCACCCAGGGCAGCTCCACCCGCGCAGCCGGTCGCTCTCGCGACGAACTCTCCAACGCCCTTGAACCGACCGAGTGCGCCGACAAAACCGCTCGTGGTGACCAATCGGGCTCCGGGTGGGCCGCTAACTCCCCGAATGCCGCCGGTCACCCTCTCGGGATCTAATCGATGGCCCGGGCCCACTCTCGCGGATTCAGGCCCACGCCCGGTCGCTTCTGTCGTCACAGCGCCCCCACCCGTGGTTGTTACCAACCCATTGCCAACTCTCGCGGCGGTGCCGCGCCCACCGGAAACTAAACCGGCTCTGTCGGATTCCGCGGTGTCGACTCCGCTGCTCCCTGTGCCAGTCGTACCGCCCGAGAAGACTACGGTCGTCCTCGTGGAGAAGGCGCGCTCTCTCCCGCCTGCCGTCGATCCGGTTCCCCGACCGCTGCCGCCAAATCCGCCGCCGAACCTACTGCCCAAGAATCCGCCTCCGATCGCCGTCGCTACACCGGCACCACAGGCGACGCCGGCACCACAGGCGACGCCGGCAGCGCAAGCGCCCGACGACCGCCCCTCTGCCGAGGACGTCAGCCCCGCGTCGATGGATCCTTCGATCACCGCGTTTTCGGAATTCGGTGATCCGCCAAAGCCCAAGAAGACTGTCTGGCAGCGCATGAATCCCGTACGGTGGTTTCGAAAGGGCGAGTCCCAGGTGACTTCCGAACCCGCGCAGCCCGCTGAGTTAGCGGAACCTGCGGAGCCAGTGGAGGCCGCCGAGAGTGTGGGCGCGGAAAAGAAACGGCTCGCGTTTCTGAATCCGGTGCGCTGGTTTAAGAGTTCACAAAAAAAGCTGACACCGCTCGACCCGTTACCCCCAGGTCCAGCAAAGCCAATGGCTGCCGGGACTATCACCGTTGCACCGCCCACCAAAACTCTCGTTCCCCCGACTCCACGCCCAATCGATGCCCCAACCGTCGAGCGTGTCACTGTTGCGCCTCCCGCCGAAATTCCGCCCCCCCCTCCACCGAAGCCGGTCTTCGCTCGGTATACTCGCCAGCTGTCTTCCCGGCCGGTCGCTGGTAATCGGCGCGCGGCGGAAGAGCAGTTTATTCTGGGTGTTTCGGCACACGAGCGACGCGACTTTACCACGGCCATTGCACGGTACCAAAGGGCCACCCAGTATGACCCGAGCTATCACGATGCCCAGTACAACCTTGCGGTGGCCGCATTGGTGGCGGGGGATCTGCCGCTTTCCTTGCTTGCGGGAGAGTATGCGGTGGCTACGGCTGATCGTCCGGAAGAATCCCGATGGAATCTGGCGCTCGCGTTGAAACGGGCAAAGTATCCGGCGGACGCCGCCGAAGAACTGGATCGTTTGACGGCTTCCGCACCGGGCGATGTCCGGGCGGAACTCATGCTTGCTTCAATTTACGCCCGAGAGCTTAAAGAAGTGACCCTAGCCCGACAGCATTACAAAAGGGTCCTTGCCCTCAATCCCAATCATCCAGAGAGCTCGGCCATCCGAAATTGGTTGCAGCTGAATCCCGGGCCGTGACTCCTCCGATATCCTCCGCTCGGGAATAAGTACGCCCCGAAAACCTCGGATATTCGAGTATCCAGAATTACGATGACCGAATTCTACCGCCCCTTCGGGAACAGTACTGCCCAGATCAATTCGACAGGGATGAACCCACCGGCCATCCCCAGCTTGCATGAACCAGTTCGAACGTAAGCTTGCCGCTCACCAGAACGTGCTCAAACGGGCGACGCTACAGTCGCTTCAAATCAACGTGGGCCGGCGTTGCAATCAGGCGTGCCGCCATTGTCACGTCGATGCGGCCCCGTGGCGGACGGAGATGATGGATCACGAGACGGCGCTGCGAATCGCCCCGTGGATCGTTGCGCACCGGCCGGCGGTGGTGGACATCACGGGAGGCGCCCCAGAACTGAGCGATCACTTCCGTTTTTTGGTGGAAACGGCCCGGAGTGCCGGCTCGCGGGTCATCGACCGGTGCAATCTGACGATTCTTGAAGAACCCGGCTTTGAGTGGTTGATCGGTTTCCTGGCGCTCCACAACGTAGAGATCATTGCGTCGCTGCCGTGTTACTCTCCAGAAAATGTGAACCGCCAGCGCGGCAACGGCGTCTTTGATCGCAGCATCCGCGCCTTGAAGAAACTCAACGCCGCCGGCTATGGCTCCCACCTGGATCTTCACCTTGTCTATAACCCTCTCGGTCCTACATTGCCAGGTCCTCAGTCGGAGCTGGAGGCGGATTACAAACAGGCCTTGCGAAGTTCATTTGGTATAGAATTTCATCAGCTATATACAATAACTAATCAACCGATCGCCCGGTTTGCCGAGGACCTCCGCAAACAGGGTCGGCTGGAGGAGTATCTCGAGCTGCTTGCCCAAAGCTTTAACCCTGCAACCGTCGAAGGCCTGATGTGCCGCTCCACACTCAGTGTTGGCTGGCGAGGCGAGATATACGATTGCGACTTCAATCAAATGCTGGGAATGCAGCTGCGCAACGGCAGACCTCTTTACCTTTGGGATATGGCGCCCGACACGCTCGGACACTATCCGATACAAACGGGGGATCATTGCCTCGCATGCACCGCCGGCTGCGGCAGCAGTTGCACTGGGGCGACGACATCCGGGAACTCTAGAGTTTGACCGTGAACCCAGTTCCCAATTTTATCGCGCTGCTCGCTTTGTTGCTTGCAACGGGCTTTGCCACTCATGCCGCCGAGGAACATCCCAGAGTCAAGCTGTGGCAGAAATTCGAGCCCTGCACCGTGGTCACCACCGAGTACGGCGACGGCGACAGCTTTCGTGTCAAGTTGCCCAATGGCGATGAACAGGTTTTCCGACTGACGTGGGTTGATTGCCCGGAATCGGACTCGCGCATTCCGACGCGCAATGCGGAACAGGCGGCCCACTTTGGAGTTTCCACGAACGACATACCGGGCGCGGGAAAGGAAGCGAAGAAGGTTTGCCAACAGTTGCTCTCCAAACCCTTCACCGTGCGGACCCGTTGGGCTTCCGCGATGGGGATGTCACGCAAACCCCGTTATTACGCGTTCATCGTGACTTCCGACGGCCGTGATATAGGCGAGGAACTGCTGCGCCTCGGCTGGGCCCGAGTGAAAGGCCAGGCAATGAATCATCCCGATGGCACCCCGAGAGACGAGTACAGGCAACGCCTCGATGGAATTGAGAAAAACGCCAAAGCTAATCGGCGTGGACTTTGGGCGAAATCGAAGCCCGCCAAGCCTTGAATCGAAGTATGACGCCCGCTGCGGCCTCCTCCTCCGACCCGGCAACATGGCTTCGGACGACACCTTCCGCGGGAAGCAAGCGTGGGTTTTATCGCCGGCGCTTTGTCCCGTGCCCGCCCGCTCTGCCGTGCAGGGTCTTCATCCTTCGGCAAAAAACTGCCAATTTCCCGATTGACGGCCTTGCATTACGCTAATATCAACGTATCCTGATGCGTCAATATATCGGTTGATACAAAAGTTGAAAAGCAACGAAAACACTGAATGTCATGAGCAAACGATACATTTTCTCGTCTGAATCTGTGGGTGAGGGTCACCCCGACAAAGTCTGTGATACGATCTCTGATGCCGTGCTGGATGCCTGCTTGGCCCAGGATCGCACCAGCCGAGTCGCGTGTGAAACATACGCGAAATCCAACGTCGTCGTGGTAGGGGGTGAGATCACCACCAAGGCAAAGTTGGATTTCGTGAAGATCACCCGAGATGCGATTCGCGAGATTGGTTACGTGAACGATGACGACGTATTTCACGCGGACCGCGTATTCGTAAACGTTTACATCACCCAGCAATCGCCTGATATTTCACAGGGTGTGGATGCTCGTGCGGCCAAGGGCAAAAAGAAAGCAGAGCAGGGCGCGGGCGATCAGGGACTCATGTTCGGGTACGCAAGCGACGAAACAAAGGAGCTGATGCCGGCCCCGATCATGTTCGCTCATCATCTAGGGCGGAAGCTCACCGCCATCCGAAAGTCCGGCAAGGTCGCCTGGCTGCGGCCCGATGCGAAGTCACAGGTTTCCGTGGTTTACGAGGACGACCAGCCGGTCGCGATCTCGAACGTCGTGATTTCGACCCAGCACTCGGCAAGTGTCAGCCACAAGACCATTGAAGAGTTCTGCATTGAGGAAATTGTCAAGAAAGTCCTGCCCAAGCGGATGCTGACAAATAAGACGACCTATTTGATCAATCCCACCGGCCGCTTTGTAATCGGCGGGCCCCAAGGGGATACGGGCCTTACGGGCCGCAAGATTATTGTGGACAGTTATGGTGGCATGGGTCGCCACGGCGGTGGAGCATTCTCGGGCAAGGATCCGTCCAAAGTCGACCGCAGCGCTGCTTATATGGGTCGGTATGTCGCGAAAAACATCGTCGCCGCCGGGCTTGCTCGCCGTGCGGAGATCCAGTTCGCCTACGCCATCGGCTATCCGGAGCCGGTATCCGTCTATGTCAATACGTTCGGCACCGGCGTCGTTCCCGACGAACAGATCACACGAGCCGTCCAAAACGTGTTCAGCTTCAAGCCCGCGGACATCGTGAAGGAGCTTAATCTGCTCCGGCCAATCTACGGGAAGACCACCAATTACGGCCACTTCGGCAAGAATGACCCGGACTTGACCTGGGAAACAACAGATCGGGTGGTCGCTCTTCAGAAAGCCGTGAAGTAAACAGAACCGGATGCGGTGTCCCGGGGGGTATATGCCCTTTGCCGAGCTTATACTATGCTCTTAGCCAACGGCTCCCGCCAGTTCTGTTCCCCGGATCTTGCCCCAACAAAAAAACTCTCTTATCATGTCAAAATTAAAGACTGTAGCTAAAGCCGCTCTCACAGAAATCGCCGCAACTCTCGCCAATCTAAGGGCGTACACGGCTCTTACCCCGACCGGAAAAGACTATGTGGTCCGCGACCTCTCGCTGGCCGATTGGGGCCGCAAGGAAATCGCTGTCGCCGAGCACGAAATGCCCGGCCTCATGTCCGTGCGGAAGAAATACGCCCGCCAGAAACCTCTCAGGGGCGTGCGCGTCACGGGCTCGCTCCATATGACGATCCAGACGGCGGTGCTGATCGAGACGTTGAGTGATCTCGGAGCGTCGGTGCGCTGGGCGTCTTGCAATATTTTTTCAACCCAGGATCACGCCGCTTCGGCCATTGCGGCAACCGGGGTGCCGGTCTTCGCTTGGAAGGGTGAATCCCTGGAGGAATACTGGGAGCTTACCCTCCGGGCGGTGATCCATCCCGGTGACAAGGGCCCTGAACTCGTTGTCGACGATGGCGGCGATGTCACCATGCTCATCCACAAGGGCTATGAACTCGAGAAGGGCAGCACGTGGGTTAATACTCCGAGCGGCTCCCATGAGGAACAAGTCATTAAGAACCTGCTCAAACGGGTTGCGAGGGAAAAGCCCGGTATCTGGAAACGGATAGTCAAAGATTGGAGAGGCGTTTCGGAAGAGACCACAACGGGCGTCCACCGATTGTACCAGCTCGCCGAGCAGAAGAAGCTTCTGGTGCCCGCGATCAATGTGAATGATTCGGTGACCAAATCGAAGTTCGACAATCTCTACGGTTGCCGCGAATCGCTCGCCGATGGACTCAAGCGGGCCACCGATGTCATGATTGCGGGCAAGGTTGCGGTGGTGTGCGGGTACGGCGATGTCGGCAAGGGTTCCGCTCATTCGCTCCGCGCGTACGGAGCCAGAGTCGTTGTCACAGAAATTGATCCCATCAATGCGCTCCAGGCCGCGATGGAAGGGTTTGAGGTCAATACCATCGAAAGCACCCTGGGCAGCGGCGACATCTATGTTACCACCACCGGTAACTGCGACATCATAACCGTCGAGCATGTCCTGGCCATGAAGGACCAGGCAATTGTTTGTAACATTGGCCATTTCGACAACGAGATCCAGGTGGACAAACTGAAGAAGGCTAAAGGCGTCCGGATCGAGAATATCAAACCACAATACGACCGCTATTATTTGCCGGGCAATAAGAGCATCTACCTACTGGCTGAGGGTCGTCTGGTGAATTTGGGATGCGCCACCGGACACCCGAGCTTCGTAATGTCCAACTCATTTACCAACCAGATTCTGGCCCAGATCGATCTGTGGCAGAACAAGGACACCTACGACAAGACGGTCTACCGTCTCCCGAAGAAGCTAGACGAAGAAGTTGCCCGCCTCCATCTGGAGAAAATCGGCGTCAAGCTCACCCGCCTCACCAAACAGCAGGCCGAATACTTGGGAGTCTCCGCCGACGGCCCCTATAAACCAGAGCACTACCGGTACTGACCCTCGCTCGATGCCGCGCGTAGTCGCGGACGGGAGTCCGCGCAAACCACTTTCCTGCAACGGTTAATGGCTTCACGGCGCGCACTTTAAGCTCGGTGGATTCTCTTTTCGGGGGGCAGGGTTAGGGCGAGCGACCCGTCCATTCTTGATCCAATCTCACATTCTCAGTTTGGTTTTCCGACGAGGCTCAACTCACTGAGGAACGGTTCCGAAACGTCTGAACGTTGGCCCAATACGGTTGCCGCATGGACGGCGACTTCGACTATGCTGACGGCATGCTTTCAGTCCAAAAGGCGATTCGAGCCCTACGACGTCAAATTCTTGCGGCTCTCTCCGACGAGACAACACTTCCCGGAAGTGTTTCCTTGGTCGCTGATCGAGTTTCGGTGTCGCTCGCGGTGCGGATCAGCGCGACCGAGTCGGCTGAAGAGCCCGGTTGGCTGGTCGTCGCAACCGAGCCGGCTCCTTGTCTCCACCATGTCACTCTCGAGTTCCATCTGACGGCAGCGGCAGATTTGGAGAACCGTCCCCCTCAGGTGATTAGACAGCCAGGTTCTACGGATGCCCCTGTGATCGGAGCAGCGCTTTCGAATTTTGCCGTGCTAACAGAGGTCTTCGGAGCACCGGGCTTCGACAGTTCAGCGCGCGCGACGGTGTTTCGGGAGGCCTTGGAGCAGTTAAGCGAGGAGCAGCGGTGTCGTGTCTTGGTTTCGCTTGGAACCATGCCGTCGCCGGGCGAAGAACCGACGGTTACTCAAGCCCGGCATCTGATTCAACGCCTCGCCGCCAGCGGACCAGCCGGCTCGGAACGCGGTTCCGAGAAACTCCGGCAACTAGCCTCCACGGGCACCGTCGGGGAGCTGATTCGATTGGCGGAACGTTGGAAGACACAATCCGAGTGGGCTTCCGTGGTGAGAGAGCCTAAGGATTTCTGATATCGCAGCGAGTCGTTTTGCCGACTTGGTAAGAAAACGTAATGGGGGTGGGACATTTTCCCGGCTACGGGAGCAATAAACCGCAATTCCGGGCGATCCCCGTCGGGGAGGGGCGCCGACCCTGCCGGGTCAAGGCTGACCGGGCACGGGATGCGGGTGATTGTGCAATGCGTGGGGCTGGAAGGTGATCCGAGGCAACTTGAGCTCGGCCACTTCGTTGTCACCTTCGCGGAGGGCGTAGCCGTGGTCGAGTTCAAGGCCGCGCACCAGCTGCCGCCTACCGGACCCAGGCCAAACGATTTCCAACACGGTGATCGCGATCGCATCGCCCAGGCCCAATTCTTGCCTAAGCGGGCTGGAGCCGAAGCTTCCGCCGGAGTTCACTGTCTTGCAGATGTCCCGTGACCCGGACGGTGATTGCACGGAGAGCTTCAGGCGCGCCCCGATGGCTGCGCGATTCGCTTTCGTGCCCTCGAGTTTGAGTTTGAGCCAGTGGTTGGGGTTGCCGGGGTTCTGGAAGAGGACGTTGCGGTAGTTATCGCCCGAGAACGCGCCGCCGATGACGGCGTAGATGTCCTGGTCGCCGTCGTTGTCGAGGTCCGCGAAACCCACTCCGTGGCCCTTTTGCAAATGCCCGGTGCCCGTCGACGTGGTTACTTCCTGGAACCGCTTTCCGCCTGCGTTCCGGAACATCCGGTTTGGGACGAGGGTGCTCAATTCCGGGTCACCCGTGCCCAGGTAGAAGTCCAGCCAGCCGTCGTTGTCCACGTCGCCGAAGTTGCTGCCCATCGTCATGCAGACGCGGTTGAGGTGGGCGGCGACGCTCTCGTCGGTGAACGTACCGTCGTGGTTATTGTGATAGAGTCGGGGCAATTCACCCTCGTGCGCGAGGCCGAGGTAATCCGCCGCCACGTCACCCACATTGCGGATCGAGTAGCCCGAGACGAACAGATCCTCCCAACCGTCGTTGTCATAGTCGAAGAACCAGGTGGCGAAGCTGTGGGTGGGTTCCGTGACGCCAGCTTTCTGCCCGACCTCGGTGAACTTCAAACGCCCCGGAGCTGCTCCCGGACCGTCATTGTGGAAGAGCAGATTCGGGCCGTCGAGACACGAGAGGTAAAGGTCTGGGCGGCCATCCTGGTCGTAATCCGCGCAGGTCACGCCTTTCACGTAGCGAGCCACATGGATCCCACTGACCAAGGCACTTTCTGTAAAGGTGCCGTCCCGGTTGTTACGGAAGAGTTCGCAGCGATCGGGGTCGTCGGGATCGGTCGACTCGTTCCCGATGAACACGTCGAGCCATCCGTCGCCATCGAAATCAAACCACACCGAAGTCTGGGTCGGGTGAAAACTCAGCAATCCCACCTCCTCGGTCACGTCCGTGAAGGTGCCGTTGCCATTGTTGCGCAGGAGTGAGTTGGGAATGCGGCCAGCCTTTCGCTGCCAGGCGCCGCGAAGGATCCAGATGTCGGGCCGGCCATCGTTGTTGTAATCCGTCTGCTGGATGTTCAGGCCGTCCACCAACCCGTACAAACCGGCTTCGGCAGTGCGTTGGGTGAAGTTGCCGTTCCCGTCGTTGTGGAAGTAGCGCAGCTGCCCATCCAGTCCCCAGGCCGAGGCAACGATGTCCATGAACCCGTCGCTGTCGAAGTCGTCGAGGATGCACCCGCCGGCGAGATCGTCCACGTCCAGGCCCAGGGCACCGGCGATGTCGGGAAAGCGGTGCAATTCGAATTCGGACGCGAAAGTCTGGGCGGGAATGCCCCAGGGGGCAGGGACTTTGTCCGGGTACTCGCCCAGCGTCATATGCGCCAGGTTGAGGAGCCAGCGGGCACCGGGATCGCCGGGGAATTCACGGAGTTGATCTAGGAGCAACGGAATGGCACCGCGCGAACCTCTCGTGCTTTGGTGAAAGGCCTTGGGTTGCAGCGGAAAAAGGCAGGATTCATTGCTGTGGTTGCGCACACAGTTTTCCTGCTCGCCGAGTCGCAGATAGGCAGTGGCCCGGAGCATCCGCAGTTCCACCCGGCGTTGTCGGTCGAGCGCGAGACCTGCGGCGGGCAGCGAATCTTCCATGGCCTGGAACTCCGTCAGCGCAGCTTCGGTGCGGCCAGCCTTGAGCAGTTGGATGGCCAGTTGGTAACGCATCAGGACCCGCTGCTGTCGATTGGTCTGTCCCGCCAGGCGCTGCCTCAACAGGGCGGCGTAGCGCTCGTTCATGTTGGAGAGCGCACTGGGATCGGCGTTGGTCCGGATCTGCGCCAATCGCTCGACCATCCGTCGGGTGCTCGCGTCCGGTGCGTGCGCGTTCGTACCGGGCAGTGACACGCGGACGGACTCGAGTGCAGGAGTGTCGGTTGTGGCGGCCTGTAGCACCCCGAGGGTGAGGCATACAGCCAAGTTCAAGGCCAATCGTGAAATCGCCGTGAACCCGAACTCGACCCATCCCGCGATGTATTCGACGATCACGGCGCTGGGAGCGGTGTCGACGTCCGTGGTGCGGTCCAATCTGGCTGCGATTGCCGGGCCGGTACGGTGGCGGTACATGAAACTCGAGCGTGGACGCAGCGGTGGTGCGACGCAAGCTCCCCCGGTCTCCGGAAGGCGATCCGAACGCGCTGAATTGGGGGTTCGTTCGGCGAACGAGGATCATTCCGCCCGCAGACGTGGAGGCTCGATGAAAGCAGGGGATTGTTCGACGATACCCAACTCCAGGAGCTACGGGAAGTGATCCGAACCCAGCGGGATAGTGGCGGGAGTGGCGGGACTCGAACCCGTAACCTCTGCCGTGACAGGGCAGCGCTCTAACCAATTGAGCTACACCCCCGCAATGGGGCGTCCTTTGTATTGAACAGCGGAAATGAGTCAACGCTTTTCCGGTAAATTTGGAAGGAAAAGTGATTCGGGCTGCACACGCCAAGGAGGTGGGGGTGGGGAACCCCGCTGAAGAAACGTATCGCAGCCCGAACCTCCCCGAGAGTATTCCTCGGCCGGCTTCTGTCAACACGCATGAAAGGAGTCTTTTCATGAAAAGGTCCGAAACAATCGTGCAAAGGCTTGACCTGCCAATGGCTTGTGCTTGCATCTTCGCACGATGAAAAAATTGTATCTTGCCGCCTTATCCGCTTCCGCAGTCCTGGCTCTCTCCGGCTGCTTCCAGACCCAGGAGGGCAACTATCAGGCCGGCCTGCCCGCAGCCCGCGATACAATCGAGAGTAAGTACGAGCGAACCACCGAGGAAGTATTCGAGGCCGCGAAGAAGGCGCTCATCCAAAACGGCACCATTGTGTCCGAGAATTTGGTCAGCAAAAGCCTTAAGGCACGGGTCGACACCAGCACAGTGTGGGTCCGTATCGAACAGGCGGAGCCCAACATCGCTCGGATCTGGACGCAGGTCCGGAACAGCAAAGGTACCGGGGATATTCGGTTGGCCTCGGAATTGGACAAGCAAACCGCTCTTCAGCTCCGGGTTCTGCCTTCAAATCAGATTCCCATTCGCTAAAAAGACGAAGCGACCCAAAGCCTTCCCCGGTCCAAACAACCCTGAACCCTCGTCCGTAGGCTGGTTTTCTCGGAGCGATCCCTCCATCCGGCTTGAGAGCGTGTCCGCTGCTGGCGAGGGCTTCGGGGCGTTACCGAAGAGTGCGCACATCGACGGCGTCCATGCCAGCAGCACGGATTGCAGCCATCCCAAGGTCGGTGTCCTCGAAAGCCCGACAGTGAATCGGGTCGACTCCCAACCGTCGTGCGGCTTCCAGAAAGATGTCGGGAGCGGGCTTTTGATTGACCACATCTTCATGGGTAACGATCGCACCAAACCATTCACGAATGCCGAGGTGATCGAGCACCTGATGGATGGCCTTTCGGGAACCCCCTGAAGCGACCCCCATGGGCACTTTTCCCCGATTTTCTCGCGCAATGGTCACCACCGGTTCGATCGGTCCCACCTGGGGCAGGAGTTTGAGGTAGGCCGCCTCCTTTTCTTGGGCGATCTTCAGCGGATGGATGTCTCCACGGTTTTGCTCGCCGGCCAAGATTATTAGAATGTCTCGACTGGGAACGCCTCCGAGCGCATAGAACCGATCTTCCGGAAAATGGATGGAGTACTTGCCGGTGATGATCTGCCATGCCTCCCAATGGAGCGGCATGGTGTCGGCCAGGGTTCCGTCGCAATCAAATATGAGAGGTTGCATGTGAAATGGGTGAACGCTTTCCGCAGGATATTCCTTCCGGCGCATTATCGCTCCGCGGCAGCCAACCGTTGCTTCAATTCATCTGCGGCCAGGGGGGTCAGCACCGGATCGAGGTCGCCGTTGATGAAAGCGGACAGATTGTACAGCGTCAGTTCGATGCGATGATCAGTAACTCGATTCTGGGGAAAGTTGTAGGTGCGGATTTTTTCTGAGCGTTCTCCGCTACCCACCTGCTCCTTTCGTTGAGCGGAGTATTTCGCGTTTTCCTCGGCGACTTTCCGATCCAGGAGTCGTGAGCGCAGAACCGTCAGAGCTTTTGCCTTATTCTTCTGCTGAGAACGTTCGTCCGCGCACCGCACAATGGTACCTGTAGGCTTGTGGATGATCTGTACGGCGGAGTCGGTCGTGTTGACTCCCTGCCCACCCTTGCCGGATGCCCGGCAGACGTTGATTTCGAGATCCTCCGGGTCGAGTTCAAAATCGACCTCTTTGGCCTCGGGAAGAACCGCCACGGTCGCCGTGCTCGTATGGATACGACCCTGGGCTTCGGTGGCCGGAACCCGCTGGACGCGGTGAACTCCGCTTTCCCACTTCAGCCGTTTGAAAACATCCTGACCCGTAACTCCAAAAGTCACATCCTTGAGGCCGCCAAGATCGGATGGACTTGCATCCATGGGTTCTACCTTCCAGCCCTGTGTTTCACAGTAGCGTTGGTACATCCGGTAGAGGTCCGCCGCAAATAGGGCGGACTCGGCTCCTCCGGCGCCGGCGCGGATTTCGACAATCGTATTCCGAGAATCGGTGGGATCGGGGGGAAGAATACCCTCCTGGAGCACAAGGATGAGACGATCCCGTTTCGCCTCAACCGCGGGCAGCTCGGAGGCGGCCATGATGGCAAGTTCGGACCCAGCGAATTCCTGGGCGATCAACGCACGATTTGCCGCGATCTCGGCGCTGGCTTTAAGAAACTCCTCCCCCGCCACCACCAAGCCTCGCAGTCGGGAGTGCTCACGCGTCAGCTCTTGCGCCCGTTGCTGTTGGGCGAACGCATCGGGACTGCTCAGCAGTGATTCGACTTCGTCGCAGCGGCGACGGAATTTCTCGATGAAAGGAAGCAGATCCACGGAGTTAGCGTCCGACGAGTGACCGGGATGGAGGATAAATTGCCAATCGCGTAGATTCCTTCATCTCAAAGGGAAACGGGGATGGGACGGGATGTAGGCAAAATAAAACCGCCCGCCCGTGGCTTGGGCCACAGGGCGGGCGGAATCAGAAAAACCTCTACTTCCGTTTCTTCTTGGAAGTTGAATCGGCGAATGCGGCCTGAGCCGCCTGCGTCTTCGCTAGCCGTTGCTGGAACTTGTCGACACGACCCGCCGTATCGACGAACTTCTGCTGACCCGTGTAGAAGGGGTGGCAGGCGTTGCAAATACCGATCAAAATGGAGGGTTTCGTGGATCGAGTCGCGATCACGTTGCCGCAGGCGCAGCGAATCTCGGACTGCACGTACTTCGGATGAATTTCAGTTCTCATGAAAACAGGAACGCGAAAAGTAGCGACCAAACCGCGTAATACAAGGGTTTTTTGAAGTGTTGGAAGAACCCGAGGAATCCTGCCACTCGGATGCTGT
>SIBK01000110.1 GCA_009695205.1 Pedosphaera sp. | reverse complement strand
GCCTTTCACCGCCTCCAAAGCCACCTGGGCCTTGAAAACCCCACTGTGCTTTTTTCGTTGTCGTTTCATCGTGCTCTTCCAGTTGTCCTGATGGTTTCTCTTCACTCACCATCTAAACCCCTGGTCTAGTTTTTGGGGAGCACTATAGGTTGCAGGCGCAGGAGGCCTACCAAGCGAGTGACTTGGAGCAGCTGGAATTGCTGTTGCATTGGGTCGAGGAAAAGCAGGGTACAGCACACCAAATGACGAGTGTTTCCTCTCTTTTTCAGATGATTGCCCGGATGAAGGCCACTCTCCGTGGTATGAAGCGAGAACTTCGCAAGAACCAGAAGGACCGAGCGTGGGGTTGTTCCAAAGCTCCGCCCAATCCCCAGATCGAACATGAAGTCGAATCGGGTCTTCTGGGGGAGCTCCTTCCCGCAAGGGCCCAGTTTATCACCCTAGCACAGGAAATGGAGAGATTGAAGTCTCCCAATCCACGGGTTCCGAGGAAGCGGGAGAATTCTAAACCAAACGCTCCCGCTCCTTCTTCTTCTGCTGAGTCTCAGGATACCTTTCTTTTTTAGTCGCATTTGAGAAACCCGTTATGCGATGTCGGTTGCCCATTCCCGAAGCTGCGTCAGAAGTCCCACCCACTTCAGGGAACGGACCGGCGATAGACGAAGACGGGCGGGTTGGCGAATGACATCCCGCGAATTCCGGGTGCGGGCGTCGATCCAAAGACGAGCTGGTAGAGGGGGTCGGGAGCCGGTTGCCCCACGCGGATCCGGTAGTCGGGTTCGGGCTGATTTGTTCCGACCAACTGGAATTGCGCAAATGCGAACGGCGGAAGTTTGAAGGGGGCGGGTGATGGCGGCGTATCGATGCGGCTTCCGGCGGGGACGTTGGCATTGATCCATCGGCCGGCGGCAAGGAGTGAACTCTCACTGCCGGTGTCCCGAAGGAATGAACCGAGGATCGGAGCAGAGATCAGGCCGTTGCAAAGCAGAACAAGGAGGGTTGCTGCCAGTCGCCAGGGCGGGCGTGGAATTGAGTGAAGTCCAAGGCTAGCCAAGACTGCGAGTACGGGGGCAAAGCCTATGAAAAAACGGGCAGATTGCGGGTCGGTAGAGGCATTTCCAAGTTGATACGTAAGCAACAGGCTGGCGACTCCCAGAGTTGCGAGGATGAGGCCGGTCCATTGCCGGTAGGTTCGACCGGCCACGAACACGCCGGCAATGCCGATTGCCGTCAGGGGAAAACCTGCCGCTGGAACGAGTACGCTCCATGCCAAGTCTGCCCAGTGAGTGAGGCGAAATCCGTGTGTATGCCATTGGCTGCCATGACGAGCTTCCTGGAGGAAGGTTTTGAAGTCGACTAGTACATACGGATTGAAAACGAGATATATACCGACGGCCATCAGGAGGCATTGAGCGGCTAGGGCGAGGCGTCCCGGCAGGGTTAAATTCCGAAGCCACCCGCAACCAGCAACCAGGCTCAGTAAGAATACAGCGTTGGTAGGGACCATTGCCATCGCACTGCCGCAGGCGACCGCAGCAACCCATAGCCAGCGCCGGTTCCGGCCCGCCAGGGCCTGAAAGAGGCCGACCATTGTTAACAGGACAAACAGCGCCGCTCCCGCGTGAGGTTTCATCTCATGGCCAAGAACGAGGACACCGGGAGCCGACAAATACAGCAGCGAGCCCGCTGTTGCCGAGACGTCATCGGCCAGTCGGCGGGCAAATTGATAAATTAGGAGAGCGGTCAGGATGCCCAAGGTCATCCCGTAGAGGCGACCGACGACGTACAGTCTGGCAAACGAGCCTGGCTCCTGCAGATAGGCCTCCATTTGAGGAGACAAATGAATGGCCCCTAATTTGTTGGCAACGAACAGAATGCCGCCGATGGGGTATACAAAGAGGCCGCCGTACTGAAAGAGGTGGGGATTCAAATCGAATTTCGACGGTCGCATCTGCGCTAGGCTCATCAGCGTCAGCATCTCGTCCGGATGGTGGCTGTATAGGAAGTAGCGGCGGTAGGTGCGGGCGAGATTGGTTTGGCCGTTCTCGGGTTCTGCGATTGCCACGGATCCTGATTTGCGGCTTTCCGTCAATACCTGCTGTCGGATGGCGCCCGGATCCTTTCCCAGTAGGTCAACACGGGCTTGGCTGGGAAGTCCCCACTGGATTCCTGTCAAGCCGAGGCAGAGACCGACGGCGAGGATCAGCCAGGGTTGAACGCAGCGTGTGGGAGCCCATCCTACCATTCCACGCCACATGCTGATTTGAGTTTCCAAGGGCGGTGACTACTTCGGGGTGATTTGAGCGTCGACAAAATTTAAGAAGAGACACGACATCAATTTTTCCTCGCCAGACAGGTCGGACATTTCATAACGTGAAGGTGTTCTCTTCATGAAGCGTTCTGTCGTAGTCGCGGACGGGATTCCGCGCAAGCCACGTCCCTGCAACGGTTCATCGTCTCCATTCATGTCCATTCTTTGGAAAAATATCCTCTCCATGAAATCTCACTTATTCCCCGCTGCCCTACTCACTGTCGCTCTGGCCGGTTGCTCGACCTTGCATTCGGTATCCGAATCGGGTTTCACCCCGTTGTTTGATGGCCTGACCCTGAATCATTGGAAATTCATGGGCAAACCCGGCGAAGAGTACAAGGTTCGAAAGGGCGCCATTGTTTGTGAAGAGGGAGTTCACGGGAATCTCTTCACGGAAAAGGAATACGAGAATTTTGTCTTAAGATTGGATTTCTTGGTGGACGCAGGTTCTAACAACGGGATCGGTATCCGGGCTCCGTTGGAGGGGGATGCCGCATACGTGGGCATGGAGATACAGGTGTTGGAGGAGACCGGCGCCCTTGCTGGGAAATGGGGCAAGCTCCGTCCGGAACAGTATCATGGCTCGGTCTACGACGTCTTTGCGGCACGGACGGGTGCGATGAAGAAGCCGGGTGAGTGGAATACCGAGGAGATTGTGGCGGAGGGTCGATCGATCAAGGTGACGTTGAATGGGCAGGTGATCTGCGATGCGGATCTCAATTCGGTGACGGACCCCCGGAAACTTGCCAAACATCCCGGCCTGTTGAGGGAACGAGGACACATCGGTTTCCTCGGTCACAACGATCACGTGGAGTTCCGCAACATCCGGATCAAGGAATTGCCATCCAGTTTTCGCGAAAATACGGCCCCGTTCCCCGGGTTTAAGGCCGTGTACAATGGGCACGATCTCAGCAACTGGAAGGGATTGATGAAATCGCCGAACGACAACCCGATCAAGCGAGCGGCATTGTCCCCCACAGACAAGGCACGGTTCCAGGCGGAAGCCGACCAGCGCATGCGCGACCACTGGAAGTCCCTCAATGGCGCCCTCGAGTTTGACGGCAAGGGCGACAGCTTGTGCACGCTTCAGGATTACGGGGATATCGAGATGTTTGTGGATTTCAAAATCAAAGAGAGGGGTGACAGCGGAATCTATCTGCGGGGAACGCCTCAGGTGCAGATCTGGGATCCGTTCACCACGCCCCAGCAACATGGCAGCGAAGTGGGCTCCGGTGGCTTGTACAACAATCAGAAGAATCCCTCCAAGCCAACCCGGGTGGCGGACCGTCCCATCGGGGAATGGAACCGATTTCACATTCTGATGCAGGGCGACAAAGTGACCCTTTTCCTGAATGGCGAATTGGTCACGCACAATGTGGCGTTGGAGAACTATTGGGACCGGAATCAGCCCCTCTTTCCGACCGGCCAGATCGAGCTTCAAAACCACGGAAACAACCTGTGGTTTAAGAATGTTTCTATTCGGGAATTGGGACGGAAATAGTTTCCGAACTCCTATCGGAGATGGCTTCCCTATCGCAGGGCTTCTGCGTACGCTTTGCAGCGTGAACGCACAGACGGTTATTCGCGCGGACCGGGATACAGAGCAGGCACAGCGCTTGGCAGCCCTCGGCGTGCGGGAGGGTGACATTGTGGAAACGTTTGTCCGATCCGGCGGGCATGGTGGGCAAAACGTCAACAAGGTTGCCACCTGCGTCATGCTGCTTCATGTGCCCACGGGCATCCAGGTAAAGTGCCAGGAGACCTGCTACCAGGGACAGAACCGGGTTCTGGCCCGCTCACTTTTAATCGAAAAACTCTCGGCCCGTGAGCGGGCGCGGGTGGAGTCTGCCAGGGCTGATGTCGAGAAAATTCGGCGGCAGAAGCAAGGCCGAAGTCGTGGGGCAAAGCAGCGAATGCTGGCCGATAAATCGCATCACGCGGCCAAGAAAACGGCTCGCCGAAGTCCGACGACAGATTGATGCGCCGGCAGTCCTCCTGAGAGGCCCCTCCCCAGGCTGATCGTTTCCCGATGTCTGAACCTCCCTCCCCGATCCTCGGTCCCGCTCCACGAAAAAAGCGGGGTCTGATCGGAATCCTCCCTTTCCTTTTCCGATACCCAGGGGCGGTCTCTGGATCGATAGGACTCTTGCTCGTCAATATTGCGATCGAGATGTGGCAACCCCAAATCATTGGGGAAGCGGTATCCCGGTTCGGGGAATTCCAGGTGACAGGTCAGTCCTTCAATCTATGGCCTTACGTCATCGTGTTCATGGCGACGGTCCTGGTTCGGATGATGGTGGGAATGATTCTGGGGCCCATCCGAAACCGGCTCGTGCAGCGGGCTCTCGCGGACATTCGCGCCGCCATCTTTGATTCTATCCAACGGCTGCCGTTTAGTTATCACGACCGGGTGAGCAGCGGCGAGTTGATTTCCCGATCGACCGGAGATGCCTGGAAGCTTCAGGATTTCTTGTTTGCGTGCCTGTTTCTTAGCGTCGACATCGCCGTGGCTCTTGTGGTGACAGTCACTCTGATATTTGCGGTCAATGGCTGGCTGGGGTGGGTAGCGCTGGGGACAATGCTGCCGACCCTGGCATTGATCACGCGGTACGCGATCGCGCTGCAACCCAAGTGGCGTGAAGTGCATGATCTTCACGGAGCCATGACGACGGTGATCCAGGAGAATATCGCTGGAGTCCGAGTGGTGAAGGCATTCGCAGCCGAGGCAGGCGAAGTCTCCAAATTTCGAGGACGCCGGGACGAATTCTTGAAGGTGATGCGGCATGCCATCGATTACTGGGCGGCGCGTGTGCCATTCACCCAGTTCCTATATGGATTAAGCGTGCCACTCACGCTTTGGATCGGGGGGGGCATGGTGATCCGTGGCGAACTGCGGGTCGGGGATCTGACGAAGGTGTTGCTCTATTTGATGACCATCGGACACCGATTGGGAGCGGTGGGACAGTTCACGAACATTGTGCAGAATGCCAGTGCGGCGGCTGAACGGATTCTGGAAGTCGTGGATGAACCGCGCACTATTGTTGGAGGAACGACCTCGCTGCCGCCACCTTCCACGGGGGCGGGGGAAGGGTTGGAAGTGGAATTTCAGGGCGTCGGGTTTGAATATGTCGCGGGAAAGCCATCCCTCCGGCCCCTGACGTTCCGGGTGCCGGCGGGCTCAACCGTCGGGATTTTGGGACCCACAGGATCCGGAAAATCCACCCTCGTGAGCCTGATTCCGCGCTTCCACGATCCAACGGAGGGGACGGTGCGTATTCGAGGGATTGACACCCGGCTGTATCGCTTGGAGGAACTCCGCCGCTCGGTCGGATTCGTATTCCAGGAAACCTATCTTTTCAGTGCGACCGTCGCGGACAATATCTCTCTGGGCCGGCTTGATGCCACCCGTGAAGAGATTGAGTCGGCGGCGAAGATGGCCCAGGCCAATGACTTCATTCTCGGACTGGAGAAGGGCTATGACACAATCGTAGGGGAGCGTGGAGTGACCTTGAGCGGCGGTCAGAGACAACGTTTGGGGCTGGCCCGGGCGTTTCTCATCCGTCCGCGATTGCTGATCCTTGACGACGCGACAGCCAGCGTGGACGCCACGACCGAGCACGCGATTCAAGACGCACTGCGGAACGCCGCGTGGAGGCCCACGACGTTCATCATCTCACATCGCCTTTCCAGCGTTCAGCACGCAGATCTCCTAGTGATCCTCAATGCCGGCCGATTGGTCGCCGCGGGCTCGCCCTCCGAGCTCGCGACGCAGAGTGCGTTCGTGCGGGATTTGTTGAAACGACAGCGGACGTAAGCTGGGAAACAATTGGCGGCCCTTGGATTTGGAGCGTAGCGTTGCGGACATGATGCTGCGTCAACTCGTGCCCGCACTCTCGCTCTGGCTCGGACTGGTGTCCGGCCGGGCGCAGGTCACCCTGTCCCTTCATCGCGAACAGGAGCAATTCCTGCCTGCGGAACGGTTGCCAATCACCGTCCACATCGAGAACCAGTCGGGTCGCACTCTCACGTTTGGAACGAGCCCGAATTGGCTGATCTTTGGGGTGGAAACCCTCCAGGGCCGTGTCGTTTCCAAGCTGAGTGACGTGCCAGTCGACGGGGAATTCCGTCTGGAGTCTGCGGAACGGGCGAAATTCACGATCAATCTCGCACCCCATTTTGCCCTGCAGGAACCCGGTCAGTTCCAAGTTACGGCACAGATGACTGTTCCGGGAACGGGCGAATTTCTCAGTGCGAGTCCTGTCGTGTTTGAGGTCCTGAACGGATCCCGATTGTGGTCTCAGGAATTTGGAATTCCGCCGGCTCCGGGCGCAGGAAATGCCCTGCCCGAGATCCGCAAGTATCACCTTCAGCAGGCCAATCATCTGAAGCAAATCCGACTATACGTCCGCATAACCGATGCGAGCGAGACCCGGACTTTCGCGACGTTTCCTGCGGGCACGCTGGTGACATTTGCGAAGCCGGAGCCAATGGTTGATAAGCTCGGAAGACTTCATTTGCTCCACCAGTTTGGTATACGTTCCTACACCTATCATTTGGTGGATCCCGACGGGACGGTGAAGGTCCGGCAGACCTACGAGATGACCGGAACGATGCGACCGGCACTTAAAGTGAATGCAGAGGGTGAAGTTCGAGTCTTAGGTGGTGCCCGACGTGAAACCACTGCGGATCTTCCACCTGCTGCTCCCGTTGACATTGAAACTAAAAACCCGAAACCCTGAGTTCCGAGAGAGCGATCCAAACCAAACGGGACCGCTCCCCCTCGGCTTCACAATCACGTGGCGTTTGTGGCCATCCTTTTTCGACCGGCAGGCCCTTGTAGGCTGGGTTTTCGCGGTTATCGTCGCTTTTGACATACTCGCGGCTGGTTCCACAATGGCCGGACCAATTGTGCTGATCCTGAAGAATGGCGATCGGATATCGGGGAATTTGGAGGCCGAGGACGATTGCCGTGTGGTGTTGCGTTCTCCAGTGGCCGGAAAGCTCCGAATTCCCAAGTATCAAATTCAGCAGCGTGAGACACCGCCAGCACCCGCCACCCCTCTTGGCGCCGCCACGAAGCCATCTCCAAAGGCTGGTTCGGGAGTTGCTGCGGACGCAAATAAAGTTGCCACCAACGCGCCAGCCACTTCCCGCACTTTTTTGGTTTCTTACATCCGTGGTCCAGCAACTGGCATCGCAATTTCCAGGTCGGTTTAGACCTCGGCTTCGGGACGGCGGATCGAGAAACCTTTTACGCCAATTTTGCCGCAAATCATTCGTACCTGCGGTTGCGGAATAATTTCGAATATCATTCGATTTACGGAACTCTGAATGATGAGGAATCGGCAAATCGTATGGATGGACTATGGAAGGTTGATTTTGACCTGGGGGAACGCCGCCACTTCTATGTCTACCATCAAGCGGGGGCAGCATACGATGACATCCGGAAAATTGACCATCAGTTTCAAGACGGCGTTGGCTTGGGCTATAAGTTAATCGAGAAGCCACGCTTCAAATTCAACGGAGAGCTCGGAGCTCAGTTTTAGCAGTTCGACTACCGGGATTCGCCCGGCAAGGACGTGTATTCCGTCCGGTTCGGCGAGAACGTGGCGTGGAATCCGAACGACAGAATTCGTGTGACGCATCGCTTTGCGTTTATGCCGAATATTCGGGATACTGGCGACTACCGGTGGCGCTTCGATCTGGGGTTGGCTTACCCGGTGTTTAAGCGGGTGACTCTCAATTTTAATGTGGTCGATGAATACGAGGCGACGCCTGCCCGGCGCGTTGACTCAAACGACCTTCAGATTCAATCCACTGTTGGCTTCGTTTTCTAAGGCATGCTCGAAATTTCACGAGTCCTCGGAAAAGGGCAGGACGCGCCCATTGATTTTGAATTGGCATTGAAGTTGAAGGCGTTGATCGATTCTCCCAAACTAGGGAAGCGCTTGTTGCAGCCGGCGCAAATCGGCCAGGTCCGCGTCGTTGGCGACGCGTTGATTCAACTGTATGTTTTGCTTTGACCATCTCCAGCGCCAATGCCCCGCGCGTTCATCCGCAAAAGAGAGATTAGCCCCCATGCTGTGGCGGTCCGAAGGGGAATCCATACAATCCTTGTCTCCGCTCGGGCTGCCGAGCGGCAAAACAAAAAAAGCGCCATCGCTGATCGCGGTTTCGGAGGCATCAAGGAAAGCAAATGCGCCGGCTGGATTGAGAAGCTCCGAGTATCGAGTTTTTGCCACGAAACCAATCGGATTGCCGTTAAGATGCGTGCTGAGCATGTAGCTGCGAAACCGCTGGAATTGGGGGTAACCCAGGACGGTTGAGCGATCGGCCGGGCAATGGTAGATGGCCACGGAACCGTTGTAGGGAAACAGGAGGCCGGTGATGTTGTTTGACGGAGTGCGGTCAGTCAGCGCGTTGCCGTCGATCCACGAGTCTGTGGAACCATCACCTTCGGATCCCCAGTACTTCGGAGGATTTGATTTCATCGAGCGCGGGCGCGCGCCAGATGCGCACGGTGCCATCGCCGCTGCCACTGGCGAGAAGCCGGCCGTCCGGGGAGAATGCGAGTCCGGTGACCGAGGCCGTGTGTTCCCGCAGCGTCGCCGCCTGCTGGAAGGATGCGAGTTGCCAGAGGCGGATGGTGTTGTCGTCGCCACCGGTGGCCAGCGTGCGCCCGTCCGGAGAGAACGCCGCCGCCCAAGCCGACCCATTATGGGCCACTAGCGACACCGCCGGTTGGCGTGGGTCGGTCATGCTCCCAATGCGGTTGGTGCCATCCCAACTGCCGCTCGCCAGCCAGCGCCCGTCCGGTGAAAAACACAGCGACCAAATCATTTGAACGTGTCTCGACAGCTCGGTGAATTGATCAGGTCTATCGGCATTCCATACTCGCACCGAGGACGTCAATTCACCGCCCGAAGCAGCCCAAAGTCGACGATCCGGCGAAATTGCCACTCTCCCCACGTTCCAATCCGTCCCAACGACCTTTTCGTTATGGGACTTTAAATCGCGCCGTCGGATGGCGCCGTCGCGTATGTAGATTACCTCGGTGCCGGCCGACAAAAACGACGGGCGTTTACCTGGAAAGTTCGTATACTCGACCAGGGAAGGAACTTTCAACACCCGCACAGTGCCCGAGTCATCCGCGACGAGCAGAATCCCATCCGGAGAAAAAGCCACTTGGGGCCCGCCTCCAAGCTGAGTATTGTTGCGTTCCGCCACTGCTTGCTCCGTGGCAACGTCCCATAATTTCAGGTTGGAGGATTGAGCGATCGAAGCCAGGAGCTTTGAATCCGGTGAAAACGCCAAAGATTGCACAAACCCGCCGTGCGACATCGGCGGTACGATTGGCCAGGGTGAGGAAACGTTCCAAAGTTTTACCGTACCGTCATAACTGGCCGACGCCAAACCGCAGCCGCCCCAAAAGAAGACGATCGCGGACTTCCTGGAGTGGGTGGCATTAAGGCAACGAGAGACAAGTGGACGGAATCAAAAACTATGCGCTTCGTCTCCCGGAATCGTCCCTCTCTTTAAAACTCCTTCATTCATACGTGCTGCATGCGGTGTATCACCGACGTTTACTACTGTTCACCGGGTTGCTCTCTGGTAGCGTAACTCAGAAATGGATCTCCAGATTGCACTGCCGCATCACACGCGGGTGGAGGAATTTCTCCGTAAGCACCGCACCGGGTTGGTGACGCTAGTGTTCACGGACATCGTCGGCTCGACACGGCTGAAGCAGAGGCTGGGTGATCGCGAAGGCGTCGCGCTCATTCAGCTTCACCACGCGCTGGTTCGGGAAATATTGGGTGAGTTCAAGGAAGCGCAGGAGATCAGCACCGCCGGCGATTCATTTTTCCTCGTGTTTGTTAAACCGTCCGACGCTGTCCGGTTTGCGCTCTTGTTGCAGGCGAAGCTGCGTTCGTTGACACTCTCGCACAGTAGCTGGCGATCTGCGGAGTCTCATTCCGCTTTAATCGAAGACCCGGGCTTCCCCTTGCCCCGCGGCGCTGCAATTCGGGACCGCATTGGCATTCACATCGGTGAGGTGGTGATTGAAGAACGCGAGGGGATGCCCAAACCCAAAGACCTTTACGGTACGCAAGTGGACATAGCCGCACGCGTGATGTCGCTGGCAGGGGCCGATCAAATTCTGCTGACCCGTTCCGCGTTCGACAACGCGCGTCAAGTGCTCAAAGGCGAGGAGTTACAAGGGTTGTCCGAACTCAAGTGGTTGAATCATGGGCCGTACGTGGTTCGCGGATTGGAGGAGCCGCTGGAGATTTGCGAAGTGGGTGAAGCCGCTCTCGCGGAATTGAAGGCGCCTGCGGATGTGGAGAAAGCGCAACGCAAAGTGTCAGCGGATGAGGAACCGGTGCTGG
Organism: Pedosphaera sp.; assembly: GCA_009695205.1. Lineage (GTDB taxonomy): Bacteria > Verrucomicrobiota > Verrucomicrobiia > Limisphaerales > UBA9464 > SIBK01. The sequence goes on along the minus strand of SIBK01000110.1, from coordinate 6,071 downwards.
GTTGGCGTCCGGCGCTTGGCCAACTCGTGCCCAACACGCAATGGGTGTTGGAAAGGAAATTGGGCGAGGGCGGCTTCGGCGAAGTGTGGTTGGGACGGCACCAGAAGCTCAAAGAGCGGCGCGTGTTCAAGTTTTGTTTCCGGGCGGACCGCGTACGTTCGCTCAAGCGCGAGATGACGTTGTTCCGCGTGCTAAAGGAACGAGTGGGCGATCACCCAAACATCGTGCGCCTGCTCGAAGTGAATTTCGAGGAACCGCCGTTCTACGTGGTGATGGATCACGTCGAAGGCAGTGATCTCAAGGCGTGGTGCGAAGAAAAAGGCGTCGCGGGGAAGGTGACGTTGGAAACCAAGCTCGAAATCGTCGCGCAAATCGCTGACGCGTTACAGGCGGCGCACGACGCGGGTGTGATCCACCGGGACGTAAAGCCGGGGAACATTCTGATTTCGTGCGGAGTCTCGCCTTCAGGCGGCTCGGCACATGAGTTACACGCACGCTCCGGATTGGGGCGCACGGGATTGGATGAAGCAGGCACTCCGAGCGAGCTCAGCACTCATTGGCCAGCGAGATTGCGGGCTCAGGCCAAGCTCACCGACTTCGGCATCGGGCAGGTCGTCTCGGAAGAAGCGTTGAAGGGGATGACGAAAGCCGGCTTTACCGAGACGCTTGTCGCGAGTTCTTCCTCGTCGCAAACGGGCTCACAGCTGTACATGGCGCCGGAGCTATTGGCGGGCAAACCCGCTTCGATTCGCTCGGATATTTATTCGTTGGGCGTTGTACTCTACCAGTTCGTGGTGGGCGATTTCTCCAAGCCGGTCACGACCGATTGGGCACCGGACATTGCCGACGGATTGTTGCGGGACGATTTGCAGCACTGCTTCGCGGGCGATCCCACAGCGCGATTTGCCGGGGCAGGGCAGTTGGCAAACAATCTCCGCACACTCCCGCAACGTCAGAAAGCGCTGGCGGAGCAGCAGGCTGAAATCGCCGTCCGGGAACGGGTGGCCTACCGCCGTGGTGTGGTGCGCACCGTCACTTTGACCGGAATGGTGGCAATGCTATTCGCAATTCTCGCATTATTTTCCTTTAACCAATCGCAAGTGGCAAAGCGCGAGACTCGCCGTGCTGAAAAGGCAGCGGACGATCTGCGTCTCAATCTTTACTGCGCCGACATGAAGTTGGCCCAGGTTTCCCTGGAGGAAAATAACCTGGGCCGTGCTGTCGCGCTGGTGCGGAAATGGTTGCCTAAGTCAGGCAAGCTCGATCCACGCGGCTTCGAATGGCGTTATCTGTGGCAGCATAGCCACGGAGACGAACATTATACGCTCCGAGCGCATGAAGGCATGGTGACGTGTGCCGTTTTTTCGCCGCAAGGACGATGGATCGCCACCGCGGGCTTCGATCGCACTGTCAAGATTTGGGACCCCACCGCGAGGCATGTTATTACTAACCTGACCGGTTTCACGACTCCCATTGCCCGCAATGCAGTAGCCTTTTCACCGGAGGGGAAGTTTCTTGCCGTACGTGATGGAAAAAGCATTTCTGTTTTCACCACCAGCGACTGGCAAAGGATTTCAGAATTCGAATGCTTTTCGTCTAGTTCCGGTATCTCTGGCAGCAGTACTCCGATTGTATTTTCTCCGGACGGGCAAACCCTGGCGGCTGTGTCCGAGCGAAAAATCAAATTTTGGCAGACGTCTAATTGGGTGCCGAGCGCAAAGAGTCTCAATGAACATTTCTACGATTCTGTTGAACGCCTCGCTTATTCTGCAGACGGCCGAGTGCTGGCGGTAGGCGCCGTAAATTCCATTGAACTTTGGGACACGCACGTGTGGACGAAGCTAACCACACCCTCGATCCAGATTTCCAGAGTTTCGGACCTGACGTTCTCACATAAGGGCACCTTTTTAGCAGCTGGGACTTGGACAGGTGACGTGACGGTATGGGACCTTTCGACTCACACGAGGGTTGCCGGGTTCAAAACGGAACATACGTTTGTTTTGGGTCTGGCATTCTCACCCGATGATAAAAGTTTGGCGGCCACAGGGGTTGACCAATCCTTCTCGCTTTGGACGGTTGCGGGCGGCGAGCGATTGGCCGCATTCAAGGGGCATCAAATGGAATGCTGGGCAGTGGAATTCTCCCCGGATGGGCAAACCCTTCTAACTGGCAGCAAAGATGGCACCGCCAAGGTGTGGAATCGGCAGCAGTCCATGAAGGAACAGGATCTGAGCGAAGTCGGTGTGCCTTTGGGATTTTCGGCCGACAGTAAGATTCTGATCACCGTTAATTCCAATGGGGCATTCTGCTATTGGAATATCGCCACGTTGAAGAAAGTGCTAACCGTAAGCCTGCCAGTGGACGCCAAACTTAATAGTCCGAGCATTTATGCGCTTGCGCCCGACTCTGACAGTATCGCGTTCAATGTCGGCAGCGATGTAGTGCAAATTTGGAGCCTCAATTCTCGAAGGCTGCTTCGCACTCTCACGAATCAGGTGCATTGGCCGCGCAGCTTAGTTTTTTCTCCCGACGGTAGGCAGCTCGCCGTGACGGGAATGTTCACTCCCTTTGAATCGAGTCGTCGTGTTTCGGTGATCGAGCTTGCTAGCGGCAGCGAGCATGTGCTGCCGGATTCCGACGTGCTTAAAATCCCAGCGTTCTCTCCTGGCGGCCAAATGCTGGCTTATGCGACTTCGAACTACTGGGTTCGACTTTTGGATATCGGGACAAAACAACCGAGCCTGACTTTGAAGGGCCACACTTGGTATCTCAGCGGAATCGCATTCTCAGTCGACGGAAAACTGCTCGCGAGCACCAGTTGGAACCGAGACACTCGCCTTTGGGATCTTACCAGCGGCAAACTCAAAGCGGTCCTCTCGGGTCATAAGACGGGAGCGGGAGGGCTCACATTTTCCCCCGACGGGAAGACCCTTGCGACGGCTAGTGTCGGTGGGGAAGTTAAGCTTTGGAACCCATTTACTGGCTCTGAAGTGCTTACGCTTCACGGATCGACAGACGATGATATGCGGGCGCTGCGGTTCTCTCCCGATGGCAATACTTTCGTGCTTACTGGGATTGAACACAATGTCGTGCGGGTAACGACCGTGCGATCCCTGAAGGAAATCGACGCTATCGAAAGTGTGCAGCATGCTCAAGATTGAACCGATCCATCTCGACATTCCTAAAAGGTGAATAGTGCAGGTTTGACCCCATTGCTTTTCAAGACGTAGGATCCCGACTGATGAATCCTACGCCAGAGCAATCCTCCCTGAACTATGGAGCACCGAAATCGAATTCCTGTAACTAACTGGAACGTCAACAAGTGATGTCTTCGGTCGAATTAAGCGCCATCACAACCGACGCGCGCGCCGAGCAATGGGTGTTGCTCGCGCTTCGCGGCGCTTGGCTCGCACTGATCCGAGGCGGGATCCTGGCTGGGTCTTGGCTCTGCTTGAATTGCACGGCGGCGGGTGGAGACGAGGGGGTGTCGGCCAAGCCTTCCGCCGAGCAAGTCGAATTCTTTGAAAGCCGCATTCGGCCGATCTTTGCCAACGAGTGCTACGACTGCCACAGCAGCGGAGCGAAGAAACTGAAAGGCGATCTCCGTCTCGATTCGCGGGCCGGAGTGTTGAAGGGCGGCGAAAGCGGGGTCGCCATCGTGCCAGGCAAGCCGGACGACAGCCGACTGATCAAGGCCGTGCGTTACAAGGACAAGGATACCGCGATGCCGCCGAAGAAACGCTTGTCGGAGGCGCAGGTCGCCGACCTCGAGGCATGGGTGCGCCTGGGGGCTCCCTGGCCGGAGAAGGACGGGGCGGGGTTGCCGGCGACGGTGGAAAAAAAGGGATACGACTGGGAGAATTTCCGCGCCGAACATTGGGCGTTTCGAAACGTGGTGAAAGCGGAACCGCCGAAGGTGAGTCACGCCGCTTGGGTGCGGAATCCGATCGACCAATTCATCCTGGCCCGGCTCCAAATCCCTAAGCTGAAGCCCGCGCCACTCGCGGAAAAGTCCGTCCTGATTCGCCGCGCGTATCTCGATCTCATCGGCCTGCCGCCCACGCCAGGAGAGGTTGCGGCGTTTCTGGGCGATGCGACGCCGGGAGCATTTGCCAAGGTCGTGGACGCGCTGCTCGCGTCGCCGCAATACGGCGAACGCTGGGGGCGGCACTGGATGGATGTCGCGCGCTACAGCGACGGGTTGGGCGGATTTCTCGACGCCGAGGCGTTGCCGGAGGCGTGGCGCTATCGGGATTGGGTTGTCGCGGCGCTGAATCGCGACCTGCCCTACGACCAGTTCGTGCGGGCGCAGATCGCGGGTGATCTCATTTCAGACGACCGGGACCTGGCCCTTGCGACCGGCTTCTTCGCGGTCGGGCCGACCTACATCTCGGATGGTGGCGATCCCGAGGCGACAGCTCAAGCGCACGCCGAGACACTGGCAGATCGCGTGGACACATTTTCGCGCGCGTTCCTCGGGCTGACCGTGGCGTGTGCGCGCTGTCACGATCATAAATTCGACCCGATCACCGCACGGGATTACTACGCGCTGGCGGGGATTTTTGACAACTCGACGGCCGGACTTGTTTCAATCGCGCCGCGCGATGTGGTGGCCGCATTCGACGCCGCGCAGAAGGCCATTCAGGAACAGGAAAAAAGGATCAAGGCCGCCGGAACGAACGACGCCACGAAACGACAGGTGCCGGAGTTGAATGCGGAATTGGAACGTCTCAAAAAGGTTGCGCCGCCGGCGTATCCGAAGGCGCACATCCTGTCGGACCACGGGAACAAGGACATGTCCGTCGCCATTCGCGGCGATTTGCGCAAGCCGGGCGAGCCTGCACCGCGTCGTTTCCTGCAAATCGTCGCGGGAGAAAATGCGCCGCACTTCAAGGAAGGCAGCGGTCGTCGTCAGTTGGCGGACGCGGTCGCCGATCCCGCCAATGCGCTGACCGCGCGCGTCATTGTGAACCGGGTTTGGAAACACCATTTCGGGCAGGCGCTGGCGCGGACACCCAGCAACTTTGGCGTGATTGGCGAGAAGCCCACGCACCCGGAATTGCTCGACTGGCTGGCTGCGACCTTCGTGGAAGACGGATGGTCCTTGAAGCGGCTCCACCGCCTGATCCTGCTCTCATCCACCTGGCAGATGAGCAGTCGTTACGATGCGGACTCCTTTGCGAAGGACGGCGAGAACCGCCTGCTCTGGCGGATGAACCCGCGCAAGCTGGAGGTCGAATCCTGGCGGGACAGCCTGCTCGCGGTGACCGGCGAACTCGATCGCACTCTCGACGGCCCGCCCACGGAACGGATTCTCGAATCCAGCCGCCGCACGCTCTACGGCAAAGTCAGCCGCAACGGCGATCGTTTTCTCTCGGATGAATTCCTGCGTCTTTTCGACTTTCCGGCCCCACGTTCGACGAGCGAACAGCGCACTGCCAGCACGGTGCCGCAGCAGCATCTGTTCATGATGAACAGTCCCTTCATGGCCGCCCGCGCGAAGGCGCTCGCTGTCCGGCTCGAATGCGAATCCAGCGAGGATCGCGGCCGCATTGCCCGCGCTTACCAACTTCTCTACTCGCGTCAGCCTGCAGCCGGAGAAACCGCGCTTGCCCTGGCCTACCTCGCCGACTCGACCAGCGGTGAAGCCCGGTCCCGCTGGGAATCCTACGCGCAGGTCTTGCTCTCCGCCCACGAATTCCTTCAAATCCGGTGACCACCATGCAATTCCAACAACACGAAGCCGCCTTCCGCCTCGCCTCCCGACGCCGTTCGCGCCGTGATTTTCTTGGCCGCCTCGGCGCGGGCATGGGCACGATTGGGCTGGCCGGGCTGCTCGACCGGACGCGCGCATTCGGTGCGCCGTTGGCCACGTCGCCGCTGTTGCCGAAGGCTCCGCATTTCGCGCCACGGGCAAAGCACGTCATCCAGCTCTTCATGCCCGGCGGGCCGTCGCAAGTGGACACTTTCGACTACAAGCCGCTCCTCGCCAAACACGCCGGGGAACGCCCGGAATCGGTCAACCGCAAGACGCTCCGCAACACGAAGAATGGTCTCATGCCCTCGCCTTT
>SIBK01000109.1 GCA_009695205.1 Pedosphaera sp. | reverse complement strand
CAACGAGTAGAGCATGAAGAGCAGCCCTACGGTCGTTAGGGCAGCAGGGACGCTGCCGCCTTGGAATTTTTGCACGAGGTTGGGCAAAATCGGAATGATCAGCCCGATCCCGAGAATATCGAGAGCGAGAGTGATGAAAATAAAACCGAGCGCTGGTTTTCGCGGAGTCACGACGGCTCGTAGTAGAATCGATTTCCTAGCCGGATGGCAAGGCGAGGTTCGAGCTAAGGATTAAAGTGGGTGTATCGTCTCGAAGAACGTAACGGCGGGAATGTGTCTCATCCCTCCGAGTATTTGAAAACTCGGATCAATTCGTTGGTTGGACACGCGCTCCGGCACCAGTTTCAATGGGCGAGGCTCGATTGCAGTCTGGCTACTGCTTGAGCGATTCGAGGTAAGCGACCAGATCAGCAAACTCAGAAAGCGTCATCGCGGCCTGTAACCCTTCGGGCATCAGCGAGACATTGGTTTCTGCGCGCCGGGCAATCTGATCTTTGCGGATGACCTGCTTCTGGCCCGCGGCGTCGAGCAATGTCAGCTCAGTTGGCTTCTCCTCGCGAATGAATCCCGTGTAGGACTCGCCATCCTTCGTTGAGACAACGGTGGCTCGGTAGCCCTCGAAAATCTGCTTGGACGGATAGAGAACTGACTCGGTCAGAATGGTCCGATTGTATTTCGAAGCGATCCCGGTCAGGTCGGGACCGATCTCGCCGCCTTTGCCAGCGATCCGATGGCAGGTAACACAGGCGGTCGTTTGGGCTTCATAGATTTGTCGGCCCCGGCCTGCGTTGCCGGGATGCGACTCGGAAAACTTCGCGTATTCCTCCAGCGAGGAAGGCTTCGCTTCGCCTTCGAAAAGCGGACCTTGGCGCGCGCTCTGGTTCTGAGTGTACACACGTTGTAATTCACTCAGCGTTCGTCCAGTGAATGCTTTTTCTCGATGCCTGGTTTCGATTTCGGAGAGCGCGCGGTCCCGAAACGATTCAATCGCGCGCCGAGATGCGTCGCGAAGAGCTCCGTCTCGATCCGCCAACCCATCGAGATAAACGCTAAGTGCTTGGAAATCGGGCATCCTCGTGAGCGCGAGAAGCGCATCGGCGCGCGTGGCATCGACGCCGTGGAGCGCGAGGAGCTTGGGGAGCGCCTTCTTATCTCTGAGCAAGCCGGCAGTGATGATGGCCGCCTTCTGAGCAGCAGGCACAGGGTCATCGAGGAGAGGGAGGACCGAATCCAGCGCGGACCTGCCTCCGATGGCGGCGAGGGCCTCTCCCGCGCTGGATCGAAGCTTGGCATCGGAATGGCGGAGCAATTTCGCGACTGCGGAAGCCGAGGTGGTAGATTTTGCATTTCCAAGCGCAGACAGGACAAGCACCAGGGTCTCGGGCTCCGTTGATGATTCTGTCAACCGGATCAAGGCATCCGTCGTCAATGGGTCGGCAACTTTACCACCAGCAATGATCGCGTTGGCCAACAGATCTTCATTCTTCAGTGGATCGGCTAGAATCCCGGCCAACAGCGCACCGGATCCTTCATCTTTCAACTCGCCCAGCGAGCGGACCAGGGCCCGTTTCATTTCGCTGTCGCTTTCCCGGCCGAACATCTCCCGCAACGTTGGCGCAGCACCGTTGTCTGAGGCGATTGCAACCGCTTCGACAGCCGCGCGCCGAACCAACAAGTCCGAATCGGTCAACCTGTTTCGGATCGCTGCCTTCACCACGGATGTTCCGGCCCACTCGACCGTCTTGGGACGTGGCGAGCCTTTGACAGGCTGCGTTCCCCACCACTTTCCCGTCCAAGGTGTCCGCTCGTGATGGAGTTCAGCGAGCAGTGGCAGAGCGGAGGCCCTGAATTCAGGCGACGCGGTGTTCGACGCAACAAACCCCGCTAAAATTGCGAGGTTCTGATCGTTAAAGGTTTCGCGCATTGCGAAGCGTGTTCCTTCACGAACGGCGGCGTTGCCATTTCCTAGCCCCGCTCCAATAGCTCTCCAAGCCCCAGGGTCAGCTCGGCCGATCCGATTCAACGCTGTGAACATTGCGTAACGAGCAAAAACATCCTTCTCATCGAGCGCCTGAACCAATGCTGGCACCGCCGATACATCGCCGCTCCGGCCCAAGGCGGTTGCGGCGAGGAAGCGAATCAAAGGGTCGGAATCCTTGAGTGCGGTAATGAGTGTCTTGACCGCATCCTTGGCTTGTCGGGTGCCCAGTTGGCGGATTGCCTGGGCGCGAACAGACCTATCTTTATCGCTGGCGGCAACGGCCAGAACCTCTTGGCGGGCCGACAGTCCCCCATCAAGCGCATCGAGCGACCAGATCGCGTGCCAACGAGCATGAGCGGGCGCGTTCGCGTCCACCAGCAATGCCTTGAGCTGCGGCGCGACCGCTTGTCCGCGCTCAGCGAGCCGACGTTGCGCGACCATGCGAACGCTCTGCGCGGGATGCTTTAAGCCATCAATCAGTTCGTCGGTGGCGGCCTGAAAGGGCTGGGCCATGGCCGCGCCCTGCCACCAATGCGGCTTCGGAGCGGCAAGGCTTTTACCAGTGTAGGTCAGCTTCAGCAGGCGTCCGGCGACTACGTTTGCTTTCCAGCCGCCGTAATTCCAGTCCGCAACATAAAGGCTCATTCCATCGGGAGAGAAAACAAGGCCGTTGGGTCGGAAAGGTTTTGTGCCTGCCGTCAGGAAATCGCGTCCGTCCTCCTGCACACGAGAATCGATATTGTAGCTCGCCCCGTCGCGGGAAACCCTTAAACGAAGCAGTTGTTGGCGGCCCCATTCGCTGAGGAACAGGTTGCCTCGGTATTCCTCGGGCAGCGCATCCTCGTTATATGCAATCGCGCCCGTCGGCGAACCACCCCGGTAATCGGCCATCATCCAAAGCGTGTACGGACGGCGCGGCTTGTAGTCATACGGGTAGCCGTAAAAACCTCCCTCGACCATGTGGGTGACACGAGTCCACCAGCCGTTGCCGTCGTCAGTGTTGTCGTAGGTAAACAACTCGTCCTCCGCGTTGATCGCAACGTCCAGGTGATTGCGCGTGCCGTTCGAATAAATCTCGAGGTGAGTTCCATTTGGACGGAACCGCATGATGCCGCCGCCTTCCAAATCGACCCTGCTACCGTCGCGGCCCACCGCGCCAAAGATGCCTTTGTCACCCGTGCTCATGTAAAAACATCCATCCATTCCGAGCCTCATATTCGATGGAATGTGATCATTGAACCCACGCCCATTGTTGTTCGGATCTGGATTCGTGGTGAAAAGATCCACCCGATCTTTCCCAACGCCATTGTCATCGGTGAAGACACTAAAATCAGGGGTGTGATGGACGTAGAGTTTGCCGTCCAAATACGCGAGGCCGAAGACCGCGTGGAGGGTGTCCGCGAACTTCGTGATCTTCCCGTCGGGATGAATGCACAGAATGCTGTCGCTGGCAGAATTACTCGGGAGTCCCATGTCGATCGGGTCCTGCGCTACGAACACCCGGCCATCCGGAGCCACACAAACCGTGCTGGGGTGCACCAACTGTGGAGGCTCCGACACAACCTCAACTCTCCAGTCGGGCGGACATTTCGGGAGCGCGGGATCAGACATCGCCGCACTCGCAGCCAAACCGGAATTGGCGAACAAAACCCTGGCTACCACGAAAGAAACCGCAGCAAGGGAACGGCGGTCGAGACGACAGAAAGGAATCGTTAACATAGTGATTGAGCCTGTTCGCAAATGTTGTATCGCAAACGAATGGCTCATTGCAACGCCGCTCCTGAGAGCTCATGGGAGCTTGGTGAAGTCTCCTTTTGACAAGGATTCGAATTTCCACAGAATCACGGCATGAATTTCATTCGCCTCGATTGCTACGTCGCCGTGATCTGCTCGATCTCTCTGATCGCGAGCACCTCTCGCGCGGCTGACGATTACGTCCTCGGTCCTGACTCGAAGCCGCAGGAGGGCGTGCCAAAGGGCGAAGTGATGAAGTTCACATTCGACCAGAGCAAAATCTTTCCCGGCACCACGCGTGACTATTGGATTTACGTTCCGAAGCAATATGACCCGGCCAAGCCCGCGTGCGTTTATGTGAACCAGGATGGTGTGCAGTTCCAAGCGCCGGTCGTCTTCGACAATCTCATCCACAAGAAGGAAATTCCCGTGCTTATCGGTGTCTTCATCATGCACGGACGCGTCAAGGCTCCCGCCGCGAACGCCCTCGACCGTATGAACCGCAGTTATGAGTACGACGGTCTCGGCGATAACTACGCGCGTTTCGTCCTCGAAGAAATCCTGCCCGATGTTGAAAAGAAAGCGGCTTCGGATGGCCGGCTAATTCGCCTGTCAACGAACGGGAACGACCGCGCGATTGGCGGCTCGAGCAGCGGCGCGATTGGCGCGTTCACGGCGGCGTGGGAGCAGCCTGACGCGTTCACCCGTGTTTTCAGCAGCATCGGAACGTTCGTCGGTTTGCGCGGCGGCAACGTGTATCCGACGTTGATCCGGAAGTTCGAGCCGAAGCCAATTCGCGTTTTTCTCCAGGACGGCAGCGCCGATCAAAACATTTACGGCGGCGACTGGTGGATGGCCAATCAGGAGATGGAGCGCGCGCTCAGGTTTGCCGGTTACGAGGTCGAGCATGTCTGGGGCGATGGCGGCCACAACAGCAAACAAGCCACGGCGGTTTATCCCGATGCGATGCGATGGCTCTGGAAGGATTGGCCCGCGACGGTGAAAAAGAGCGCCACATCGCCATCGCTCAGGGACATTACGATCCCGGGCGAGGAATGGCGATTCGTGTCGGAAGGCTACAAGTTCACGGAAGGCCCGACGGTCAACGCGAAAGGCGAGGTGTTCTTCAACGACGTCTTCAGCAGCAAAACTTTTAAGATCAGCTTGGATGGCAAGATCACCGAGTTTATCGCTGATTCGAAACGAGGGGATGGTCAGCGGTTTGGTCCCGATGGTCGGCTTTACGCAGTTGCCGGAGGCGAAAAACAGATCGTCGCGTACGATGCTGGCGGCAAGGTGGCATTGATCGCCGAAGGCTTTCGTGGGAACGACCTCGTCGTCCGGCATGATGGTTCGATTTACGTGACCGAACCCGGCTGGGATGGCACGAAACCAAGCAACATTTGGCTGATCAAACCGAATGGAGAAAAGAAAGTTGTGGATACTGGACTTAAATTCTCGAATGGCATCACGCTCTCGCCCGACCAAACATTGCTCTACGTGGACGACAGCCGCTCGCACTGGGTTTACAGCTACCAAATCCAGTCCGACAGTTCCCTCACTCACAAGCAGCGCTACTATCACCTTCACGTGCCCGACACTGCCGATGACAGCGGCGCGGATGGGCTGCGAGTTGATCGGGATGGCCGCCTTTACGTGGCGACCCGCATGGGAATCCAGGTTTGCGACCAAGCTGGCCGAGTGAACTGCATCATTCCAACACCGAACGGCAAAGTCTCAAATTTCTGTTTCGGCGGCGAAAACTTCGATACGCTTTTTGCCACCTGCGGCGACAAACTCTTCAAGCGAAAGCTGAAAGTGAAAGGGGCTTACGCGTGGGATGCACCAGTCAAGCCCGCCGCACCGAGGTTGTAAATCCAGCGCCCAAGCCGGCTCGATGGTGGGGTGGATCGTGTTATCCGCTCGCGTCTTCAGGAACCAACGGCTTACTGGCATCAATAAGGAAAAATAGCAACGCGCTCGCTAGCAGCGCGAATCCCATGCTGCCGATGGCCAGGTTCCATTGCGATGTCCCTGCCAAATATCCGATCAAGGTCGATGAGATAGCGCCTCCGATTTGTGCTGCTGTGTTCATGGTTCCCGTCACGGTGCCTGCGTGGCGTTTGCCGATATCGAGGCACACGGCCCAAAAGGTTGGGAGCGTGAAATCGGTCGAGGCGAACGCGCAGGCCAGCGCGATCACCGCGAACTCAGGTCCGTCCGCCGCGAAGGACAAAAGCACCCAGACGCAGCTTGAGCCGAGCCCGATCAGGCCGGCAGTGCGACGGCCCCAACGGAGGCCGAAACGCCGCACGAGCGCGTCGCTAGCAAAGCCTCCGAGGGCGCAGGCGGCCGCGCCCAGCAAGAACGGCAGCGCCGCGTACGGAGCCCAATCCTTTAGCCCGCGGACCTCCTTCACGTAAGAAGGCATCCAGAAAAAGAAAAACTGGACGCCGTAGCCATAGACAAAATACGCGAGCACAATCGCCCAGATATTCGGGCTCCGGAAAATAACACGCCAGGGCGTCTTCTCGTTGTGCGAAGTCGGCAGCCCTCCCTTCTGGATCAACTCGATCTCCGCCGCATTGACCTCTGGTTTTTGGCCGGGATAATCTCGATACCAAAAGTACCACGCAACAGCCCATACGAACCCGAAGCTTCCAAAGATGTAAAAAACTGCGCGCCACCCCACATAGGTGGAAAAACCGAAAACGACGCCCGCCTTGTCCGGATCGAGCATGGGAGCGACGAGCAGCGGCGCAAAGGCACCTCCGAGCCGGCTCGACATCCAGATGAGACCGTGCGCCCGCGCCCGCTCCACAAATGGAAACCATCTCGAGACAACGCACGCTGCATTTGGGTAGGCACCGGCCTCTCCGGCACCAAACAGGAAGCGCGTGATCCACATGCTGAAAAAGCCAGTCATCCGGCCTGTCAGCACCGTAAAGACCGACCACCAAACGACAATGCGCACGAGCATCCGTCGAGGGCCGAACCGGTCGCCCAACCATCCACCGGGGATTTCAAATATTCCGTAGGCAAGCTGGAACGCGCTGAAGATCGCTCCGAGCTGGAGGGGCGTCAGCTCCAGTTCACGGCGGATAAATGGTCCGGCGCCTCCAATGGCCATCCGGTCCAGGTACGTCACAATGGAGAGAAGAAACAACATGCCCAGCACGCGGTAACGAACCCAAGTGGGGCGTCCGGCGTGGTGGGTGGCACCTTTGGGCGACATGCGGATTCCGGATTGTCACTTCGCCGGGTTGCTCTGCGGTGGCGGAGTGGCGGCGCGAGGGGGCCCGGTGCGCTGAATCACTTCGTCCGCCTTCAACTGCTTGTCCTCGGCGCCGGGAAACTTGACCGAAGGCTGATCTCTCACCCACTCCTGCTCCGACACTTTCCGGGTCTCATGAAGGAAAAGGAATGTTCCCTTTTTGTTGCCGATGAGGATGTCGGCAAGTCCGTCGCCATTCACGTCGGCAATGCCAATCTGACGGCCAACACCGGAATCGTTGTCGATCAAATGCGGCACCCAATCGACCTTGCCATCGGAGGTGCGAACCAGCTGAAACCAGTATAACACAGCCGGTGCGGCGGGATCAGGATCACCCGTGGGCCCATGCGCCCAAAAGCATTTGCCGGTGACGATGTCTTTGAGTCCATCGCCATCCAGGTCCACAAGTTCAACGGCATGGAGCTGCGAGAAGGCAACGCCGTAGCGGTTCTCTGACGGTTCCTTGTTCATGAAAACATGCCCTTGGAACCGCGGGTGGCCGTCGGCGTCTTTCTCCCGCAGTTGTTCATACCAGCCCAGCCCGTAGCCGTGGCCAGCGATACTGGTAACCACGTCCTGCAACCCATCGCCATTGATATCATAAGCAAACATCTGCGCCCCTCCACCTGGACTGAACATGGCGGGATGCCGCGTCCAGGGGGCGGCACCTGATTTCGGCTGCTCCCACCAACTGCCTCGTTCGAGAATGTCGAGCCGCCCGTCGCCGTTCACGTCGCCAATTCCAAGGCCGTGATTGAAGTTGCCCCACGGGCCTTTGCCGGAGACCGAAGTGAACGGCCATTTCGCGGTGACATGGCTCCAGTTCGGCGACGCATAACCAAACGTTCCGCCCGAATTGCAGATGATCTCCGGACGTCCGTCCCCTGTGACGTCCGCGAAGGTCGGTGATTCATTGTCCACCGCATCAAAGACCTGATGCCGTTCCCAGGGCTGCGCCTTGCCCGCCGGGTTGATATAGAGAAACGCCGGAGTCCCTGGCAAGCCGTAGGTTAAAACGTCGTTCCAGCCGTCTCCGTTGAAGTCGTGAACGAACGAGAAAAAGTTGTCGCTCGAATACGCGTTCTTCTTACCGAGCGCGCCCTCGAAGCCTGGCAGTTTCTCCGTGGTTCCATCGGCTTTCTTGATCGCGAAAGTGGTCGCTGGTGGATAAATTTCGTGGCGCTTGGTGAAATCCGGCCCTTCCCACCAATACGGGCCGGAGACTGCGTCGGGCCTTCCGTCCCGATTGATGTCCCCAAAGCTCGCGCCCTCGCTCCAGTAGTAAGGGTCGAGGCGCAACTTTTTGAACGAATGAATCGTACGTTCCGCGGCAGAAGCCACCAAAGTCAACGAGCAGAGCGCCGGAAGGAGGAAAGGGAATCGTTGCATAAAACTCTTTTCGCAGAGCGGGCCTCGGACGTCAACGCTGCGTAGGCGGAGCCAGCAATTCTCATTTTGGCAGGTATGTAGTCCCGACTCCAGGCGGGATCGCGTGGGAGAATCCAACAGCTGTGGACTTGCCGACGCCCCTCCGGCTGAAGCCGGGACTACGTACCGCAACACAGGAAGTTCCCGCTTCAGAGGGTCGGAAGCCAAAAAGAATTGCTGGGCGGAGGTATCGAAGCTCCGGAGTTGCGCGAATCTGTGTTCGGCTTACACTGGCGGCGATCACAACACAAAACCTTATTTCCTTATGACTATGAAACCTTCCTCTCAAATCTCCCGCCGCCGGTTTCTCGCCGCCACCACCGCCGCGCTGGCTGCGCCGCGTTTGCTCACTGCGCAGAAATCCGACAAGCAGCTCGTCATCGGCGCTGGCGCGCATCGCTACGAGGTGCTCCATAACTGGGCGCAACTGCCGGAAAAATACTCGTGGCAAACCACGCACAATGTTGCCGTGGATCGCGAGGGCTTGCTCTACGTCATTCACGAGGGCCGCGAGAATCTTAAAGATCACCCCTCCATTTTCGTGTTCGATGGACACGGGAAATTCGTCCGCGCTTTCGGAAATCAGTTCCAAGGAGGTGGCCACGGCCTGGAAGTGCGCACCGAGGGCCGGGATCAGTTTCTCTACGTCACCGGTTATCAGCAGTTGAAAAACTTCGCCAAGCTCACGCTCAAGGGGGAACAGATCTGGGAAAAGCGCGCGCCGATGGACTCGAAAGTTTACCCGAAGGACGAAGACGCCAAGCCGGCGAAGCGCTGGGGCCGCGACGCCTTCATGCCCACGAATTACGCGTTCCTGCCCGACGGCGGATTCTATCTAGCCGACGGCTATGGCTCCTACCGCATTCACCGCTACGACAAGGATGGCAACTGGAAATCGATGTTCGGCACGCCTGGCAAGGAGGCGGGCCAGTTCAACACTCCTCACGGCATCTTGCTCGACAATCGTCCCGGTCGCGAACCCTCGGTCGTGGTGGCCGACCGTGCCAACGGGCGCCTGCAGTGGTTCACCATCGATGGCAAGCACCTCAAGACCCTCGACGGCTTCATCCTGCCCGCGAATCTCGATTCGCACCAGGACATCCTCCTTGTGCCAGATCTGAGCGCGCGCATCACTCTGCTCGACAAAAACGACAAGGTCATCACGCATCTCGGCGAAGATCCGGCATGGCGAGAGCAGGTAGTCAAGGACGGTAACAAACTGCGCCGAAACGAAAACGCCGAAGGATGGGTCTCCGGAAAATTCCTCCATCCGCACGACGCCTGCTTCGATCCCGCCGGCAACATCTTCGTCGCCGAGTGGGTGCATACCGGCCGCATCACCAAGCTGCGCAAATTAAGCTGATCAGGAAGCGCTGGGAAGATTCCAAGCCGCTGACCATATCTCGCAATTCCAACGTACCGCCATGCCAGCAAAGCCTCAGCCCAACTCTGCCGAGTAATTCTGATTTTGAGAAACGCGGCGTGCCCTGGCGCACGAGCGCGGCCATCTTGGCCGCGCTCCAGAGTGGAGATGAGAACTGCTCCCGCAATCCCCATCCACCTTGTTTGATTGAAACAATCTCATTAAGCTCGCGCCTATGATTCTTCGGCTGCTCTCGATAGTGCTGGGCGTGCTCGCTCTTGAATTCCCACTTTCTTCGCACGCGGCCAACGGAGCACCTCAATCTAGACCGAACGTTGTCTTTATTCTCATCGACGACATGGGATGGGCCGACGGGGAATGTTTTGGGAGCAGTTACTATCAGACACCGAATCTGAACCGGCTCGCTTCAGAGGCCGTGAGATTCACACAGGCTTATGCGTCTTGCGCGGTTTGCTCGCCGACCCGTGCGGCAATCATGACTGGCAAAGCGCCGGCGCGACTTCATCTTACAGATTGGATCCCAGGCGAAGGCACGCCCAAACAAAGCCGTTTCCGAGTGCCTGATTGGCAACAGCACCTGCCGCTGGAGGAGACTACTCTTCCCGAGGCGCTCAAGTCGCGGGGCTACGCGACTGCGAGCATCGGCAAATGGCATCTCGGCGGGCGCGGCTTCGAGCCGCAAAACCAGGGCTTCGATGTCAATGTTGCCGGAGGGCATATCGGGCATCCCGCTTCCTATTTCTGGCCTTATGGCAACGAGACCGCGTCGCATCGAGTGCCGGGTTTGGCGGCGCAAGGCGGTAAGGATGGCGAGTATCTCAGCGATCGGCTGACCGAAGAAGGGCTGAAGTTCATCGAGGCGAACAAGGACAAGCCGTTCTTTCTGTTCCTGCCGCACTATGCGGTTCACGCACCATTGATGGGGAAGGACGAACTGGTGGAGAACTACAGCCGAAAGCTTGGCGCTCACGGTCAGAGCAATCATGTCTATGCGGCGATGATCCAGAGCGTCGATGAAAGCGTGGGGCGCATCATGAAGAAACTCGACGAGCTTCATCTAGCGGATCGGACCGTGGTGATTTTCACATCCGACAACGGCGGCGCCGTGCATTTCGGGAAGCCTCCAGCGACATCAAACGCTCCGTTGCGACTCGGCAAGGGTTACGCCTACGAGGGCGGGTTGCGTGTGCCGCTCCTGGTGAAGGTTCCCGGGTTGACCCGTGGCGGCACCGTATGCGACGTACCAGTCATCAGCCATGACTTTTTTCCGACGCTCCTCGAGTTGGCAGGAGCGGACCAAAAACCCAACCGAACGACGCTCGACGGCATTAGCTTCGCACCTTTGCTGCGAGGAGAAGACAGGCTGCCGCGCGAAGAACTGTTCTGGCATTATCCCCACTATTGGTTTGGCAAGAACGTTGCACCCTACAGCGTCGCTCGTGTCGGCGATTGGAAGCTGATCCGATTCTACGAGGACGATCGGGAGGAGCTTTACAACCTGAGGGACGATCTCAGCGAGAAGAACGACCTTGCGCCGAAGATGTTGGAGAAACGCCGGACACTCAGCGCGCGGCTCGACGAGTGGTTAAAACAAGTCGGAGCGCAAATGCCAGTACCTAGATAAATGAGTTAAAACTATGTCGAACCCAACCAACATGATGTCTTCCGCCGGGCATTCGAGCTTCGCCGCCTTTGCTCTGGGCTTCGCGCTTTGGTCCGTCCAAACCCAGGCTGAAATCCGCGTTCCCTCTTTTACCGCGTATCTGGACCCCGACCCTGATGGCGCACGCATTTCTGCGCGCACCGGTATCACGGCATGGCGAGACCCTTCTCTCAAAGTGCTCTGGTTCGGCGAATTCAAGACACCCGGCAAACTCGAATGCTCGGTTGCGATCCGGCTACCCGAAATCGGCATTTCAAAGCTTCGTCTGACCATCGCTGGACAAGCCCGCGAAGCCGAGTCCAAACGCGCGGAGACAAATTTGGTCACAGTCAACTTCGGATCTTTCGACATCCGAGAAGCCGGCTACCAACGTTTCACGCTCGAATCGCTCAATGAAGCAACGCAAACGGTGGGCGATATCGACGCGCTCATTCTCGACGGTCCCGCGACGAAGGACGCGCATTTCAATCTGAAACCGCGACGCAACGCGGCGTCGGTCCACCTAGTCTATCCCGTTCCAAAGGAGACAAAGACGGAGGCATTTTATTGCGAATTGACGGGGCTCGACGACCCTGTGTGGACGTACTACATGGCCTGCGGCTGGCATCGTGGATACTTCGGCATGCAGGTCAATAGCCTCACCGAGCGCCGCATTATCTTCAGTGTTTGGGATAGTGGCAACGAGGCGGTTGATCGACAGAAGGTGTCGAGCGAAGACCGTGTCACACTCATCGCAAAGGGCGAAGACGTTCATTCTGGAGACTTCGGCAATGAAGGCACGGGCGGCCACAGCCATTTCGTTTACCCGTGGGTTACGGGCGAGAAGCAGCGGTTCATTGTCACGGCGAAGCCGACAGATGCCACTCACACCATTTTCTCCGGGTACTATTTTCACCCAAACCGGAAGCAGTGGATGCTGATCTCCAGTTGGCGAACTCCGAAGGATGGCGGCTACTTGCGCGGACTCTACAGCTTCAGCGAAAACTTTGGCGGCAGCAACGGCCATCAGCGACGCAAAGCGCTTTTCAGCAACCAATGGATCAGGACCGCCGACGGCCAGTGGGTCGAGCTAGCGAACGCCAGTTTCAGCCATGATCCCACCGGCAAAGCCGACCGCTTGGACCGTTTCATGGGCGTGGAAGACGGATCGTTCTTCCTCTCGCAGGGCGGTTTCGTTCCCGGTTTCACTCAATATGGAGAAAAGTTTACGCGTCCCGCCAATGGCCAGAGGCCCACAGGAATTGACCTGCCGGAGAGTCCGCCGAATGAGTTTGGCCGATAACCGCTACTCCGAACCCATTATGAATCCCTCCTCGCAAAGGCGTCGCCGCACAACACCGAGAAGCGATCGATCATAGCTCAGACTCCTTGCTTTTACGCCTTGCGCCGACGCTATGGAACCACGATGCGGATGAGAGAAAAAGTTCCAAGTCTAAGCCCGCTCAGGGTGTAAGTTCCCGAAAACACGTGACCGACGGAATTCAAAGTTCCCGAGATATCAATCAGCGCTGGAACGGTCGCGCCAGGTAACGTGTAGGCCGCGATGGCCGCAAAAGAATTCGAAGGATCGATTGTGCCAAACGCGCCTCCGCTTCCCAGGGTCGGAGATGTCAGGAAGGTGAACGCCGTTCCGTCGGCAGCTAAGATGAAAAACGCGCCGCCCGTAAGCAGACCACCAAAAGTCCCGGCATAAAACCCGGCGTTCGACTGATGAATGCCGGCTCCCGGTTTTCGTGTGGCGGTGAACGCAACCGTGACTCCGTTAGTGGCAGTCATCGCCCCTTCCAACATGTCTGGGCCGATATTCCCAGTAACCTTTCCGAGTTTCTCGCCCACCGCGGCAATGTCGCCATTCAACGCCACTGCGATGTTCGTCGCGAACACGCCTTCGATCAGAGCGATGTTATGCGCCAGTACGATTCCTGGTCCGTTTGTTCTGAACAGAGCCGCAAATCCTCCGTTCGTTTGACCGGCAAAATTGCCGACGTAAATCCCCTGCGGAGGCGCGGCAGTGGGAGCGTTGGTCACGGTGACCACAGCCACGACGCTCGTCACCACGCCCACGGGATTCGCCACCATCACGGAGTAGCCGGCGGCATCGCTGACGCTGACCGCGTTGAGCGAGTAAACGGCCCCGGTCTGACCGCCCACGTTCACTCCATCCTTGCGCCATTGATACGTCAAGGGCGCGGTCCCGATCGCGGCGACGTTCAAGGAAACGCTGCCGCCCGTCGCCAATGACTGTCCGATCGGCTGTGTCTGAATCCTCGGGATCAAAAACCGTAATCGATAAAAAGCCTGACCGGGCGCAATGACCTTAACAAGGTTGGTTGATTCGGTGGGGCCGCCAAGGTCCTGCCACTTTCCGGCTGACAGGTTGGTCATGAATTCAGGTTGAACGAGCCTCAGCCCAGTCGGCCATGAAACCGACACCTTCCCGCTGACTTCACGGATGCGGAGGTTGACCGGTTGGGCATCGGCGTCGGATCCGAATCCTGAACAGAGCACCCCCATCAAAAGGATCAAGAAAAGCCAATGCGATCTCTGAATTCCATGTTCGTTGTTCGTTCATAGAGCAACCACACGAATACAGTGGAAGTTAAACCACTCCGCGGAGCGTCGCACAAATAAATTCCATCGATGGGAGGCTCGCTGGAAAATGGAGGCCGTTATGAATAGGGGATGACGGGAACGATTCCTTAGAATCGGAGCGTCAGCTTGAAATAAACCGCGCGATCCACTTCCACTCGCCGATACGTGAGCAGCTCCGTGGAAAACTCGCGATGGTGGGGGTCCAGCAAGTTGCGTCCAATGATGGCGAGTTCGCAATTCCGATTCGGTTTCCAAGCCAACCGCGCCTCCAGCTCCGTGTAGGCTGGTATCGTTTGGACCGAGAGTCGATCCACGTAGCGAACGCCCATCCCCAATTCCACATGCCGTCCCAGCTCGACATCCGTGGACACAAACACCTGTTGCTGGGGACTGGCGAACTCCTCCATCTCTGTCACCGAGAACGCTCCTTGTTCGCGATTGTGAAGCTGCAAGCTCAAGAAGCTGTAGCTGGCGCGCCAACGCCAGGCATCGAGGCCTTGCCAGGTCGCCAGGGCCTCGAATCCGTAGGACTCGCCATAGAGATCGTTGTTGATCGTGGTCGGCACGATCAAATGCGGGAAAGGAGCGGGTTGAAACTCGAAGGACTTTGCTACCTGCGAACGCAGACGATCATAATCGTTAAAAAACACCGCGCCGTCGAGCGATAGCCGGCGATGCAAACTCACTCGATAACCGAGCTCGTATGCCAGCAGGTTCTCCGCTCCAAAATCGGGGTTTCCATCGATGGAAACCAATGTCGGAAGGGGCAGTCCCGCTAGCAGAGTGGACGGATCGACGTAGAGCCGAAAATCGCGCTCAGCCCGCGACGGAGTGCGCACGGCCCGAGACACCGCAGCCCATAGGGTATGCCGCTCGTGAGGCATCCAGGCCAATCGCGCGCTGGGTTGAACCTCAACACCCGTGTAATCATTGTGCTCAAGCTTGGTCCCAAAGGTCAGATTGAGACGGTCTGGGACCACGGCCACCTCGTCCTGAACGAATGCGCTGAATAGATGCAGCCCGACACTCGGATCACGCACCTGAAGATCGGACGTCCCTGAGATATGGTCCACCGAGTATCGGTCCGCCGCCCCACAACACTTCGTTTCGATCGCCGAGATGAAACCGATGCTGCACGTCGAAATCCAAGGTGTTCCTGATCTCGGTTCCGATGCCAAAGCCGCGGTCGGTCCCGTCGTAATACATCTGAGTCGTCAGTTCGGATTCGCCAGAGAGCTCATGCACCCAACGCCCCAGCAGATTCGCACCTCGCGCGCGGAAGCGGTGGTTCGCGGGAGCGAGCGACACTCGGTTCGATGACAACAAAAAGAACCGCCCGCCAAAATCGTCGTAGTGATAGTCTCCCTGGAGCGTGACTCGATTGATCTCGGCGGGCTGCCAATCAATGCGGAACCCCTCTTGCGAGGTCCAGGAATTGTCCCCGATGCCACCGCCCCCTATTTGCGTGTATTCATCGTGATTCGCATATTTGCCATACACTCTGTAATAAGCGTTGGATCCCAGCTGGCCGCCGTAGCGAACACTGCCGAAGGCACGCTCCTCGATTCCGCCGCCTCCGCTGATCAGAGTCCCTTGGGTTTCACGAGCGTTTTTCGTGATGACGTTGATCACTCCGTTGACCGCGTTGGCCCCCCACAGGGTCGCCCCGGGGCCGCGAATCACTTCGATGCGATCAACATCCTCCAACACCGTATCGGTCTCCTCCCAAAAAACGCCCGAGAAAAGCGGAGTGTAGATCGTCCGACCATCCATGAGCACGAGCAGTTTGTTGGCGAAAGTGTCGTTGAAACCGCGCGAACTAATGGCCCATTGACGCGCATTGGCTTGGGCAACGTCTAGTCCCGGGACCCTTCGCAACGCCTCAGCCAGCGAAGCGCTTCCGGAATGTCGAAGATCCTCTCGCGTGACGACATAAACGGCGGCCGGCGCACCCGAGATGCTCTCGCTCTTGCGCGAGACCGTCGTCACCTTGATTTTTCCAAGATCCTCCAAGCTGAGATGCAGCAGGTCCGTGCCTTGAGCGGTTCCAGCATCCTGTTCAGCCGAATCGGCGGAAAGAAAAGGCCATGCGAGCAAGAGAACTGCAAGGGCCGCTCGACCCCAAAAGTTAGGAACCCAGGTCCAGCGCACCGATTTGGTGGATGGTCTGGGCGACTGTTTCATTGGCAGCAGATTGCCTGAGCCGCGTGAAAAAACAAGAGAGCAGAGTTCGTCCGACGCTTCGCGGTCGCAGCACCGGTGGCGTTTCCGGCCGAAAGCTCAAACCCAAGCCGCGAAGTTCCCGGAACACCCCTCACTCTCAACAATGACATTCACCTCATCGGGTTAAGACAGCGGGATCTTCATAAGGCGTTGACTTGATTGGCTATTACAAATACCGTCGAAAAATCGAAATTCGGCTCTTAGCTGGATTACCCCTTGCTGGCAAGTTAGTTAAGATCATGATGAACACAGCCATGAATGAGTCGTCCGAAAACGTCATCAAGTACCCAGTAGCTCATATCAAGAGAAACGGGGTGGATTTAGTTATCGTTCTCCTTGACGCGTCGTTCGGAGAGATGAGCCGCCCGGCAAAATCTGATGTCATGAGAACTCTTCAGCAGCATGCAGCGGCAGCCGGTCTGAGGGGAACAGCTGTCCCGGTTTGGGACAATGGCCAAGGGAGAGCGGAGTTCCTTGCGGAGAAGCAGTTGTTTCCCTGTTTAAAGGATCTTACTCTGGGTTTGGTTCAATCGAACGTAAACCGCGAACTTCTCGTAAGGGCGACTGGCCCAGTCAATTCAA
>SIBK01000108.1 GCA_009695205.1 Pedosphaera sp. | reverse complement strand
GCGTGCGCCCTGGCCCTCATCCGAACCGGACTTCAAGCGCTACTGCGACGGACCGTCAAAGAACCCCTGCCAGTCATTTTCGAAAACGTCGCCGACCATTTGGAGCTGGGGCTTACTTGGCTCAAATAACGCAACTTCCGGCCATGAAATAAAAAGCCGTGTTCCGGCGGCTGCGCGATTGCCTCGTTCGCGGAGGACGTGATCATCTGGAACCATCCGCTGGCACGCAATGGGGCGAGCGAGGACACCGATCCGAGCCCGGGCAGAACCGTGAAGTATCGATTCAAACGCGGCAGCACCATTCCGATTCAGATCCACGCGCTGGGCTGCACCGCGGATGTGACCTCCAATGCCAACGTGATTGGCAAGGTGACCGTGTTTGGTGATTCAAATTGTGACGGCGCTATGGACGAGAATGCCGTGCCGATTGACTTTAACGGTGTCGGTGGCGGTGGCGGAGTGATGGACAAGATTGGCGGCACTTGAAATACAACCTGGACACGAAGTCGCTGCCCAATACGACGCAGTGTTACATCCTGCGGGTGACTGTCACCGACACCAGCACCGGCGAGGAAAAAGTCGAGGAAGTTCTACTCTAGGCGAAGTAGGCCTCACGTCACGTGCCTGCGAATAGCATTGCGACGGTCGTTTACCGGTCCCGCATCGGTCTGAACCATTCGCCCATCGCAATCGGCACGGCGGGCTGTTGGGCAGATCTGGAAAAAGCCAGGACTGTGTACTTCGAAAACGGTCAGAATGAAGACTGCGGGTCCCGGGCGCATTCGAGTTGACTGTCCGGGCCGCTGCCTCAAACTCCCCCCCCCCGTGATCAAACCGCTGGCCCTCGTCTTCTACGAAAATCTGCTGCCAGGCTCCCGCCTTGTGAATCGGCTCGCGGACCTTGGCTACCGTTCGAAGGTTGTTTCGGTGGCCACCGCGGTTGTCGAAGCCGCCCGTCGAGAGAAACCGATCGTCATTATTGCGGATCTGGCCCTGCGGAATGGCGATTTCTGCGGTATAATCCGAGAATTGAAGTCGGATCCAGAGACCGTTCATGTCCCGGTATTGGGCTACGCGAATCCGAAGAACGAAAAGTTGGTGGGCGCTGCGGTGGCTGCCGGAGCCGATCTCGTTGCGGCCGAAGCGGGCATTCTGGACCAGTTACCCCAACTGTTGGATCATGTGCTGGCAGTCGATTGAGGTGAGCTCGACCAACATGAGTGGATTTGATCCGATGCTGCTACTGATGCGCTGAATTCTACTCATCCTTCCCATTCATTCATGTCTACTTCCGTGCTGAAACTGAGACAAGGCATCCATGTGATGCATCTTTTCCATCGTGTTGATCGTCAAATTTGGTCGGCATTGCCCGATGGAGCGTCGGCGACCGCCCGGCACCGGCTCGAGGAATTGGTTGCGGCGTACGTGGGGCCGACGCATCCGCGGATCCTGACTTTGGCGAATGTTGGGGGTAAGGCGGATGTGGGTTTTGTGCTGTTCGCGGCGGAATTGGACCAGATTGGCCGGATGCACCGGGCGGTGGAGGCCTGCTTTCCGCCCGGATCCCTCATCCTCGCTTATTCGTATCTGAGTGTCACAGAACTTCCCGAATACGTTTCCACGGACGAAGATTTGAAGCGAATGCTGCAACACGGGGAGCGCAAGCTGGTCGAGGGATCTCCTGAGTTTGACGCCGCGTTCGAGGCGGCCCGGAAGCGTAATGAGGAGTATCTGCACTACCGCCTGTATCCAGAGCTTGATGATTGGCCGATCTTGTGTTTTTACGGGATGAGCAAGCGGAGGTTAGGTGCCGACAACTGGTATTCGCTCGACTTCGAAACTCGGAAAAAACTGATGGCGGGCCATGCTCGAACCGGTCGGAAATACGCCGGCCGGATTTCCCAACTGATCACCGGCTCAAGCGGGCTCGACGAATGGGAGTGGGGAGTTACGCTGCTCGCACACCAAGTGGATGCCGTGAAGGAAATCGTCTATGAAATGCGTTTTGATGAAGTCAGCGCTCGTTTTGGCGATTTCGGTCCGTTTTTCGTCAACTTACGGCTTTCACCCGCCGCAATGTGGGAGCATCTCGGCTTGTAATTTCAGCGAAGGCCGGACTCAGGCTGAGCGACTAGGCTCCCGCGGGGAGTTGGAGTTTTGCCACGTGGCAAAATGAAAACTGCTGGCCTGCGAGTATTTTATAGCATCTAGCGTCGGAAACTCAGTTCTGCTAGGCATTGTACCCTCATGACATGCCGTGCACTTCCTCGGATGCGATCCTTATTCCAGGGTTTCCTGTTATCTTTGGGCCTGGTGATCTGCGCCTCTGGCGCAAACGTGTTTGGGATAAACGCCCTTGCTCAGACTTTGCCGGGAACGAACGAAGCATCCACCCCGTATTCCATTGCACCGCAACGGGTTGAGTACGAATTATTCACCACAGCGCCCGAAAGCTCCAACGTCTTGTTGAACGCATCAGCCGATGCCATTGAGGGCGAGATCATAGGGCCGAAGATCACCGGCATCCTTCCGCTTCCTGGCGACCTCACGAATTTAACGCGGGTGACCGTCATGTTTAGCGAGCCGGTTTCCGGCGTGGACGCGCTGGATCTTTTGATCAACGGCGTGACCGGAACGTCGGTCAGCGGCGAGGGGGGCACGTGGACCTTTGAATTTCCCCAACCGCCGAACGGCGACATCCTCTTTTCGTGGACGCCGATCCACGGGATTGCGGATCGGGCGGTCCCACCCAATCCATTTCTGGAGAACGCTGCGGGAGCCACGTGGCGATACCGGTTGTTGGATCCCAACCTTCCTGCCGTCAGCCGCCGTCTGCCGCCCGCTGGCAGCACGGTGCGGAGAGTCGAGCAGGTTGAGGTGACTTTCAGTGAAACTGTTGAGGGAGTTACCTCCGACGCCCTTTTGTTGAACGGCCGACCCGCGGTGGCAGTCGCGGGATTTGGCCCTGGACCATATGTCTTCGAGTTCTTGCCGGCGGTGACCGTGGGCACGGCGGAACTCCGATGGGCGGATTCGCAGGGCATCCATGATCTGGGGGAGATTCCAGGCGCATTTCCGGGCGGCTCGTGGTTGCTTACGGTGGATCCAGCCTCCGCGCTGCCTTCGATCCGCATCAACGAAATTCTAACGATCAACGCGCGGGGATTGCGGGATGAAGATCAGGACACCTCGGCCTGGATTGAACTCTACAATGCGGGTTCGGCGCCGGTGAATCTCGAAGGATGGAGTCTGACGGATGATCCGGCGGTGCCAGACGCGTGGGTGTTTCCCGACGTGACGGTCGGAGCAGGGAAGTACTTCCTGGTCTTCGCCGATGGCAAGGATCGGGCGACAAACCGCAATCGGTTACACACCAGTTTCAAGCTCGCGGTGGGTGGCGAATACCTCGGTCTGTATAACCTCGAATCTCCGCGCACGGCGGTGAGTGAGATTCGGCCGGGCTTCCCGCAACAACGGGCGGATTTTTCCTATGGACTGAATTCCTCCAGCGGCTGGCGCTACTTCAGTCCGCCGACGCCCGGTGCGATGAACGGTGACAGCGCCATTGCGGGAGCGACCGAGCCGGTGCATTTCAGTGTCGAGCGCGGATATTTTGATGCGCCCTTTGATGTCGTCCTGACCTGTCCGACACCGGGTTCGGCGATTCGCTTTACCCGGGATGGATCCGAGCCATCGGGCACGAACGGAGCGATATATTACGGGCCGGTCCCGGTGCGCGCCACCACGGTGCTGCGAGCTGCGGCGGACAGTCCCGGGCGGATCCCCTCGGTGATTCGGACGCACACGTATCTGTACGGACTTCCGGCAGGCCAGCGATCCCTTCCCGCACTCTCCATCGTAACGGCGTCGAACAATTTGGTGGGGCCTTCTGGCATCGTCGGAATTGGCAAGGGGTACTACAATCCCAAAAGCCGGGGGATCGCTTGGGAGCGCCCCACTTCACTTGAATATATAACGAGCGACAACTCCGGCTTTCAAGAAGACTGCGGCATTCGGTTGCAGGCGAGCGATTATTTCCGTCCGCAACTCACCCCTTCCAGCAAGTTTTCCTGGAGGTTTTATTTTCGAGGCGACTACGGGGCAGGGAAGCTTCGGTATCCTTGGTTTCCCATCACTCCCGTGAGTGAATTCGATGTTCTGGTTTGCCGAGGTGGCTCGAATGATGCCGATAATCCGTTCGTCAAGGACGAGATGATGCGGAGGAGCTTTGCGGCGTGCGGGCAGGCGTCGGCACAAGGTACGTTTGTTGCCCTGTATATCGATGGGGGCTACAAGGGATTTTATAATCCTTGCGAACGGATCGAGTCCGGATTTATGCAGGCCCATCACGGTGGTGGAAAGTTCTGGGATGTCATGTCGCAGAGCGGAGCGATTGACGGGGACGCTCGGGATTTCAATTTGCTGATCTCCTTTGTGAAGACCAAGCCCATGACGAATGCATCGAATTATCAACAGATGTCGGGACGGCTGGATGTCGCCAATTTCATTGATTACCTCCTTGTCAACGCCTGGGGATACAACGGGGATTGGCCTCAGAACAATTGGAGGGCGGGCCGTGAACGGCGCGCGGGAGCTCTCTGGAGATTTTACATGTGGGATGCTGAGTTTGCGCTGGGGACCTATGATCGTCCGGTCAATGGGAACACCTTCACGGAGGCATTGGCGGGGGACTCGGAAATTGCGTCGATCCATACCCGGATGAAGGTCAATCCCGAATACAAACTTTTGTTCGCGGATCGCATTCAGAAGCACTTTTTTAATGGAGGCGCCTTGGATGGAGCAGTCCTAACGAACCGGTTTAACGCGATGTACCAGACGATGTCCAAGATCATACCCGGGATGAGCCGCAGCATTCTGTCGTGGACTTCGGGCCGCCGCAAACCCTTGTTTGCCCAATTCAATGCGCAGGGTTTTATGGCGGGGAGCAATGCCCCGGTGTTTCGCGTTCACGGCGGGACAGTGCTGGCAGGATACTCGCTTTCGATGACCAACCGAGCGGGTGAAATCTGGTATACGACGGACGGCGCCGATCCGCGAGTACCCGTGGCGGGGACGACGTCGGCAACGGCCCGCCGGTACGATCCGGCGCAGCCACCGGGCTTGGATGTGGCCGTCGTTGTCAAGGCCCGTTCGTTTTTGACGAATAGCTGGAGTGCGATCAGTGAGGCGTCGTTTCAGGTTGAGGATTTTGGGGTTCCTGTGCGGATCACAGAGATCATGTATGACCCGCCGGGTGGCCCCGAGTTTGAATATGTCGAATTGACCAATCCAACCGACGCAGCGGTGAATCTGACCGGCTATAGCTTCCAGGGCATCGGGTTCCTGTTTCCCTTGACCAGCATTCTTCCTCCTCATGCCACTTGGATCCTTGGATCCGATGCAAATGTGAAACAGTTTGGTGTGCGGTATCCAGGCCTTGCGGTCGCCGGCCGCTTCAAAGGGAGTCTAGCCAACGGGGGCGAGCGGCTTTCCCTCGTGGATCCTTCTGGAAACATTGTTCACACCGTCGACTATCGGGTCCATCAAGGCTGGCCTTCGGTGGGCGATGGAACAGGTCGATCCCTGGAACTCGTGGACATCGCGGCGGAACCGAGTGCGCCCGAAAGTTGGATCGTTTCCGAGGTGGGTGGTTCTCCGGGTAGATATGTGAATACTCAACGGGAAGTGGGCGTACGGATTGCCGAAGTATTGGCTCAAAACGAGATGGCCGTGCCGCATCACGGTAAGTTTCCGGACTGGCTGGAGCTGGACAATCTTTCGAAGGAACCCGTTGTGATCGAGGGCTGGCGACTGGGTTTGGCGGACAAGAGCGAACGATTCGTGTTTCCCGCGGGGACGCGACTGTCTTCGGGCGGGCGGACGGTGATCTGGGGGGATTCCAACTTGATTTCCGGCGAGTTGCACAGTGGCATTCCATTACCCAAGGAGGGCGCCACGTTGGTGCTCGAGAGACCGGACGGAACCGTCGCCGACGTGTTTAGCTACGGACCCCAGATTGCAGACTACGCCATCGGGTGGGTTGGGGCCAAACGGGTGTTGCTGAAGCCGACACCAGGGCAGTTGAATGAGGCGGCGGCGCTGGCGAGTCCCACAGACCTCGTGATCAATGAGTGGAGGGCCAACCCCTTTCCGGGTGACGACGATTTCATTGAGATCTATAACCGAGACAAGATTAACCCTGCGACCGTTGAGAATTTATACGTGGGGGTCAGCAACGCATTATTCCAGATTCGATCGCTGACCTATATAGCGGCGGGCGGACATCGCCGATTCTGGGCCGATGAGCATTCCGGGCCGGATCATCTGGATTTCAAACTGCCCGCCATGGGAGCGACCTTGAAGTTATTGTCCCAGGAGGGCCAGGAATTGGATCGAGTGGCGTACCCGACGGCGGCGGAAGGTCTTTCGCGCGGGCGCTATCCGGACGGTTCAGCGGACATCGTTGATTTCCCCAGTGGTGCGACGCCTGGGGCGGCGAACGTACAGATTGCACTGAATGAAATCCAACTGAATGAAATCCTTGCCGGGTCGCGGATCCATTCCGGTGATAGAGTGCCCGAAGCCGACTGGATTGAGTTGAGAAATCCCCGAACGGAGGACGCCCTGCTGGCCGGGTACAGTCTCCGGGTTTCCGCTGAGACCGATCGTACGTGGACGATTCCGCCAGGGGTGATCCTTGCCAGGGGTGGCCATCTGCAGATTCGAGCGGATCCCACGGAGTCCCCCTCGATATCCGCAGGCAATCGTCTGAATACCGGATGGGATATTCCGGATTCTGGAGCGAGAGTTGAGTTGAAAACTCCTGCGGGTATTTTGGCGGACTGGGTGGTATTTGGAGCGCAAATAGCAGGCCGATCCATTGGACGTGTTGCCGACAGCTGGAACCTGCTTTCCATTCCGACGCCGGGCGCTTCCAACGCAGAGGCAGCGGCGACGGGTTCTGGAGTTGGGGTCACGGTCAATGAATGGACGACGGGCTCTACGAACTCCGAGGATTGGATTGAGCTTTTTAATTCGAATGACTTGCCAGCGGCCTTGGGGGGGTATCGCCTTACGGATTACCCATCGACGTGGGCAGCGACTCATGCCGTTGCGTTGGCACCGTTAACCTTTATACCACCGCGAGGATTCGTGGTGCTTCTTGCCGATGGACAGCCGGGCCGTGGTCCAGCCCACCTGAATTTCTCGCTCTCCGGTTTCGGGGAATCCCTCCGGTTGGTGACTTCGGCCGGTCAGTCCATCGATGCTGCGACCCTCGTTCCGCTCCCTCCGGAAACGTCGGCCGGGCGGGTACCCGACGGCGGTAGCTTCTTGTCTCCACTGACACGCCGGTCACCCGGAGAGCCCAACAGCAGCGATGCGGATAGTGACGGGATACCGGACGATTGGGAGCTGGCGAATGGCCTGAACCCCTCCAATTCCCAGGATGCGGATGCGGACGCGGATGGCGACGGGCAATCCAATCGGGCGGAGTATTTGGCGGGGACCAATCCGCGGTCGGAGGCGAGCCGACTAGAACTGGCGGTGGTTGCTGCCGGGACGAACCAATTGCAGTTGGTGTTCTATGCCACCGCATTTCATAGCTACACCGTTCAGTACCGGGATGACCTCGGTTCGGGGAGTTGGCTGCGGGTGCGCGATGTTCCGCTCAGCACGCGCGAGCATCTTGTTGAAGATGTCCGCGTGCCAATCGATCGCGAAAAGCGTTGGTACCGAGTTAGGACTCCGGCGATGCCGTGACCTGCGGTTTGGCCATTCGGGAACGGGAAAAGGAACTGGCTGGGTTGGCGGTGGCTTGAATTTCCACTAGGCGGCGGCTTAAACCAGGGTCTGGTAGGTTGGAAGAGTTGTGGCGGTAGCGAATATCAGCGGATTCTCGGCGAGTTGTAACGGCCTCAAGACCTCTCAAATCCTCCGATTTCGCCTACGCTGACCCCGAATGCCCCACTCGACGGGCTTGCCCCCTCGAAAGCACATTGACAGGCCAATTCAGGGACCGGACCGTGCCACAGAAGTCCATTTTGCTATAAAACCAAAGCTTTCGAGCAGAGGAGACTTAAGCAATGGACTATCAATGACTTGCAATTGTAATAGAAGCAAGCCTAAATTTCGATCACGTGCACCTGACTAGAACAAATCAATTCGCGCTGGGCCCAATACAGGTTTGGTTGAATATCTGTTAGGCGGCGTCGCGCGCATGAAACTCCTTCGAGTTATCTTGATTGTCTCAGAGGTGTTATTTGCGCTAATGTTTGTAGCTCCGAAGTTTGTAGAAAGCCGACCTTTAGCAATGGCGATTATCCCCTACTACGCGGACCCGTCAGCCCATAACAGGAGCGAGTTGGAGCACCAGCAAGACGAAGTGCGAGGCAGGAGATTTCGTCAGAATGCATATATCTTCGCCGTTTTGGCAGCCAACTCGATAGGTTTATTCTATGTTTCACGCAGTATTTAGTTGGGTCGTGAAGTTGCGGCCTAACACTTAAGCGGAATAGGTCGAGCGGAGAGGGGCTAGTTTTGGGCATGGATGGGACCGCTTGACTTATTTCGCGGTTGGACGAAACCGCGGTGGAGGCCGCAGCGCTATAGGTAAACTACCGGGCGTTCGATGTTTGAAGGATGCGACTCAAGGATAATTGCCTGAGGCTGGAGACTAGAGACTGGAGGGGGCGAAGGTTTGGAGCCCTTCAATATAGCGCCTATTCGCCTTTTGGCAGGCATTTCCCCGGTTCCAGGCAATAGCGCTCCTTACCGCAGTTCGCTGAAATTGCGCACGGCGACTGTCTGGATGGTTTGGCGTGTGATGGATCTTCATGCGGACTCAGGAGCTGTCCCAGATCGCCGGAGGTTGACCCGCTTCAATCGTACCCGCATCGCCCCTTTGCGCAGTCCGGTGAAGTTGCCGCTGGGATCCAATTGTCCCATGCACACGATGTCCTCGCTCCCACATCGTGGACATCCCCTCAGTTCCGGCTTCGGTAGCGGTGTTTGTCGCACCGGAGCAAATTCGGGCCGCCATGGAGATTTCTCCAACGCTTGCCGGGCCAGCGGCACGAGGGTCGCTCGGCGGTTAATGCCCAAGATTTCGTAGTGCCGAATCTTCGTGAACCCGGCCGGGAGAATGTGCAGCGACAAACGCCGCACAAACTCTGCACCCCCGAGCGTCATCTCCTTCAACGCGTCCCCGTTCCGATAGTCCTTATACCGGAATGTCACGGTCCGATCGTCCATTCTTACCAATCGTTTGTTACTGATCGCCACGCGGTGGGTGTAGCGACCGAGATATTCCAGGACCGATTCGGGCCCCGCCACCGAACCCTTCCCAAACACGTTCCACTTCGTCCCATGGAGCACCCCCATCGTCGGTTCCCACACCGGCGGATCGCGCCGGAGTTCGAGCCGTCCGTGGAACTCCAATGCTCCCTCTGTTCGCAAGCTCTTCAATCCGGCCAGAAACTTGCCGCGGAACATGGCGGCCACGGCTTGGACCGGGAACAGGTATTGCGCCTGCTTCGGCCCTCGCCAGGCAGGCGACTTCCCCGGCTCGTTGATAAGTCCTCCCCCGGTGACCAGACAATGCATGTGCGGGTGCTCCATCAGGTTTTGTCCCCACCTGTGCAACAATGCTGTCACTCCAAGGCGCGCTCCAAAGCGTTCCTCCCCGAACTGATCGTTCACAACGCGGAGGGTTCGCGGGAGGTGATGAAACCCCGTTGGGGTTGGTCCGGTTTGATGGACGATTCCCAGGGTAGCGCGTGCCGCGCAACCTTGGGCTGGATGATGGAACGTCGTTGGGGTCCACATGTTTCCGTCCAGGAATGGCCTATCTCCAGTGGCTGCAGAGCAGCCCCGAACGGTCAGGACGGAGACTCGACCCACAGAGTATGCCCAAGATGAGAATTGCTGGAAACTTACGGCTTTCCTTCCGGTCGATCGGTCGATTCACTGTCGGAGACAATACACCATGCCACGCAAAGCCAGCTCCATCTCCCCCGAGTGGTGGGACTACACCACACTCGATTCCGAGATCGTCGATGCCGCAGCGCGTTTAAGCATTCGCGATCTGGAGAGACTATCGCGGCCGGGATTCAAGGTGTTGTTGTACGACACACTTGAAGACTTCTATCTGGCGGAGGCTTTGGAATACGTCGAGGCATGGCGACAAAGCACGGCCGACAATCCGGTTGGAATTTGCGGCCCGATCGGCCCGACCGAGCAACTTCCGCTGGTGGCGCGATTGGTGAACGCGCTCAGGCTGGATTTGCGCAGCGGCCATTTTTGGGGAATGGACGAGTGGTATCTGCCGGAGAGCGGGTGTGAGGCGCCGGTTACCCATCCGTTGAGCTTTGAGAAATGTGATCGGGATCTATGCTTCCATCGCATGGATCGCCGCTTGAGGATGCCCGAGGCCCACTTGCACTTTCCGAAGGCAGACACCCGTCCGTACCGCCAGTCTTGGGATGCGGGCATCCGTTGTGCGGTGATGCAGGGCGGGCAGGGGGACGTAAAGCATTGGGCTTTCAATGATCCGTTGCCCAGGAAGGGGAGGTACAAGGATAACCCGCCCCCTGCGGCGGAGTACCGGGAATTGACGACACGCGTGGTGGACCTGCATCCCCTGACCATCGCCCAGAACGCTCGGACCAGCGGCGGTGGTAATATCTCCCTCGTGCCAACCAAGGCGATCAGTGTCGGGCCCGTCGAAACATGGAAGGCGGATAAGGTTTCCATCTGGCATGCCGGGAATCACGACAACCCATTTGGCCAGCGGCTCACGGCTTACATGATATCCAAACGCCTGGTGGATACCGCAGTGCCGATGTCCCTGCTGGCGGATCATCCGAATGTTCAATTTAACTATTTTCGCGGTGGATTTGGCTCGTGCCAAGTCGAGATGCACTGATTCCTAAGGGGCTGAGCGCCCCCTGCCGGACTCCGGAGCTCGGGCTGCCTGCCAGCCGTTACCATTCTGACCATGAGTGAACTACGGGTTCTGACTGAGGACGATCCGCATGCGAAGGCGTTCCTGCGTCACCTCGCGGTGGACCGAGGGGCGTCGGACTATACGCGGCGCAACTACGAACAGGCGTTGCGAGAGTTTTCCGAGTGGTATCAGGAAGTGCGGCAGCGGTTGCCGGTGTGGGCAACACTTTCCCGCGATGATTTTCGGCTTTATTTGCGGTGGCTGGGTCGAAAGGATTTGAGCCGAGCGTCCGTGCAATTGCGGTTTAGTGGGCTCCGGACGTTTTATCGGTTTTTAACGCGAGAGGGGGTTGTGGACGAATCCCCGATCCGGAGTCTTTCCATGCCACTCCAGCCAAAGCGGCTTCCTCGATTTCTCACGGAGCCACAGGCCAACGACCTGCTTGCAGGGCCGATGCGGGAGTTTCAGCGGGTTTGCGGGGCCTCAGAAGGCGGAAAAGCCGTCGAGAACTCAGACTTCCGCCGCGATGCCGCGATGCTCGAGGTGATTTATTCAGCAGGCCTGCGCATCAGCGAGGTGTGCGGTTTGCGGGTCGAAGAGGTCGATCTAACGGAACGGTTGTTGCGGGTTCGAGGGAAAGGGAAGAAGGAACGGCAGGTCCCCCTTGGCCGCCCAGCCGTTGCGAAGCTGGAGGAGTACTGGTCGGAGGTTGTCCACCCGCGCACTGCCGGACTTCCGGTGTTTCTGGCTGGCAAGAATACCCTCCACGCCGTCGCTCCGCTGACCCTTCAGACTCGGCTGAAGCAGTATCTTTCGATTGCTGGCCTGGATCCAGAAATCACTCCGCACAAGTTGCGACACAGTTTTGCGACGCACCTGCTCAACCGCGGTGCCGACCTTCGCAGTGTTCAGGAATTGCTCGGGCATGCTCATCTCAAGACGACGGAAGTGTACACGCACGTTTCGATGGAACGGTTGAAGAAAGTCTACGATTCTGCTCATCCCAGGGCCTGACGGCGGTGCGATCGACGTTCGCCAAGCTTTCAGGAGAATGGATTCAGGTTGAAAGATTCTGAGGCGGTTCCGAGGTGGTACGGGGACAGGCGGGGGCTCGGAAAATCCTCTTAACCTCCGGGCTTTCGCGTCTCCGGCCGTCCGCGTGAGCGCTTTTAATTCCCAGCCGCGCCACAGAACACCTGGCGTCCCATCAGGGCGATGGAGGTGGGTTCCGTTGTTTTTCTCTTTTCCCGCGGACCGCTTCGCGGTTTAGTCCCGCCCGCAATATGAAAATTGTCCTCGCCTATTCCGGTGGTCTCGACACCTCGGTGCTTCTTTCCTGGATCAAGGAGACCTACAACGCTGAAATGATCGCCTTCTGCGCCAACATTGGCCAGGAGGAGGAACTCAAGGGACTTGAGAAGAAGGCAAGAACGACCGGGGCCTCGAAGATCTACATCGACGATCTCCAGGAGGAGTTCGCCCGTGATTTCATTTTTCCCATGATGCAGGCGGGGGCGATTTACGAGGGTCAGTATTTTCTGGGCACGAGTATTGCCCGGCCGCTGATTGCCAAACGCATGGTTGAAATCGCTCGCGCGGAAAAGGCGGACGCCATTGCACATGGAGCCACCGGCAAGGGCAACGACCAGGTGCGATTCGAACTGACCGCGGCGGCGCTGGCGCCCGATTTACAAATTATCGCCCCGTGGCGTGATGAACGCTTCCGTAAACAGTTTCCGGGGCGTAGCGAGATGATTGCCTACTGCGCGAGCCGCCAAATCCCGGTCCAGGCAAGTGCGAAGAAGCCGTATTCGATGGATCGAAACCTCCTCCATATTTCGTTCGAAGCCGGCATTCTGGAGGATCCTTGGTTTGATGCGTTCGCACCGTCGAACAAGGGTATGTTCATGCTGTCCGTGGCTCCGGAGGATGCCCCGGACAAATCCGAATATGTCACCCTCGATTTCGTGAAAGGGGACTGCGTCTCGGTGAACGGCCGGAAGCGAAGTCCCCTCGGTGTCATGCAGACCCTCAACCGGCTTGGTGGGAAGCACGGAGTTGGCCGGGTGGACATGGTGGAAAACCGATTTGTGGGTATGAAGAGCCGTGGTGTGTATGAAACCCCGGGAGGTTCCATTCTCCACTTTGCTCACCGCCAGATCGAGTCCCTCACGATGGACAGGGAAGTCATGCACCTGCGGGATTCTCTAATCCCCAAGTATGCGGCTCTGGTCTATAACGGTTTCTGGTACGCACCGGAACGGCTCGCCCTGCAGGCACTCGTCACCGAAAGTCAACGCAATGTCTCCGGGACCGTCCGGGTCAAACTCTACAAGGGCGGGATCTACACCGCTGGACGAAAGAGCGCCCAGAGCCTCTATAACCCGGCCATCGCCACCATGGAGGCGGATCCCACCAAGGCCTATAATCAAGATGATGCCACCGGCTTCATCCGGTTGAACGGCCTCCGTCTCCGAGTTAATTCGCAGGTGAATGGTGCCAAGAATCTTCAGCGTCCCCGGTGACCCGGTAACCTGTGTGTCGGTTTAAACCTCGCTCGCAGAGGTGGGCGGGGTCTCTGTCCACCGGGCCATCAGCCAGAGCAGATCGCTCAGGCGGTTTAAGTATTTCAAAATCTCCCCGTTCTCCGTCTCCCCGTTCTCGCGGAGGGTGTTAACCCGGCGTTCCGCCCGCCGACACGTGGTGCGCGCCACATCCAGGGCTGCTGAGGAAAGGTTCGCACCCGGGGTAGCCCATCCGTCGTAAGAAATTTTGCGTGATTCAATGGCCGCTACCAGGTGGTCCAGTGTCGCGGTCATTTCGGGAACAACCAGCGTGTGCCCCCCCTGTTGGTACCGGGAAAGGTCGTCTCGCGCAGTGGCCAGTTCACCCATTAGGACAACCAGATCCTTTTGAATTGCGAAGAGGGGGTCGACGACGAAATCGAAACCCGCGTCCCGACTGTGAGCGCGAGCCAGACCCAACGCCGCATTCAATTCGTCCACACTCCCATACGCTTCCACTCGCGGATGCGATTTTGCGACACGACGGTTGTACATCAAGCCCGTCGATCCATCGTCGCCGGTTCGGGTGGCTATGCTCATAGCTACCTAGAATGTCACGAAACAAGCCGCCGTCCAGTGCGCGTCACGGCTTCCGACGTTCGACCAATCGTTTGTAGGACAGGAGGCCGTCGACGATGGATTGGGCGAGCCTTTTCCGTCCGGCAACACCGTAGATCGTGGTGGCATCGTCTGGGTTCGTCATGAACCCCCCTTCGATATACGCGGCGGGCATCGTCGCTTGCGCCAGCTCCAGGAAGTGAGCTCGGCGCACCCCACGATCTTCCCGATCTGTGCCGTCCACAAACGCCTCCTGCAACTTGTAGGCGAGCAACAGGTTTTCAGAATCAAATCGGTTCCCTGGCAACCAGGGCCAGGGATTGTTCTCGTTGTCGTTCGTCGCCGAGGTTGCCGGCGGCGACAGACTGTACGTTTCGATCCCCCGCGCCGTGTCGCTTCCGGGACCGGTGTACGCGTTGTAGTGGAGGCACACCAGAAGATCGGCCCCCTTCTTCTTCGCTTGGGCGGGTCGATCCGCCAGTTCCAAAAACTGGTCCGTGCTTCGCGTCATCACGACCTTGAATCCGGCCCGCGTCAGCTGTTGTTCAAGCTCCAGCGCAAGCTTAAGCGTGTAGTCCTTCTCCCGGTGATCTCCGACCTGCTTTCCATTGTCTTTGCCGCCGTGTCCCGCCGACAACGCGATTGTCCGGATGTGCCCACCCGATTCGAGGCGGGCTGGCTTCAGAATGGGGCGCAGCGTTTTGTCCACGTCCACAGGCGAAATCCACACGTCGTCATCATGAGCTGTTATCGGGAACGCCAGCCAGACGGCGACCCCATCAATCACAGCCCGTTTGTTGTCCCGCTTGAACGCCAGGGTTGCCCACCGGTTTGAAAGCGTAATCTCGCCCGTCCCTTTTTTGAGTGTGGCTTTGAAGTGGTTTTTCTCCGCCCATCGCGTCAGACTGACCGGGTTTCGATTCGCCCCTCCGGCACCCAGTGCGGTTTGCCCGGCAATCGACACGCACAAGAATATGAAAAACTGCCGGAGCATGGGTCGAGAGTGTGAGACTTCAAACGGACCGATTCAAACATTCTCCTGTGCGTTCACTCGGTTCTCATTTTGAATTGAATCATCGCCCCCGGAGACACAGAATCCTTCCCCGATTCTTGGGGACGTTTTCTTACGGCCTTCGTTGCAATGTGGCGTCTATCCACTTCGTGAATTTGTAACCATGATGCCATCGATTCCTTCCCAACCCGCCGGGAGCGGTCAATTCCGCTGAATTGCCTCCCTCCTGCCAATATCGATTGCTGCCTTTGGGGCGTGCGCCACATTCCCAGCCGCCCAGGCTGAGGGCATTCCGGCGCCGGAACACGTCGTGGTTGTGGTCTCGATGGCATGAGACCGGATTTCGTCCGCCAGCAGTATTGCCCGAATTTGTACTCCCTCGCCACCAATGGAGTGTTCTTCCGCCGCAATCATTGCGCGTACGTCAGCACCACGATCGTCAATGGCACCGTTCTCGCCAGGGGCACGTATCCCGGACATAGCGGCATTCTTGCCAACTCCGATTTTCGGGAAGAGTTGAATTCCCAGACGTCGATCGCTTCTGAGGTTCTCGAAACCGTTCGGCGTGTGGACCTGATTTCGGGTGGCAAATACGTGGCCGTGGACACGGTGGCCGAACTCATACAGGCCGCCGGCCATTACACGTACATTGCGGGTACAAAGAGCGTGACCTTGCTCCATGACCGATCGCTCCGTTGTGAAGATACCGAAGCGCACCGAAAATCCGTGACTCTGGGGTGCGGCTTGTCTTTGCCGCGCGCAGCGACGGAGCGGATGAACAAGGCGAATGACGACAAAGTTTTTCCGAACACGGACACCATCCCGAACGTCGCGTCCGACACCTGGACGATCAAGGCGCTGACCCATGGTTTGTGGAAGAATGGGGTGCCGAAATACTCTTTGCTGTGGTTAAGCGACCCCGATAAAACGCAACACGCCAAGGGAGTCGGGGCTCCAGAATCGCTCGCGGCCATCGAAGCCTCTGACAAGAACCTGGGCGAAGTCCTCAAGGTTCTTGAGCAAAAGGGTATCCGTGGCAAAACCGATCTTATGGTCGTGTCGGATCATGGATTCTCCTCCGTTGCGCGCGGTGGGGATATTCCAGGGGCATTGCGCCGGGCCGGGCTTAATGCCCATACAAAACTGGAAAACCCGGAGCCGGGAGACGTGGTGGTGGTTGAATTGGGGGGATCGGCGCTCATCTATGTGATCGATCATCGGGAAGATGTCATTCGAAAGGCGGCGACGGTCTTGCAAGGTTGCGATTTCTCCGGGGTGATTTTCTCCCGAATCGAGCTGGAGGGAACGTTTCCACTCTCGACTGTAAAATATCCCACCGACGGACATGCGCCGGATCTGGTGGTGTCGATGCGATGGACGGACGATAAGAACGACTTTGGCGCTCCAGGCTACATGATGGCAACGGGTGGGACGCGGGGAACGGGAGCGCACGGATCGTTGAGTCGCTTCGAAATGAACAACACATTGGTGGCGACCGGTCCCTCCTTCAAACGTGGATTTGTCAGCAAGACACCGAGCGGCAACATCGATATCGCCCCCACGATTCTCCACCTGCTCGGCATCACTCGACCGGATTCGATGGATGGGCGAGTGCTGAAGGAGGCGCTGGCAGGCAATGGCGCTCCGGCACCCGAATTGCGCGAGCGGAAATTGGAGGCCAGCCGCACGGTTGGTTTCCTGCGATGGGACCAGTACCTTCGGATCTGCGACATCGAAGGGGTTAGTTATTTTGCCTCTTCAGCAGAATCTGTGGGTGGGTGGCGGTACAGGTAGTTTTCCAAGACTGTGATATAGAGCTACTTCCAGTGCTCGATATGTCCGAAAGCCGTAGGCTCGTCGGGTGGTCACTCGAATCTTGTTGTTAAGTCCTTCCACAGCCC
>SIBK01000107.1 GCA_009695205.1 Pedosphaera sp. | reverse complement strand
CCCTCCGGCGTGCTTGAGCCAACAGCTCGCGCCGGTGGGCGGCCCAAAGTAGACGAACGGTTGTCTGGACGACCATCCAATCCCCTCCGATTTTGCAAGTTGCGCCTTCCCAGCACTGAAAACCACCCACAGATTAGCCGGAAGAGCCCTCATTCATTGATGAAGAATCCCCTTGATAGCCGCCAGCTGCAGGCGTTCGTGACTCTTGCCAACAATGGCAGTTTCACCCAGACGGCACGCGACCTGTTCCTTACCCAATCGGCCATTAGCCATGCCATGAAGGCCTTGGAAGGGGATGTGGGATGCCGTCTTTTGGACCGATTGGGCAAAAAGGTGACGCTGACCCAGGCTGGGGAACAGCTTCTGCAACATGCAGAACGAATTCTTGCCGAGATGACTGTCGCCCGCTCGGGTCTGGAGCAACTCGGCAAATGGGGGCATTCCCGCTTGAAGCTCGCTGCCCCGGCCGCCCTCTGTGTCTCGCTGCTTCCGACGGTGTTGCGGTCGCTGCAGACCGAGTACCCCAAATGTGGAATCACCATCGAGCCGTGTGATTCGTTGGTAATTATGGAGATCCTGGACGATGGCCGGGCCGAACTCGCCGTGACGTTGGAGACCAAGCCTGAAGAGCGTTTCCAATTCGAACCCCTTTTTCAGGACGAACTCCAGTTTATCGCCGCACCCGAACATCCGTGGGCCCGCACCGGCCAGATTCCAAGGGCCGAAATCTCCCGGCAGCAGGTCATCATCTATGGAAAACAGAGCCTCACATGGCGGCTCATCGATGACTATTTCCAACAGGATCACATTACCCTCAATACCGTCATTGAACTCGGCAGTACGGAGGCCATCAAGGAATTGGTGAAACTCAATCTCGGCGTGGGAATTGTGGCGCCTTGGGCCATTTCGAGAGAACTGAAGGAGGGGAGCCTGCTTGCTCTGCCACTCGGCCGTCGAAAGCTTCGTCGGCCGTGGGGCGTTCTTCGACTGCGCTCCCACAGATTAGCAATCATCGAAGAACGGTTTATCACTCTCTGCCGAACAGCTGCTGGTCAGCTGCCCGGAACTGAACAGCACTGAGAACGGCTACAAAGGCGAGATGCCTGTTCTGGCTCGCTTCGTAACAGCGAATGAGCAAGAGTTTGCGGCGGCTTATTTGGAAGCCCCCGCTATGCTCTTGTCCACAACAGACGCCTGTGGCATCCCACAGGCAAAGATCGTTTTCCCGCACTTGCAGCCATCCGTATTTCCATGATTACTCATCTGAGCGGTCAACTCCGGGAAGTCTCACCAGCCGTCGTCACCATCGACGTCCACGGTGTGGGTTACGAAGTGCTGATACCGCTCTCGTCCTTCGACAAACTGCCGCCGGTGGGGAACGAGGTGCACCTGTTGACCCACCTCGCCATCCGTGAGGACGCCCATGTGCTCTACGGTTTTGCCACGGCCGGTGAGCGGGAACTATTTCGGCTCCTGATTCACACCGTGAGTGGCATCGGACCGAAGATAGCCCTCAATATCCTGAGCGGAATGAATGCGACCTTGTTCCGTGGAGCCGTAGCCAGCGGAGACGTCAAGGCGCTCTCCCAGATCCCTGGAGTCGGTCGCAAGACAGCGGAACGAATCGTCGTCGAATTGAAGGATCGGCTCGGGCCCGCGGCCGCGTGGGAGGCCGGCAGCGCCCAGCGTACGCTGAATGCAGCCGACCAACGTCACAACGACGGAGTCCTGGCGCTGATCGCCCTTGGCTTTAAGCAAAACGACGCCCATGAAGCCATTCGAGCGGCGCAGGCCATGCTCGGGGATAAAGCAAGCATCGAGGATCTGGTGCGTGCCTGCCTCAAGAAGGGCGCCTGATGCCACAGCCAATGCTTGAAGAAAACAGACCGAGCTCGTCGCCACCCGTGAAGCCCAATCGCAGCGGGGTGATTATTCCCGAACAAACGTCGCGGAACGGGCGAATTCTTGCACGCTTGATCTGGGCCGTAGTGTCCCTGCTCGCCGCAACCATCCGCTTCCGGGTGGACGACGCCTCCGGGTTGCTCACGCCGGGCGGGAATGAAAAAATTCTGTTCGCGTTCTGGCACAACCGCCTCGCGATGGCCCTACTCGGGTATCGGCGGATCATCCATCAGCGGGATACTGCCCGTCATATGGCAGCCCTGGTGAGCGTTAGCCGTGACGGCGGACTCCTCGCTCGAGTTGTGGAATTATTCGAGGGTCTGCCAATTCGAGGTTCCTCCAGCCGCCGTGGGCCCCAGGCCCTGCGCGAACTTGTCGCAGCCGCCCGCAACGGGTGCGATCTGGCCATCACCCCGGACGGCCCCCGTGGACCGTGCTACGAAGTGCAAGACGGCGTCATCGCCACCGCCCAACTCACCGGGTTGCCGATCATCCCCGTGAGCATCCGGCTTGGATGGAAATACCAATTCAAGAGCTGGGATCGCTTCGAGATCCCCCTTCCCTTCAGTCGCTGCGAAATCACCCTAGGCACGCCGATCCGTGTTCCCCGGGAGGCCACCCCCGAACTCCGTTCCCAGTTGCGGACCCAGTTGCAGGCCACTCTCCTCACTGGGGTCGGTCAATAGTATTGTCAAGTCGCGCCCTCAGACTCTGTTCGGGCTTCCAGCGTGGAGTCTCGCAGGGGGCTCTCACGGGAATTCCGTAATCTTCGCTATTTCTCCTGCTGAAAATGGGAGACACCCTGCGATCTTTCCGGAGCAAGATCCTCCACCGCTTCCGGGTATTCGTAGGTTTCACCTTCGAAGTTTCGAATCACGATTCGTTCGGCATTCCGGGCAAGTATATAGCCGGGATTCACTGGCACCTTTCCGCCACCGCCCGGAGCATCAATCACATAATGCGGAACGGCATAGCCCGTGGTGTGCCCTCGCAACTGCTCCATGATCTCCAGACCTCGGGCAACACTCGTGCGTAAGTGGGCCGACCCGTGGATGAGGTCACATTGATAGATATATAACGGGCGCACCCGGCACATGAGAAGCTTCTGCACGTGCGCTTTCATAACCGCAGGGGTGTCGTTGACGTATTTCAGGAGCACCGACTGATTCCCCAGCGGAATGCCCGCATCGGCGAGACGCGTCAGCGCTTCGCGCGCTTCCGTGGTTAGTTCGCGCGGGTGATTTGAGTGAACGCTAACAAATAGTGGATGAAACCGCTTCAACATGGCGCACAGATCCGGGGTAATCCGTTGCGGCAGAAAAATCGGGATCCGGGTTCCAATGCGAAGGAATTCAACGTGGGGAATTGATCGAAGCCGGGACAAAAGCTGTTCCAGTTTTTCGTCGCTGAAGAGGAGTGGATCTCCCCCACTCAGCAACACATCACGAATCTGCGGATTGTTCTGGATGTACGCTATCTGGCGGTCAAATTCCGGATGAAAATCATAACCGCTGGCGTTGCTGACCAAGCGAGATCGTGTGCAATAACGGCAATAGGAGGCGCACCGATCGGTTACCAAGAACAACACCCGGTCGGGATACCGGTGAACAAGTCCCGGCACGGGTGAATGGGAGTCCTCACCACAGGGATCACTCATTTCCCAAGACGCCTGGTACGTTTCCTCGACCCTCGGAATCACCTGCCATCGGATGGGGCAGTTCAGATCCGCCGAATCAATCAGGTTGAAAAAATAGGGCGTGATCGCCAACGCCAGCTTGGATTCCCCCGCCAGAATTGCCCCCGCCCGCTCCTCCGGCGAAAGCGTGGGGAGGAACTTCTCCAACTGAGCCACATTCGTGATTCGATTCTTCAGCTGCCACTTCCAATCGCTCCATTCAGCATCGGATACATGGCTCCAGAAGCCGCGACCCGCAGAGCGAAACTGCTTTAGCGATTCGTGGATCGACAGGGAGGAAGAAATCGGGGCGGAGGACAAACCGGTCTGCATCGCAATGGCGCGCAAGCTAGAGCGGTCTTCTGAGGTGTCAAGCATCCGATAGTGCGGAAGAACGCTACCCGACGCAGAGTCGACCCCGCCGACAGATTGCGTGCCAACCAAACCCGGTAACAGCCGTGAAGCACGGAAAACTCCGCGCTCCACCGCCCGTTCCCCGCATCAAGGCCGCCTGGGATCGGCCGATTACCTCGTGCGCACGCCCATTTCCCCACCCCTACCTCAGCGTCCCTTCGGAAGTGCGCTCATGCCTGCATAGACGGCATTGCAACCCAGTAACTGCTCGATCCGGAGCAACTGGTTGTACTTGGCTGTGCG
Source organism: Pedosphaera sp. (assembly GCA_009695205.1). GTDB lineage: Bacteria > Verrucomicrobiota > Verrucomicrobiia > Limisphaerales > UBA9464 > SIBK01. The sequence goes on along the minus strand of SIBK01000107.1, from coordinate 12,994 downwards.
GTCTGTTCGGCTTAGCGACCCGGTCTTGATCTGACCACAGTTCGTCGCTACCGCAATGTCGGCGATGGTTGCGTCCTCGGTCTCGCCCGAGCGATGAGACAAGATAGCTCGATAGGCGCACTTTTGGGCGAGCTCGACCGCGTCGAAAGTTTCGGTGAGTGATCCGATCTGATTCACCTTTACAAGAATTGCGTTCGCGGTGGCCGCGTCGATGCCCTTTTTCAGGAACTTCACATTGGTGACAAACAGATCATCCCCTACCAACTGAACGCGGTCCCCGAGCTTTTCGGTCAGGGTCTTCCAGTGCTTCCAGTCGTTTTCGGCGCATCCGTCCTCAATACTGACGATCGGATAGTCTTTGCAAAGTTTCACATAGAAATCGACCAGCTCATCGCCGCTCAGTTTGCGGCCGGAACTTTTCTTGAACGTATAGGTTCCGTCGCCGTTGTAAAATTCCGACGCCGCGACATCCAGAGCTAGGAAAATCTGCTTGCCTGCGGTATATCCGGCTTCCTTCACTGCCAGCAGGATCGCCTCGAGGGCCGCCTCGGCGCTTTCTAGTTTTGGCGCAAATCCACCCTCGTCGCCGACTGTCGTGCTGAGGCCCTTTTTCTTCAGCACCTCCTTGAGGGCATGGAAAATCTCGGTGATGGCCTGGAGTCCTTGGCTGAAAGTTCCGAAACCATGAGGCATAACCATGAACTCCTGGAAATCGATCGGGGCGTCGGAATGGGCTCCGCCATTGATCACGTTCGCCATGGGCACCGGCAACACCTTCGCATTGGGGCCGCCGAGATACTTGAACAACGGCTGACCCAGCGCGGCTGCGGCAGCCTTTGCGTTGGCAAGAGACACTGCAAGAATTGCATTCGCACCTAGCTTCGATTTCGTCTCCGTCCCATCTCGCTTCAACATGGTGTGATCGACCGTTAGCTGGTCGAGCGCATCCATCCCGAGGAGGATCGGGGCGATCTTTTCGGCGACGTTTTTCACCGCCTTGCGGACCCCCTTGCCAAGGTAGCGTTTCTTATCACCGTCCCGTAACTCGAGAGCTTCGTGTTCGCCCGTGCTCGCTCCGGAGGGCACGGCGGCCCTGCCAAGAATGCCGGAGGTCAGCAAAACATCGACTTCGACGGTTGGATTCCCGCGTGAATCGAGGATTTCGCGGGCCTGAATTTCAGTTATTTTCGTCATAGTTGTACAAACTTTCCAAAGGACCCCTGAGTCAAGTGGAGTGGTGATGAACCGTCAAGCGGAGTCCCGGGTCCCGTTTTCAGGCGGGTGTCACCCTTTTTCCATGTCCGAAAAACGTCTCGCTGCCATTCAGGAGCGTGGCAACCGTCGCTGTGAATACTACAATACTATTGACCGACCCGTTTTCAGATTCGGTTTTCCCGTTGGATTCCAGTTTTGCATGGCCCGTTTTTCTGCTCACCTCGGCTCATGCATAGGTTCGGACGACTGCTCTGGGGGATGCTCTTCCTCGCGGGACTGTGCAACGGATTTGGCGCGGAGCGGGCCACCAACACCGTGCCTCCCGATGTCTTTGTGGTTCGTAGGTTCGAATGGATGCCGGCGATTTCGGGCGTGCGCATGTCACCAGTCATTTTTCCCCGGGAGTCACCGAGCGTGGCCGTCGACCACCTCGCCGTTCTGGAAAATCACCTTTGGCTGACGACCCGTATCCGCAACGCCCGCACAAATGACAACGGCCCTCAATTGTGGGCGCTCGCTTCCACCAATGGTCACCTGGAGCGTGTGCGTGGAGTGCTCGAGAAGTATCATCCCCGCGCTCTGTGGCCCATGGGGCGCGAATTATGGATGGCGGTCGAAGGGGGAGCCGGCGCGTTCCATGCGGGAAGTTACGCCGTCGAGGGGTTCAACGCCCTCCAGGGACTTGCCAGCTCGAACCTGATGTGCTTTGCGGAGGCGGATGGCCGGCTCACAACCATCAGCGATTCCGGGATTGTCTACCAGCTCGATCCCCACGGCACAAATTGGACCCGCTCCGGTGGGCCAGCCCCTCCACTCAATCCACGATCACGCGACACTTGGCGACTGTTGGCCGGATCGGGCCGCTGGCTTCTGGCCGCCTCAGCCAATCGGCTCGCCACGCGGCATATCCTTGCGCCCGAATGGATCGACGTAACCCGAGCGATCGCGGATGGCACGCCTTGGCTAGATGAAATCTCTATCCATTGCATCGCCGGCGATGACAACGGAGGATTCTGGGTGGGTACCTCCGTCGGCCTCCACCACCTCCAGGCTGAATCGGGAGTTGCAACCCACCAAATCGTTCCCTTCAACCCGGGCGTCAGCGGAGCTATCGTTGCCCCGTCAGGACCCTGGCAAAAACCATCCTCCGCAGCTTACGACCAAGCCCGAGAACGCGTCATCACCGGCATCCGAACTCGTATGCGGGACCGGGCGCGGCTGGCAAGGATCGGGGTCGAGACCCGGCGAATCGTCGATCCCATCACCCCGACCAGTCGAATCCCCGGGGCGGTTCGGGCAATCGCTCGCGACAAGTTTTTCCTGTGGGTCGCCACTGCCGATGGGTTAAATCCCAGCCGTAGTCGCATCTTGGCCTTTCACCTCAAAACAAAGCGATGGCTCGGGTGGTTCGCTGTCGGCCTTCCCGTCCGAACTCTCCTTTCGGATGACACCCACCTATGGCTCGGACTGGACGCATCGAATGTGCCGGCAGGCAACACACTCATCGCGGTGGATAAAGCGAGCGTCGTTGCCGTCCCGCCCAAGCAATGGGTGCCCGAGGAGCTCGATCCGTCCGAAATCTCCGCCAAACTCGCCCGCCCCCCGGTCAAGGAACAGGCCATCAATGCCTTCTTCTCCGGAAATCACAAGAAAGTGGCGGAACTTCTTGGCAACGATCCAACCACCCTCGACGCAGAGGAATTGTTCCTCCTGGCGTTTTGCCATGATGCGATCGGATTGGACGACACACTCAAGCAGCAGGCGCTTCTTGCACAACTTCACCAAACGTTCCCCCATAGTGTATTTGCCACCAGCACCCGAGCCTTGCTAGCCCCGACAACGACGAAATCGGACGCGGTTGCAGATCCCGCGGAGACATCCGCGGACATTCTCATTCGTCGGGATCTCGACAGCGACGGCCGGATCAATGCCACAGAACTCAAGCTCTGGCTCGGCGATGCCTGGAAACTGAGCGACTTCGACGCTAACGGGGACGGCTACCTCGATGCGAGCGAACTTCCCCTTCTCCAGAAGCAGATCAAGGCCAAATAGTTCTTCCGCACACGCCCCGCCAAGTTCGAATCTGTGACACGCCGGAGACAGACGCCCACCCAGCATTAAATTTCCCGCCGGCTCCCTACTTTTTCGGAAATCACCCTTCCATAACGGTTCTGCATGAGATGTCCCGAAAGGGATGTCTCCGGCACCTCGCCCGGGACACTCAATGTTCCTATACCGTTATGAAAACTGAAACGCTCCGTTCGCTCAGCTGGCTTTTGATCGCCGGTCTGTACTCGTTACTTCCCCTCCGCGGCCAGACTACGCTCGCCCTCTGGACGTTTAACGACACCAACTCGCCGCAAGCCACGCCCGCAGCCGGATTCGGTTCGCTCGCCGCCGTGGGCGGAACACACCTCGAAGTTGCTTCGGGCAGCCCGGCCGACATAAATGCCACTTCGAATCACTCATTGGGAGTTGCGGGATTTCCGGCTGCCGGAAAGGCTCCGGGCACCGCCGGTATCGAGTTGCACTTCTCACCGGCAAGGCTCGCCCACTTGCATCTCGGGCTCGACTGGTACGCAACCGGCTCCGCGTCCCGCCGACTCCGGGTCGATGCCGCGGAAGCCGGACTGAATTTCACCACCGTCGGCTCTCTGGTCATCGGAAGGGAGGGCAGCTTCACCAACGATCTTTGCTTCGATTTATCCGACTTGGCGGAGTCGCCAACCGGGGGCGATATCGTCGTCCGTATCGTCTCGGATTTTGATTCCTCCACCAACTATGTCGCCGCCAAGCCCGATGGAAAATACTCCACCAGCGGCAAGTGGCGATTCGACAGGATTGTCGTTACTGGGTGGCCGCCCGACTGGAAGCCGGAGCCGCCCGTGTTCACCATCCCCCCAGTCGGACAGACCAACCGTCCCGGCACGACCGCTCTGCTTCAAGCCGAGGTGCACGGCCAGGCGCCCTTCTGGTTTCAGTGGCGGCACGACGGCACCAATCTGTTAGGCGCCAACCAAAACCAACTCAAACTGAGTCGGGTCAAAGTGTCACAAGCCGGTCTCTATGACCTAATGGTCACAAACATCGCAGGAGCGATCACCAGCAGTCCAGTCAGGCTCTCGGTCACGTCCGCTCCCACCAACGCTGTGCTCTCGGTGATCGTAATCCCAGCGTCGATCGTGTCCGCATCGGACACCAAAGCACTCGAACTCAATTTCGAAATTCCGCCCGGACGAACCTGTTCGATCTGGAGCACCGACACCCTGAGCGATCCCTTCCAACGAATCGCGACCTCGATCCCATTCAGCCCCTATTCGGATACGAATCTGCACGCGGCTTGCCGCTTCTATCGAGTCACCGTGCCCTAGGAGTTTCTTCGAAGATTTTCCCACGCCCATGACCTTTCAATCCAATCGTCCCTGCGGCAGCTTTCCATCATCCCCCGCCCTGCCCCCTGCTGCGTTCACTCTGATAGAACTTCTCGTGGTCGTCACAACCATTGGCATCCTGTCCAGCGTGCTGTTGCCCGGAATGGCCCGCGCGCGGGTCGCCAGCAAAGGTTTCGTCTGCCGATCAAATCTCCAGCAATGGGGACTGGCGACGCACTTGTTTGCGACGGGAAACGATGATTGGCTGCCGCAAGACGGATCTCCAAACGGCACATGGCTTTCAGGAGGATGGTACAATGATCTGCCTTCAGCCCTCGGCATCCCGACCTACCACGAGTTATCCTGGCGGACGAATCCATTGATTGATCCAGGTCGGTCCCTCTGGATCTGCCCGTCGAATACCCGAAGAAGTAATATAAACAATCTGTTCCATTATGCACTCAATCGCCGCGTCAATGGCGGGGGATCCAACAGTCATCCGGTCCGGCTCGGTAACATCCCCGCACCCGCTCTCACCGTCTGGTTGTTCGACAATGGGCGGCTCGCCGGTGTTGCCACGGAAAACGCGGTCCACACGAACCTACATGCGCGCGGCGCCCAATTCCTGTTCCTCGATGGACACGTCGCGCATCACCGCAACACTGACTATTGGGATTTCAAAAGAAATCGAGGCCGACTGGATCAACCTAACCTTCGCTGGATTCCCTAGGGAGTCGTCATCGACGATGGCGCTCCGTGCAAAGCCTGAATGCGACGATTTGTTTCCATCGAGCAGACTTCAATGCTACTCCTAACACGAGCCGAGAGCGACCAATGCGTTTTTCAAAATCACAACTTAAGCGACATGGATATGAAGACGGACCGCTCCAAAGGGTAGCCTTTACACTAATCGAGTTGCTGGTGGTCATCGCCATTATCTCCATTCTGGCCGCGTTGCTTTTGCCCAGTTTATCGAAGGCCAAGGCCAAGGCGCAGCGAATTGCCTGCGTCAACAACGAACAACAGTTGGCCCTCGCGATGCAGATGTATGCGGGAGACAACCAGGAACGCCTGCCGCCCAACGGTTACGTCAACCCCGACCTGGGCATTAAGCTTTGGGTGGTCGGTGACGGACATTGGAATCCGCATTCATTCACCAACCTGGATCTGCTTTTGGATCCGCGCTTAGCGTTGTTCGCGAACTACGTCAAAGCGCCTGGAGTTTACAAGTGTCCGTCCGACCGAAGCACGGTGGTTTTGAATGGGGAGAAATTTCCCAAGGTTCGGAGCTATGCTTTGAACGGCTACGTGAATTGGACCGTGCCGACACCCGATAACAACCATACAAACTACCAGGCTTTCATCAAACAGACCGACATCGCAAGCGTATCGCCCTCGCAGATTTTCACGTTTCTGGATGTCGCACCCGGCTTTGTTTGCCACGCGGGATTCGTGGTCGCCGAGGAAAACGACCTGTACTATCACATGCCGTCGGCTCAGCATGAGGGGGGTGGAGTGGTCGCGTTTGCGGACGGTCACGTTGATGGACACCGATGGACAGAATCAAAAACGATTGAAGAAGCCGTGACAACTCAGTGGCTTTCTCATCATTTCTTTTTTCGCCCCGGCAACCGCGACCTGCGATGGCTTCAAGGGCACGCCTCCGTTGTCAAATGAACTGCTGGATCGGGCTTCCGCTCGCTTCACTCCCACCCTAGGTTCTCTAGCCTGTGTTTGCCACGCTGTATGATGCCCTCCCCAAAGGAGATTCCGTGGATAGCGATTTGCTGCTCGGCCGGTTTCTAGAATATTTGGAGGGCAAAGGCCTGCAACTCTACCCCGCACAGGAGTCCGCAATCCTCGAACTGTTCGACGGCAAAAACGTCATCCTCAATACACCGACCGGTTCTGGAAAATCTCTAGTAGCCTCGGCGCTGCTTTTCCAAGCCCTCGCCCAGGGCCGTCGATCCATCTACACCTGCCCGGTTAAGGCACTCGTCAACGAAAAGTGGATCTCCATGTGCCGGGAGTTTGGGCCTGAAAATGTGGGCCTCAGCACCGGGGATGCCACAATTAACCGAGAGGCCCCAATTCTTTGCTGCACCGCTGAAATCCTTGCAAACATTGCCCTGCGCGAAGGGGCCGAATCCACGATCCGCGATGCCGTGGTCGACGAGTTTCACTATTACTCCGACCGGGAACGGGGCGCTGCCTGGCAAATACCGCTGCTCGCTATGGCTCGCACTCGGTTCTTGCTCATGTCCGCGACTCTCGGCGATACGGGATTCTTCGAGACTGAGCTCACCCGCCTGAATGGACTGCAGACGATCACAGTGTCCTCGATCGATCGTCCCGTGCCCCTTGAATTCGCCTACGCGGAAACACCCCTCGCCCAAACCCTCGAAACCCTCGTCCAGAGTGGACGCGCACCGGTCTACGTTGTCCATTTCACCCAGCTCGAAGCAGCCCAAAGCGCCCAGGATTTCACGAGCATTAATGTCTGCTCGCGCGAGGAAAAGGCGGCGGTGTCGGCGGCGATCGAGAGTTTCCGCTTCAATAGTCCCTACGGACCCGACCTTCGGCGCTGGCTCCGTCAGGGCATCGGTCTCCATCATGCCGGTCTCCTCCCAAAATATCGCATCCTCGTCGAGCAACTCGCTCAAAAGGGCCTGCTCAAAGTTATCTGCGGCACCGATACCCTCGGTGTCGGAATCAATGTTCCCATTCGCACCGTCGTCTTCACCCGCCTGTGCAAATACGACGGACAGAAAACAGGAATACTGACCGCCCGTGATTTTCATCAGATCGCAGGGCGCGCGGGGCGCAAGGGGTACGACGACCGTGGTTGGGTGGTCGCCCAGGCCCCCGAACACGTGGTCGAGAACCTAAAGCTCGATGAGAAGGCGGCCCGCGACGGGAAGAAAATCGTAAAGCGAAAACCACCTGAGAAGAACTTCGTCAATTGGGATCGCAACACCTACGCGCGGTTGATTTCTGCTCCACCGGAACGATTGACATCCCGCTTCCGTGTTTCGCACGGTATGCTGCTGAATGTCCTTGCACGCCCAGAGGATGGCTGCCGTGCGATGCGGGCGCTGATCGCGCGTTGTCACGAATCGCCCAAGGCCAAAAAAGCTCTCAGCCGGCGGGCCTGGCAACTGTTCCGAGCACTCTTAGAAAAGCGGATTATCGAATTTACACCCCGCACGGAAACCGGTTCTCACCTCCAAGTGCATAGCGCACTGCAGGACGACTTCTCAATGGACCAAGCCTTGTCGCTGTACCTGCTCGACACCCTGCCCCGACTCGATCCACAAGCACCCGACCATGCCCTGGATGTCATTACCTTGGTCGAATCAATCCTGGAAGATCCGGACATTATCCTACGAAAGCAGTTGGATCGGGTGAAAGATGACGCGATGGCTCGAATGAAGCAGGAAGGCATCGAATACGATCAACGGATCGAGGAATTGGAGAAACTAGAGTACCCCAAACCTCGCCGCGAATTCATCTATGAAACGTTTAATGCATTCGCTGAGCAGCATCCGTGGGTGGGACAGGAAAACATCCATCCAAAATCCATTGCCCGCGAGATGTTCGAGCAATTTCGCTCCTTTAGTGACTACGTCCGCGACTATGAACTCCAAAGGGCCGAGGGTGTCCTCCTCCGCCACCTCGCCCGCGTTCACAAGGTGCTCGCGCAAACCGTACCCGACGCGGCAAAGAGCGACACGCTGCGGGAATTCGAACTGTACCTCGCCACGATGATCCGGCAGGTGGATTCCAGTCTCCTTGACGAGTGGCAAAAGATGCGCGATCCGGCCCATTTACCGGCTGCGCAGTCCCCGGAGATGCGTCCGCCAGGTGCCGACGAGGCCGCCCGCGACATCACCCGCGACACGCGAGTGCTTACCGCGGCGATTCGGAGCCGGATCTTCGTCTTTCTCCGTGCGTTGCTGGTGGCGGACTACGAACGCGCTCTGGAGATCCCTGCCAGCACAACCGATTCGGAGGGCCAACTGTGGACGTCGGAGCGATTGCGTCTGGCAATTGAATCATACAAGCGCGGCCACTCGATATATAGCCTCGACCCGGAGGCCCGGAACCTTCGGCACACGCGGGTCCTGGTATCGGAGGACCAGCGGCTCTGGAAGGTCGAGCAAATGTTAGTCGATCCCGAAGGTTTCAACGACTGGATGGTCGTTTGGGAAGTCGATCTCGCCGCATCGCGTGAAGCGGGTGAACCCATGCTAAAGCTACAGCAAATCGGATCGGCCGGATGATTTAGGGCAAAACGAGAAGGGCAATAATATGAAAAGCACAACCCTGCATTTCCTGACACTCCTTTCGATCTTCTGCGCCGGCGCACAGCGTCTGCAAGCGGACGACCCGGCATGGACGGCCCAGAACCGGGGCACGGCTGGCCCCGCGCTGGACTTTTCGCTGGGCTACCGCTTCACCATCACCAACAGCATCCAGTTGACGCATCTGGGGCGCGTGGACTATGACGGCGGCGGATTGGCCGTCCCGGCACTCGCACGGTTGTACAACTGGGACGACGGCACCGCATTGACCGAGGTGACCGTTCCCGCGGGCATGGCGGGTCGGGAGACGAACGGCGCGTTGGTGGTTCACTACGCCGCCCTCGCCAACCCGATCACCCTTAATCCCGGCACCAGCTACCTGGTTGCCGTCGAGGTGAAAGGTGGCGACTTCGGCTACGACATCGGGATGACCATGGCCGATACGGTGCAGTGGGTCGAAGGTCGGGCCACGCCGGTCGGTGCACCCGCAATGCCGGCGACGGCCAGCGACACTTCCTTTTCCATCGCCCGGCCCACCCCCAAATGTTATATGGGGGCGTCGTTCAAGTTCATCCCGTCCGCGTCGTTACCCCCGACTCTCGCCATCACGCTCTCCCTGCCCAAAGCGCGGCAGGTCATCCAGCGCGACGGCTCCAACCATGCGGACATCCTCCTGCGGGGCACTCACTCGAGCGCTGCGGTGCGCCTCGAGGCTCGGGCCATCGTCATGCCCGGCGCGACCAACAATGGCGTGGCTACCGATTGGGTCACGATCGTCGGCGCCCCGATCCATGGACCGTTTGCCGGCCGCCTGCCCGGCCTGACGGCGGGCGGTTGGTATCGGATCGAGGTCCGCGCCGTGGACGCGGCCGACAACGTCATCGATTCGGCCGCCGTGGATCGCGTAGGAGTCGGGGACGTATTCGTTACCGCCGGCCAATCCAATGCCGGCTGCTTTGGCGTTCCCACCCAGCGCCCCACCGACGACCGAGTCAGCGCTTACACGCTGTCCTCCGGCACGTGGCGGTTCGCCGCGGACCCGCAGCCTGACATCTCCAGCTTTATGGGCACCGGAGGTTCGGCGTGGCCGATCCTGGGCAGCCTGCTCGCGCGGTCGAACCAGATGCCCGTTGGCTTCATCGGCCTCGCCTACGGCGCTGTATAGGAACCTGACCAACACGCTGGTCCGCTTCGGCACCAACGGCGTGCGGGCCATGCTCTGGCACCAAGGCGAATCGGACTCGCTCGTCTCCACCACCGCCGCCAACTATGCCCTCCGTCTCAGCAACATCGTCGTCCGCTCCCGCTCGGCGGCGGGTTGGTCCGTGCCGTGGGGAATCGCCGAGGCTTCGTTCCACCCCGCAGCCACGCGCGCCCAGGAGGAACCGGTGGCGGCCGGCCAGCGTCGGTTCACCTACGCCACACCCGATTGTTTCCGCGGACCGCGAACCGACGACTTCAATCTGGAGAATAAGATCAACACGGCAGATGGTGTGCATTTCAACGCTGTGGGCTTGCTCGAGCACGCCCAGCAATGGGCAAACGCGCTGTTCGGCGTGGAGAACTTGACGCTCAAGAACGGGAACTTCGAAGCCAATAGGGCCTTGAACGACGGCGTCACGGCAACTTCGTCCCGGATTATCGGCTGGAACCGGTTGAACAGCGCGGGCACAGCAATCGCCACCGGGGCCAACGGCTACTTCAACCCGAACAATGGCACCTACCCAGACGGTGATGACACCCTTAATGGGGGAGTGTTGCCCAACCTGAATGGTCGCCACGTCGGCACCCTGGCGGCCAACGTCGCCAGCAACGCCTTCCTGCAAACCTTGAGCGCGCATCTGCGGCCGAGCATGATCAAGCCGTCGGGAGCGGTGATTTTTTCGGGCTTTTTTCCCGAATGCTCAAGGCAGGAAAGTATTGACGGAAAGTGGCACCTACAAGATTCATGTCTTTTCGGACGGAACCGATCCAAGGTGGATAGGCCCCTATTCCTTTCGAGTGACCCCTATTCCTCCGGATGAAACCTTTCCCTATACCATCGGAAATCCGGTCTCCAATGGCGTCCCCGCGGCGGGAGCCGGCCGGCTCGAGGTGGGTGGTTCCGAGGACAACTTCACCTTTACGGCGACCGCGGGCCAATTGGTATTTTTTGAATCCCTGGCTCAGGACGCCGCCTTTAAAAACGGTCTGCGCTGGGAATTGAGCGAGCCTTCCGGATCCGGGGTGTTTGGCTCATTCTTTTCCAATTCGTAGGGACGCATCGCGCTTCTGGAATCCGGACAATATCGGATTCGGATATTTACCGATGGTAACGATTCGGCGTCGTTTGGCACCTATGCGTTCCGCACGTCTTCCATTCCACCGGATCAGTCGTTTCCGTTTGCCATCGGCACCGACGTTTCTGACGGGCTCCCTTCGGCGGGCGCGGGAAGACTGGAGGTCGCTGGTTCTCAAGATAGCTATTTGTTTTCGGCGACCGCCGGCCAGGTCGTGTTTTTCGAATCTATCAGTCAAGACCCCGCGTTTAAGAATAGCCTCCGATGGCGGGTGCTAAAGCCGTCCGGGGGAAGTATCTTTGCCTCGTTCTTCTCCAACTTACAGGGCCGGACGGCACTTCCGGAAACAAATGAATATCGCATCGAAATCTATACAGGCAGTCTGGATTCGCGATTTTTCGGGTCCTATTCGTTTCGAACGCGAGCGGATGTCTCCGATCAACAATTCGCGATGAAGATCGGCGACATTATCTCTGACGGAAAACCCGCTTTGGGTGCTGGAAACCTTGAGACCGCTGGCTCAACAGATACCTACACGTTTACAGCGCGATTGGGTCAGTTCGTCGTGTTTGATTCCCTGAGTCAGGCAGCCTCGCTGAAAAACTCCCTCCGATGGCAGCTCCTCAAACCGTCCGGAGCCGCCGTCTTCAGTTCGTTCTTTGCTAACAAACAGGGACGGATCCAGCTTCCAAAGGCCGGCGCGTACAAACTTCGCATCTTCATGGATAATGGCTCCACCCTGTCGGGGACGTACTCGTTTCGGACGTTTTCTCCAGTCACGGCCTATCCGGATTTTATTTCGACCCGTCCAAATCAACCGGTGACAATTCCGGTTGCCAAACTTTTGTTTAATGATGAGGCGGAGGATTCATTCGATGTACTGCACGTCGATTTGCCGGTGGTATCAACACTACAAGGGGGCTCGATGACTCTCGGGGCAAATGGCGTTCTCTATACGCCGAAAAACGGATTCACGGGGACCGATCGATTTGAATATCGGCTTATCGGATCCTTTGGTGGGACGAATCAGACGACAGTTACAGTCGGAGTAGGTTCGAATGCGGGAGCGTTTGCCGGTATTGTCAATTGGGTGAGACGAGCCACGGATTCCATGGATGTGTGTTTATTAGGCGATCCTGGGAAGGAATATGCCATGGAGACCAGTGTGGATTTGAGCGCTTGGATCTCGACGACTTCGGTGATACCGTCGGCGTCCGGTTTCTTTACGTTTCCATTCCAACGTGCGCCCGGAACGAATCCGTTCTATCTTCGTGCGCGCCGCAAGTAAACCGGGGCCTATCCGTAAGTCTTCCAGGTGCCGCGCCACAGAACGTCGGCGAGAGCAGCGCGGGATCAGGGCTGCTGTTTCAAGCCAAGCCGAGTCGATGGGTCGATAATTAATATTGAATCGCCGTCATGAAACACCGGGGCACGTTTTTAGCGGCCGCTACAAGGCATTGGTGGTGGAGAGCGACGAGGGCGGGTATTTGAAGACGGTCTGCGATTACGTGCATCTCAATCCGGTTCGCGCCCATTTGCTTGGGACGCAAGATCGGCTGCTCAGCTATCCTTGGAGCAGCCTGGGGTGGTATCTTGCGGCCAAGGAGCATCGACCGGGCTGGATGCGGGTGGACCGCTTGCTGGGCGAGCATGACATCCAGCACGATACGGCCGCCGGGCGGATGGAAGCTCGCCGGATGCAGGAAGAGGATGAAGAGCAACTCAAGCCTTTGCGCCGAGGGTGGTGTCTGGGAAGCCCGGAGTTTCGAGAGAGAATGCTGGAGCAATTGGAGCAAAGGGCCGGGGAGAATCCAAACGCGGAAGT
>SIBK01000106.1 GCA_009695205.1 Pedosphaera sp. | reverse complement strand
CATGGAATCCAGAGCGGCCATTTGTTGAAGGAGTGCGGTGCGTTTGGACAGGAATGAATCATTCATTGAGAAAGTATGTCTAGCATATAGACATACTTCATCAAAAAAAGGCCGAAAACTCACTCTTTTCAGATTTTTGTCTTACACCCGTTGATTGACCTCCCGCAACCGCTGGTTTTTATTTTTTAAGGTGCAGACACGGTTACAATCCAGGACTTCGCCTGCTTTGCCCGAGCTTCAGCGTGCTTTTTACGCCTTCGGCCAACCGAGCCAGCTGGTTTTTGGGGCATTTTACCGTTGTTTCATCGGTACCTGACCGGCAGTTCTCATTTTGGAAAAGTAAGATGCACGCCCTCACCCCGACCCGCCCTCAGAGAGGGAAAAACGATCTCCCGCAATGGGCCATGTCACGGCGCAGAGTGCGTCAATCGGGTTTCTCGGGGAAAGATCCCGAGGCGCCCGCTACGATATCAAGTCGTGGACCACCTTTCCGTGGACATCCGTCAATCGGAAGTCGCGCCCTTGAAACCGGTAGGTCAATCGTTCGTGATCGATGCCGAGCAAGTGAAGTAGGGTTGCCTGAAAATCGTGCACGTGGACCGGATCGCGAACGACGTTCATTCCGAGGTCATCCGTCTCGCCGTAGGTCAGGCCGGCTTTCACACCACCGCCCGCGAGCCAACTGGTGAAAGCGTAGGGATGATGATCCCGGCCCCAGAATTTGCGATCGTCGAGGTTGCCCTGGATGAACGGCGTGCGGCCGAATTCACCGCCCCAGATTACCAGGGTGTCGTCGAGCAGGCCGCGCTGCTTGAGATCGGCAACGAGGCCGGCGGACGGTTGGTCGGTGTCCCGACACTGGGTGTATAGCTCGGTAGTGAGACTGCGGTGTTGGTCCCAGCCGGCATGCATTACCTGCACACAGCGGACGCCGCGTTCGATGAGTCGTCGTGCCATGAGGCAGTTATAGGCGAACGTGCCTTGTTCCTTCACGCTGGGTCCGTAGAGGTCGAGCACAGACGCAGGTTCGCGTGAAATGTCCGCGAGTTCGGGAACGCTGGTCTGCATGCGGAACGCCATTTCGTATTGGGCGATTCGTGTGGCGATTTCCGGATCGCCATGCTCACGCAGTTTCAAATCATTGAGTTCCGCGAGGTCATCGAGCATCGCCCTCCGCGTGGTTCGGCTGATGCCCGCGGGATCGCCGAGGTATAGCACCGGCTCACCGCTGCCGCGAAACTTGACTCCCTGGTAGCGCGACGGCAGGAACCCGGAACCCCAGTAGAAGTCATAGAAGATCTGTCCGCAGGTCGTGCCCTTGCTTACCGATGTCATCACCACAAAGGAGGGCAAATTTTCCGCATCACTTCCAAGCCCATAGGTGAGCCAGGCCCCGAGCGTTGGGCGGCCGGGAATTTGCGCGCCACTGAGCATGAGCGAGATGCCCGGCGCATGGTTTACGGCATCTGTGTGCAGGCTTTTCACGAAGCAGAGTTCGTCGGCAATGCGCGCGGTGTGCGGCAGGAACTCGCTGACCCAGGCTCCGCTCCGGCCGTGCTGGTGGAACGGCTCGACCGGTGCCAGCAGCAGCTTGCCATCGGCTTTGCCCGTCATCGTGCTAAATCGTTTGCCGGCGATGTAGTCGTCCGGCACGGGCTTTCCATGGAGTTGCTGGAGCTTCGGCTTGTAGTCGAAAAGATCGACATGGGTGGGTGCGCCGTTTTGGAAGAGGTAGATCGCCCGTTTCGCCTTCGGCGCGAGGTGAGGCAGGCCGGGCAGGCGGGTCATTCCGACACGGGCTACTGGCGCGGCCATTAACCGTTTGGGGTCCAATAGTCCGGTCAGTGACGCGAGGCCAAGGCCGGTACCCGATCGGCCGAGAAATTCCCGTCGAGTGAGTTGAAGTCGGCGTTCGTGCAGGGGGGTCATGGCTCACTCATTCTTTTGTCAATGCTTCATCCAGGTTGAGGAGGGTACTGCATAGGACGGTCCATGCAGCGTGCTCGCCAGGATCCAGGCCCGCATCCCGCGGAGTCTCACCTATCTCCAGGAGTCGGGCGGCGGCGGCTGGGTCGCTCGCAAAATTCCGCCTGTGGCGCTCAAGGCCATGCGTGAGGATACGTTGCTCGTCCGCCGTGGGTGGTCGGCCCAGCACACCCCGGCACGCGAGCGAGAGCCGCTCGGTATCCCGAGCGCTGCTGCGGAGGACCCGCTGGGCCAACCCGCGTGCGGCCTCCACATAGGCGGTGTCGTTGAGCGTCAACAACGCGTGGAGCGGGACGTTGGTGCGGGGCGTTTTTACGGTGCAGGTCTGGCGGCTGGCCACATCGAAGAACATCGTCGGCCCAATGATGCGCCGCCAGAACACATAGAGGCTGCGCCGATACAGGGCAGCGCCATGGTCCTGTTCATAGCGCTTGTTGCCGAAGGTCGCCTCCTCCCAAACGCCTGTAGGCTGATACGGCTTCATGGGAGCACCTCCCATCTGTTCGGTCAGCAACCCGGCCTCGGCGAGCGCCGCATCGCGGATCATCCAGGACGTCATTCGGAAGCGCGGCCCGCGTGCGAGCAGGCGGTTCTCCGGATCCCGTTCGAAAAGCGCCGGCGTCACTTTCGATGACTGCCGGTAAGCAGCGCTCGTTACCATCAATCGGACCAATCGCTTCACGTCCCAACCCGTCGCTATGAACTCCGTTGCCAGCCAATCGAGGAGTTCAGGATTCACCGGTTTCTCCCCCTGCACGCCGAAGTCTTCTGTGGTTTTTACGAGACCCATTCCAAAGAAGGTCTGCCAAAATCGGTTCACGGTGACGCGCGCTGTCAGCGGGTTTTCTGGCGCAATGAGCCACTGCGCAAGGTCCAGTCGGTTCGAACGGGAATCGGTGTTCCCGGTCGACAAGCTCGCAGGAACGGCCATACCCGCTTCCGCGCCGGGCTTGAGGTAGTTGCCGCGGTTTAGAATGTACGTGAGCCGCGGCTTGGGCATGTCCTCCATTACCATCACCCGCAGCACACTTCGCGTTACGCCGTCGCGATCATTGCGGGTCTTCCGGTTTTCCTCGATCACACGCACGTAAGCTGGGTCGCTATCCTTCCAGTGCGCGGCCAGTTTTTCGAGACGGCCGACATCGCGATCTCGGGGCTCAATCTTGAGGAGGTCCAGTACTTCCTTCGGCAGATCCTTCGCCGCCGCAGCCTCCTCAATGGGTTTTCCCGGTTCCCGGGCAAACTTGCCCGCCTCGAAGAGTTCCGTCGCCCGGACTCCGGACTCCAGCTTTCCATCGAAATCAGCGAGGCGTCGGGTTTGCTCTGGCGAGGGCAATGCGAGGTTTGGGGGCGCCTGTGGATTGCCGCCGCTGCCGTCTATGGCGGTCTGATTGAAGAACGCCAGAAGGCCATAATAATCGCGCTGGGTATAGGGATCGTATTTGTGGTCGTGGCAGCGAGTGCAGTTGAACGTCGCGCCCAGCCAGACGGTCGCCACGGTCTCGGCCTGGTCGAATAGGTAGTCGATGCGGTTCTCCTCCGAAATACGACCGCCTTCGCCATTGATCATGTGATTGCGGAGGAATCCCGTGGCGAGCCGTTGCTCGAGGGTCGCCTGCGGCAACCGGTCGCCTGCGATCTGCCAGAGCGTGAATTGATCGAAGGGTAGGTTGCGGTTGAACGCGTCCACGACCCAATCGCGCCAGGGCCACATCGTGCGTTCGCTGTCTCCTTGATAACCGTTCGAGTCCGCATACCGGGCGGCCTCCAACCACTCCCAAGCCATCCGTTCACCGTAACGTGGCGATGCAAGCAGGCGGTCCGCGAGGCGATCGTAGGCATCCAGCGAAGAATCGTTGAGAAATTCACTCACTTCGTTCGGGGTCGGTGGCAGGCCGGTGAGGTCGAGCGTCATCCGGCGGATCAGCGTGGCGCGCGGAGCCTCGGGCGACGCGTTAAGACCTTCCTTCGCCAGCCGTGCCTGAACGAAGGCGTCGATCGGATTTCGAATCTCACCCGCAGTCGGCGGCACCGGTGGCCGGAGGGGCGGTTCATAAGCCCAGTGCCGCCCCCAAAACGCACCCTGATCGATCCAGTTGCGGATCAACTCGACCTGTGCGGGAGTGAGGCGCCGTTTCGACTTGGGAGGCGGCATCACGTCGTCCGGATCGCTCGTCGTCAAACGGCGAATCACTTCACTGTGGCCGCTGTCCTTCGCCACGAGTGCGAATTCGCCACTCTTGCCTTTGCCGAAGGCGCCTTCCCGCGTGTCGAGACGGAGCTTCGCCTTGCGGGCCTGCTCATCCGGGCCATGACAGGTGAAACAGTTGTCAGACAAGAGGGGCAGGATGTCACGGCTGAAGGCGATCGATGCCGGTGGCGACGCTTCGGCGGCAGAGGTCTTCCCGATCAGTGCGATGGCACCGATAATCGCAACTCCGAGGCTGAGCGAAGTTCTTATTCTCACGCGATAATTCCGTTCACCACTTCACCCGCCACGTCCGTGAGCCGGTAATCGCGACCTGTGTGCCGATACGTGAGTCGTTCGTGGTCGAGTCCCATCAAGTGCAGGATCGTAGCGTGAAAGTCGTGCACATGGACTGGGTTTTTCGCAACATTGATGCCGTAGTCATCGGACGCGCCGTAGACCGTTCCCGGCTTCACGCCGGCACCGGCGAGCCAGGAAGAATACACCCAATGGTGGTGTTCGCGGCCCTTTGAATCGGCACTGTTATTAAAGGGCGTGCGCCCAAACTCCGTCGTCCAGACCACCAGCGTGTCGTCGAGCATCCCTCGTGACTTCAGGTCCCGCAGCAGTCCGGCGACGGCTTGATCCACGTTCTTTGCGAGCGGCGTGTGCGTGAGCATGTCGCCGTGGGCGTCCCAATTGTCCGAGGAGCCGACGTCGATCAATTCGATGAAGCGGACGCCCCGTTCCGCGAGTCGGCGGGCGACCAGGCATTGCCACGCGAAGCCCTTGGTGCTGCCCCGTTCGAGTCCGTAAAGCTGGAGCGTTGCATCGCTTTCCCGGGACAGGTCAAACGCGTCCGGCAGCTCCATTTGCATGCCGAACGCCGTTTCGAAGGACTTGATTCGCGCGCTCAATAGGGGGTCGTCCGCCCGGGACTCGAGGTGGCGCCGGTTCATTTTTTCCATCGCTCCTAGTTCCAACTCCTGCAACCGGCTCGTCGCGACACGGCGTTGGATGTTTGCCACCGGCTCGGCCCCCGGCACAACCAGCGTTCCCTGATGGGCACCCGGGAGAAAGTCGCCCGCCCACACTTGGCCTCCGGCGTAGGGTGTCTTGGGCGCAATGACGATGAACGATGGCAGATTGCGGTTTTCGGTGCCCAGCCCATAGCTGACCCACGAGCCGAGGCTCGGCCGGGCGAACGTAAACGAGCCCGTGTGAATGCCGAGCGTCGCCTCGTAGTGGTTCGTATGATCCGACTTCATCGACCGGATCACGCAGAGGTCATCGACGCACCCGGCCATATAGGGGAACAGCGAACTAACCTCGGTGCCACACTGACCATGCCGGGAAAATTCCCACTGAGGCCGCTTGGCAAACATCTTGAAATCCCCTTTGCGCCCCTGGAATTCATCCACCGACAACACCTTGCCGGCGTCAGCAAAGAGCTTCGGTTTTGGATCCCACGAATCCACGTGCGACACGCCACCGCTCATATAAAGGAAGATGACGCGTTTGGCTTTCGGGGGGAAATGGGCTGCCCGCGGCGACAGCGGGTCGTCCGGCCCTGGCCGCACGGAATCGGCAGCCAGCAACTCCGAGACGAGGCCGGGATAAAGGAGGGAACTGCCCACCATGGATCGGAGGAAGCCGCGTCGGGACGGGTCAAATACGGGTGGGTTTTTCATAGCGCCATCAATCGACATTCAGAAACTCGTTACTTCCAAAAAGCACCCGCGCGAAGGCCGCCAGCGCCGACTTCTCAAGCTCTGCCTTCCCAGGTTCAGACTTTCCGGCCGCGGCCATCTCGGCACGATAGGCAGCGAGGAACTCCGCCGCCTCGGCCCGCTCGGTGCGGGTTGGATTGCGTCCCAGGGCAAGGCGATAGGCAATTTCAATTCGTTTCGGTTCCGCATCACTTCCGCCGAGCACACGCGCTGCAAACCTCACGGCGTTTGTGTGAACGAACGGATCGTTCAGAAAGAAGAGCGCCTGCGTGGGCACGGTGGTGGTGCGGCGCTCCGCCGTGCTCGCGTTCGGATCAGCACCGTCAAAGAGCGCAAGGAACGGATGCCGTTTGATGCGCTGGGTCATCAAGTAAACGCTGCGCCGATTGTGTTCGTAGACGGCGCTGAACGGACCGTGCTGCGAGTAGCCCCAACCGGTCGGTGCCGGGAACGGATGCTCGCGCCCGGGCGACGAATCGAGGGTGCCACTCATGAGCAGGAGGGCATCACGGGTCTCCTCCGCCCCAAGACGACGTCGGGGAAACGGAGAGAAGCAATCGGTGTTCAGTGAGCCAGCAGTCCGTGTGGTCATGCCATTGGGTGAAACCATCGAACGGGCATCCGTCTCACTCGATACTGAATACTGCCCCCTCTGCTGATACACGGCGCTCGACAGGATGAGCCGGTGCATCGCCTTGATGGACCAACCGCTCCGGATGAACTGGGTCGCCAGATGGTCGAGCAATTCCAGATGGGTCGGGGCCTGTCCCCGAGCGCCGAAGTCGTTTGGTGTCTTCACCAATCCTTGCCCGAAATGATACTGCCAGATGCGGTTCACCATCACACGCGCCGTCAGGGGATTCTCCGGGCGGGTCAGCCATTCCGCCAACTCCAGTCGGCCGCTCCCGGAAGTTTCCTTTGCCAGCGGACCGCCACCGAGCACCTTGAGGAAGCCGCGCGGGACTTCGTCGCCGGGCTTGTCCGGTTCGCCTCTCAATTGGATCCGAGCGTTGCGCGGGGTTCCCTCACTGACAGCGTATGTCAACCCGAACGGGCCTTCGGTCAGAAGTGTGTTGAATTGCCGCAGACGTTCCGCCGGCTCACCCGTGTTCAGTTCGTCCGACACGTCCGCGAGGGATAGCGGCGAGGTGGAGACCGGCGGAATCGGCGACTCCTGCGCGCCTAGATTGTCGAACGCGATTCCGGCCCGGAGCGCGCCATTTTCGTCAAGGGAATCGAGTTCGATGTAATCCAACGTGCCGGTCCAGTTTGCGGCAAGCGGGCGTTCCGGGAAGCGGACAACGTCACCGGGCAGACCGACCTTTCCGGACACCGTGTTGGACCCGAGATCGAGCACCAGTTGGAGGTTATGCCATTGATTGGGTTGCAGTGACCGGATGGTTTCAACCTGATCGGCTGTTCGCACTGAGATGGTTTCCGCCGTGAGAAGCAACTCCAGGGCGTGAGATCCCTTTTGGGTGCCGAGCCAGAAGCGATGGCGGCCCGGTGCGGGCGCTTGGTTGGTCGCTACGCGGAAGTCGACGTTCACGTGCAGCACGGCGCCCTGACCCCGCAGTCGGCGAGGATAGAGAGCCTGCCCGATGCGGTAGCGGTTGGTGCTGGCGGACACGCTGCCGCCGACTTTGCCGAGCGGGTATAAGTTCTTGAATGGGCTCTGGGCGTCCTGACTGACCGCGATTTGCCCCTCATAAATCCACGGAGCCACCACCACTCCTTTGCTGCCGCCAGCCGCCGGGGCCTGCATTTCTAAGTCGCCGTCCAGGTCGTCCAGCGACCGCAGCACCGCCGCCGGCATCGGTTGCTTCTGCCGTTCCAGCGTCTTGGCCAGCGTCGCAATGCGGCTCTCGAAGTCCCGCCACCGGGGCTGCGATTCCTCGGGCGGAAGCAAGGGGGTCATCGCCCGATGTTTTTGCTTCTGCTCGGAACCCGGAAACGCGTACCGGGTGCTCTCGAAGATGCCGTATAACGCGTAGTAGTCCGGCATCGAAATCGGATCGAACTTGTGATCGTGGCATCGCGCGCACCCCAGGGTGAGTCCGAGCACGCTCTGCCCGAGCGTGTCGATCGTGTCCTGGATGGTCAGGTGGTGGTAGTTCTCCGAATCGAAACCAAAGCGCCGCGAGATGGCGAGGTAACCGGTGGCGGTGACGCGCTCGGCATAGCGGTCGCGCGGCCCGCTCCGGGCGAGGATGTCGCCCGCAATTTGTTCCCGAAGAAACGCGTCATAGGGCTTGTCGGAATTGAAGGAGTCGATGACGTAGTTTCGGTAGCGCCAGGCGAACGGCACCGGGTAGTCGGCCGTTTCGCCGGCAGTGTCCGCATAGCGGACTACGTCGAGCCAATGGCGGCCCCAATGCTCGCCGTAATGCGGGGAGTCGAGCAGCCGGTTCACGAGCCGGGTGAAGGCACCCGGCGATAGGTCGGCGACAAACGCGTCAGTTTCCTCCGCCGACGGCGGCAAACCGGTGAGATCAAACGTGGCCCGACGAATCAGAGTCCGCCGGTCCGCCGGGGGCTCCGGTGAGAGTCCGTTCGCTTCCAACCGTGCGAGGATGAACGGATCGAGGCCCGTCTGACACCACGTGGCATTGGTAACCGTCGGCGGTGCAGGATTCCGCACGGGTTGAAAAGCCCAATGCGGCGCTTTGGGGGCGTCTGCGAAACTTCGCAGCAACGATCCGCTCAAAAGCAGCGCGATGATATGCCAGCTCTTCATTTCAGTAATTCCGAGTCAGGCTAGCATGCCGAACGACTCCCTGGAAGCCTCGTTGTCAGAAGCTCCTTTTATGGGGCGTATCAGGAAGTTGTTGGTAATCGTGTGCTCTTAAGGCGCGGAGTGCCGCAGGAAAATAGCTCGGGGCACCAGCCGTGGGTTTCGACACGCACGCTCTCAATCCCCAGAGTTCTGAGGCTCGCGACCTGCGGGATGACTTTCGCGGTCGGGCGCCGGGCGCATTTGTGGGGTGCCACCCGCTAGTGTTGAACCGGTGGCGGGGGAGCTTTCGGGTTTAGACTCACTATGTAAGCGGCGAGGTCGCGCAGGCTCTCGTCGTTGAGATCCATCCGACGGCGCATGAATGTCACATGCGGATTCTTCGAATCTACGCCACGCCACCCCATCCGGAAGTCGAACAACTGATTGAAAAGATACCAGTCATGCTGTCCGGTCAGGCGGGGAGCGCCCCGGCGACGGTTGCCTTCCGCCGTCTTACCGTAGCACTCGATGCAAGCGGCGTAGAGTACGCGTCCCCGAGCGGAATCGCCAAGGCGTGCCGGAGGCACTGATTCAGGATGGAGAGTGGCCAGATGCGCGATAAGCGCCTTGGTGTCCGCCCGGCTGAGTTTGTCGGCTAGTGGATGCATCAATTGCGTGCGCGCCTCCGGGGGCAGAAATCCGGTTTCGTTCGAGTCATCCTTGCCACGCTGGCGCTCACGGAACTGTTGTATCTGTTTCTTAATGAACCAACCCTCCCGGCCGGCGAGTCGCGGGGCGCTGGTTACTTCGCTGCCTTCGCCATGTTCATCGTGGCATCGGACGCACGTGGCATAGAGCGCCCCACCCTTGCTGGTCTTGACGTCTGGGTCGGCAGCGCGAGCGGGAATAATCAGCTCGCACGTTGAAAACAGCAGAGCCACGAGACAGGCTCGAGAGAACTTGCTGTCATGATGGTTTGCACGCTGGCATGCCCACACCGCGCTGCCAAGAGCGAGTTTGCACTCTTCTGAAAGCCCACAAGATATGCCAGCATTTCGGGTGGCGGACCCTTGCCGCTCGACCTGAAACACATCGTCGGCGGGTTCTTGGCCGATTCCTGCCATTCCGCCATCATCTGTTTGAATCTTCGCTCCGTATCGGTTCTCCTCCTCGAATGCCCCCGCCGCATCGTCCTGCTCGTTCGAAACTGCCCATGAATCAGACCGTCGTAGTTGCGGACGGGAGTCCGCGCAACCCTGGTCCCAGCAACGGTTCATGGTCACAAGTCGCTTCCATTATTTGGAGATTTTCCCTCCCCACATGAGCGCGCTCTGGTTGCTTGCCATCGGCATGATGATTGTCGTTGGCGGCATTCTAGTGCTGCGACTTCATGTGTTTCTTGCATTGATTCTCGGAGCGATGACCGTCGCGCTACTGACGCCGGAGTTTGCCCTGCAGCGCGTTATGGAGACACGGGTGTCTCGGGGAGAATTGACTGCAAAGGCCGCCGCCAAACTGGTTGGCAAGCCGGCGGCCGGACGCGTGGCAGAAGAATTCGGAAGAACCTGCGCCAACTTGGGCATCCTCATCGCCATGGCCACAATTCTGGGGCAGGCGATGCTCCTTTCCGGCGCTGCGGAGGCGATTGCAGTAGCCATGTTGCGGTGCGTGGGCGCCGCTCGTGCGCACTGGGCCTTCTTCGCTACCTCCTTTTTGCTGTGCATTCCTGTAATGCTCGACACCGTCATGTACCTGCTCGCCCCGCTCTTCAAGGCGGTCGCCCGAAGGACGGGGCGAGACTACCTGTTGCTGGTAATGTGCACGGTTGCAGGAGGGACCATTACTCATTCGTTGGTACCACCCACTCCCGGCCCGCTTTTCGTCGCAGGCGAACTGGGTGTACCTCTTGGGCTGATGATTTGCATGGGCTCCGGTATTGGACTTTGCGCGGCCCTAGCCGGTGTGTGCTTCGCCTTGTGGTCGAATCAACACCACTCGCTTGCGGTGCCTATCGATGAGAGCGTCCTGCCGGGCGAAGTGCATCCGCTGCCGGCGCTCTGGTTGTCGTTGCTTCCGGTTCTGCTTCCCATTGGGCTCGTGGGTCTCGACGCCACTCTTTCGCCTACCCTGGCCGGTTTGGAGGGACTCAGCGGATTCGCGTGGGCCCTGAAGACTGTCGGTGACAAGGACATGGCGCTCACGCTGGGAGCCTTGGTGGCCCTCATCCCCCTGCTCGGACGTCGGGAAGACAGTTCAAAAGCCGTCCGCTCCGCCCTCAGCGAAGGAGCGATGATTCTGCTCATCATCGGTGCAGGAGGCGCATTTGGAGGCGTGTTGCAACAGACCGGCATCGCGAGCGAACTGGCGGCGAGTTTTCGCGGAGCGCAAATTTGGTCGTTGCCAATGGTGTTTCTGGTGACCGCGCTGGTTCGGACCGCTCAAGGTTCAGCGACGGTGGCGATGATCACGGCGGCACCGATTGCGAAGGCCCTCATTATCAGCGGTACGGCGATTCACCCGGTGTATTTTGCAATGGCGATCGGCTGTGGTTCGAAGCCTTTCGCCTGGATGAACGATGCGGGGTTTTGGATCATCACGCGGCTGAGTGGGATGCGCGAAGCCCAGACCTTGCGCACCGTATCACCGATGATGGCCATCCAGGGAGTGGTTGGGCTTTTGATTACCATGCTGGTGGCGTGGTTGTTTCCGATGAGTCGATAGGGGCTCCCAGCCAATAGTTCTCATTTTGTCGCGGATGGGGCAGGCCCCTCACCCATGCCCTACTGCCGCTAATTCCGGTTGGGGTCCATTCGCCGATCATGATTCACTCATCCGCCGATGAACTCACCGTCAACACCTGCCCAACTTGGATACCGAATGCCTGCCGAATGGGAGCCCCACAGCGGCACCTGGTTCACTTGGCCACGCCCGGATGGGATCTCGTTTCCGGGAAAATACGAACCCGTTCCCGCCGTGTATGGCGCACTAATCCGCGAGCTGATCCGCGTCGAAGAGGTCCATATCAACGTCTGGAATGAGGAGATGGAAACGTGGGTCCGGAGCTTTTTGAGAACGCAACAGATCCCGATGAATCGTATTTTCTTTCACCTGTTCCCAGCCTACGAACCCTGGTGTCGCGATCATGGACCGATCTTCGTTGTGCGCGAGTCGAACGGCAGCCGCGAACGTGCCATTGTCGACTGGAGCTACAATGCCTGGGGCGGCAAATACCCTCCTTTCGACCTTGATGATGCCATTCCCCAGCATATGGCGCGTCTCCGCAACGTGCCGCTGTTTTCTCCTGGGATCGTAATGGAGGGCGGATCCCTCGAGGTCAATGGTTGTGGCACCCTCCTGACCACCGATGCATGCCTCCTGAATCCCAACCGTAACCCCAATCTGTCAAAAAACCAGATCGAAACATACCTCCGGGAGTTTCTAGGCGTGACCCACATCTTGTGGCTCGGCGAGGGCATTGCGGGGGACGACACCGATGGGCATGTGGATGACCTGACTCGATTCGTAAGTCCCGACACGGTAGTTACCGTTGTGGAAAAGGACCCAGCCGATGATAACCACGCGCCGCTGGCCGAGAACTTAAGAAGGCTCCTCACGATGAAGGACCAGGCGGGCAAATCGCTGCGCGTTGTCGAACTGCCCATGCCCCAGCGAATGGAGCATGAAGGCACCCGGTTGCCGGCCAGTTATGCTAATTTCTATATCGCCAACGGTCTCGTGCTCGTTCCGACGTATCGAGATCCGAACGACTCGCAAGCCCTTGAAATCCTGCAGCGGGAGTTTCCCGGACGCCGCGTCGTGGGCATCGACTCCACAGACTTAATCTGGGGCCTGGGATCGTTCCATTGCATTTCGCAGCAGGAACCGTCGTGAATCAATTCATTCAAGCGGGTCTCGGCCGGAGAACGGGTCCGTCTCCCTTGGTCGCTTGACGGGTGGAGACAGCTCTCGAGCGGGCGCGCGCAATTTCCATGAATCGGGTCTGACTTCGAAGAGGCCTTTCCCCCTTCTTCGGAGTGGAAACAGAGTAAGAACCCTCCGGTTGGAGAAAATGCGCCTTCACGTTGTCCGCTAGAGAAAGTGTGAGAATCTCGCTGGTAATACGCTCGCGCAACACACCGTCCTCAATCGGATAAGCCACTTCGATCCGACGGAAGAAATTCCGCGGCATCCAGTCGGCACTCGCAAGGTACACGTCCGGCTGAAACCCATTGCTAAACCAATAAATCCGGGTGTGTTCGAGAAATCGATCTACGATGCTTCGGACCGTGATATTCTCACTCAGGCCCTCCACGCCCGGACGAAGGCAACAAATGCCGCGAACAATCAGGTCGATTTGGACTCCCGCCGACGACGCCGCATACAGAGCTTCAATAATTTCGCCGTCCACCAGGGCGTTGAGCTTGATGATGATCCGGCCCGGGATGCCCCGGCGGGCATGACCGGCTTCGCGTTCAATGAGCGTCAGGAGCCGTGAATGCAATTCATAAGGCGCCACCGCCAACCTGCGGGTTCCTTGAAAGTGGCAAATACCCGTTAGCAAGTTGAATAGATTTGTAGCGTCTTCACCAAATTCCGGGCGAGCAGTGAACACGCCAATATCGGTATAGAATCGAGCGGTTGAAGGATTGTAATTGCCCGTGGCCAAATGCACGTATCGCCGGATACGATCCTCGTCCTGGCGCACCACCAGCGTTATCTTGCAATGGATCTTCCATCCGACCAGCCCGTAGACGACATGCACCCCCGCGTCCTCGAGTCGACGGGCCCATTGGATGTTGTTCGCCTCATCAAACCGGGCTTTCAATTCCACCACCGCCGTAACTTGTTTGCCGTTCCGCGCCGCTTCCATCAACGCCTCCACCACCCGGGCGTCACCCCCCGTTCGATACAGCGTCTGCTTGATCGCCAACACTTGAGGATCCCCTGCAGCCTCCTGCAGAAACCGGATGACCGTGTCAAAACTTTCGTAGGGATGATGCAACATCTGATCCCGCTCGCGTATCAACTGGAAGAGGTCCCCCGACCCGCGCGCCCAGACGGCAACCGGGGAAATGAACGGGGCATCTCGCAACTCCGGGGAATGATCCCCCTCGAGAATCGCCATCAGCCGAATCGGATTCACTTCACCCTCGATAACAAAGAGGTCCTCGGGAACGAGCCCAAGTTGCTCCAGTAGGAACTGCTGCACATCCGCTGGACATTCCCTCTCTACTTCGAGCCGAACTGCCTCCCCGCGCCGGCGATTGTGCAATTCGTTCTCTACTGCCGTCAACACATTTGAGGTCTCCTCCTCATCGATATATAATTCGGAATTGCGCGTCACGCGAACCTGCCAGCATCCCTCGATCGTGGTGCCCGGAAAAAGCTGCGTCAGATTGCCTTCAATAACGTGCGCGAGGAACACATAATCCTGCCGGCTGTCATCGCGGGGCAGCTTGACAAGGCGCGGCAAAACCCGAGGCGCCTGGACAAAGGCTAATCGCCGCAGCGACACTCCGTTCTGCTTCAAGCTAAGTCGAACCGCCAGGTTCAGCGACTTGTTGAGCAAATGAGGAAAAGGATGCGACGGATCGACGGCGAGTGGCGTCAACACCGGATGAACCTGCTTCTGATAATAGCTTTCCACCCACGCGCGATCGGCGTCGCACAACTGCACCACTTCCAGGAATTGGATCCCTTGCTCCGCCAATCGCGGAACCAGTTGATCCCGCCAACAGGCATCCGCGGCCGCGATCAGGCGGCGGGTGCGGCGCAGCACCTGACGGAGTGTTTCGGAGGCCGTAAGTCCATCGGGACCCCGTTCGACTACATCGCTTTCGATCTGCTGCTTCAATCCAGCCACCCGCACTTCAAAGAATTCATCCAGGTTCGAGTGGCAAATGCACAGGAACTTCACCCGTTCGAGCAACGGCACGTCGGCACTCAGAGCTTCATCGAGCACCCGTTGATTAAACTCCAGCCAACTGAGCTCTCGATTTAGGAACCGAGAGTGAGACTTTTTTGCCGATATTAAAACACGGGACATAGCCAGGAAAGCGGAGCGAAAGGGAGAACTCATCGAAGCGAACAGTACAGTTCATTCCACAAATACCCCTTTCTTTCCCAAGAGTAACGTTGCAGCGCAAATTCTGAAAGATGTTTGCCCCTGTCAATTCTTTCTTCGACAGACCACGCGGCTGCTTGATTGAGCGCGGTTACAAGTTCGCCGCGATTCGGACGGATCAGGATACCCCCGTGTTTTCCCCAATCGGGATCAATTCCTGTGTTAAATGTTGTAATCACCGGAGTGTGGCACATGGCAGCCTCCAGATTGACCATTCCAATGACTTCGGAATAGGAGGGTGCGACGAACACCCTTGCATCGGAAAACAGTTTGTACTTTCCTTCATCAATTCTCTCTTCCAGAAATACGACTCGATCGACCAGGTTTCGCTTTCTAACTAATTGCAATAGGGATTCCGAGTAATCGTTTTGAAAACCCACCAAATATAATTTTAACGCCTTGTTTTTCATTTCTCCGAACGCATCAACGAGAAGATCCAATCCCTTCACCCAGTGAAAGCGGCCTAAATACAAAATATACTCATCGGCGGGATTATAAGGAGTCAGGCACTGTGCCGCCGGCGCATTTATCAAGTTTGGAATTATTTCAATGCGTTTGTTTTTTGTGATCGTCGCGAGGTTATCTTTTTCGGATTGGGTAATCGCATGAACGCAACTCGCGGTATCCAGAATCGCCTTCAACACGAGATGTAGGTAGACGGATTTCTTGAATCCCTTGTCGTTCAACAAATAGGGTTGCAGCATTCCATGGCATGTTATGACTGTGGGATTTCCCTTTTGTCGAGCGATCTTGGAGGCAATGTATTGGGGATACTTCCAAACACCTTGAAGATGAAGAATGCTGTCTGCGGCGATCTTTTCCTCGAGGTGCATTCGAAAAGCGCTGGAATAATTCCAAAACCGGGGCCGAAACGGTTCGAAAGCGAGGTGCGAATCCTTCGGTTCCTTCTTCAAAGTCAATATCGAGGATTTAAACGGCGTGAAATTGTTTAAATAGTTGCTCAGATTCTCAACGACTGTTCTTAATCCGCCACTGGTGTAGGAAATGTCGTCAGCAATATGATAAACCTTTTTTTTCATTAGAGAACAGAAGGGAGGCCGCTGAGTTACATTGAGGATTGCTACTTATTGTTAGGATGCTTAATTTGAAGCGCTTGGCAAGTGTCGGATGTCAGACGAAAATAGAGTGCAGCTCCGGCATGTTTTCTGTTAGCATTCCTTGAACATGTTCAATATCGGCATACTCGGGCTTGGTTTCATGGCGTCGGCGCATATTAAAGCGTACCGACTGATCCCCGGAGCTCGCATCACCGCGATTTGCAATCCGAGTGGCCGCAATCTGGACGGCGACTTCACCAAGGTGGGTGGAAACGCGGGCGATCCAAATGGCATTCGGCTCGACATGTCGCAGGTGACGGCCTACAGCGATCCCGCAGCTTTTCTGGCGGATCCGACGGTTCATGTTGTGGACATTTGCACACCTACGCGGACACACGTGGAGCTCGCTCTTGCGGCCATCGCCTCTGGCAAGCCGGTGCTCATCGAGAAGCCGCTCGCGCGAACCAGTGTAGAGGCCCTCCGGCTTGTCCACGCGGCCGCCCAGTCCGGAGTGATTGCCATGCCGGCAATGTGCATGCGATTTTGGCCTGAATGGGCCTGGTTGAAGGAAGCGATTGAATCCGGCCGCTACGGGCGGGTGCGGGCCGCCCGATTCCGCCGCGTCGCCGAACCTCCGGCGTGGGGACGCACCCATTTCCTCAGGGGAGATGACTCCGGAGGCGCCCTGCTCGACCTGCACGTGCATGATATCGATTTTATTCAGTATTGTTTCGGTCGACCCAGACGTGTCACTGCCTCCGGATTCCGTAAGGTCAGCGGCGCAATTGACCATGTTGTGGCATTGATTGAAACGGCCGGAGGGGCAACCGTGAGCGCGGAAGGAAGCTGGTGCATGGCGCCCGGGTACGGGTTCCATATGGAGTATACCGTGAACTTTGAACAGGCGACCGCAGACTACAATCTCGATCGCGGCGCCGACGCCTTGAAATTGTTCACCTCGGGTGTGGCGCCCCAAGTGTTGAGGCCCGCAGGGGGTGACGGCTACGTGGGGGAACTCACTTATTTCCTGGACTGCGTTCGGCAGGGACGCGCCCCCCGCACCGTGACTCTTGCGGACGGAGCCAGCGCGGTAGAGATCTGTGAAGCCGAGGAACGTTCCATTGTCACGGGGAAACCTGTGGATTTGAGCAACGGCGGACTTGTTTAATCAAAATGAGGCATCCCTTCCGCGGGGCGAAGGTTTTCCTCTCCGAAGTTGTGTTTCTTTCCGAAGTTGAATAGGTCTGCTTCGATGAAGCTCCAAAATTGCCGTGGCGATGTTTACCACGCATTCTTCCCGCATGGATAAACTGGTGCAGCAACTCGACACATTTCTACGACGTCAGCCCGTACTGGGTCGAGACGTCTATATCGCGAGGGGCGCGGTGGTGCTCGGAGATGTCACCCTTGGGGAACATTGCAGCGTTTGGTTTAACGCCGTGCTCCGGGGCGACATCAACCGCATTGTGGTCGGTCATCACTCAAACATTCAGGACAACGCGGTGCTGCATCTAGCCGACGATCTGCCGTGCATCGTCGGAGACTGGGTGACGATCGGGCATTCAGCCAACGTCCATGCCTGCCGCGTGGGCAATGAATGCCTGATCGGCATGGGTGCCACCGTGCTGGACGGAGCAGAAATTGGAGATCAATGCCTGATCGGCGCGAATGCCTTGGTTACCCCCGGTACAAAAATCCCGCCCGGTTCCATGGCAATCGGCTCCCCGGCCCGGGTGGTACGTGCGCTTTCACCCCAAGAGCGGTCAGACTTGAAGCATTGGGCGGAAAAATACGTCGTCAACGGCGCCTACTGCCTTCGACATCAGCTGAACGTCGGAGGCCCGCTGCA
>SIBK01000105.1 GCA_009695205.1 Pedosphaera sp. | reverse complement strand
ATTATCCACAAAATCTAAGCCCTGGGAATAGGGTAGGTCTTCACTACAGCCACTTTTCGGTGTTTTTCAACAGTGCCTCCCTTGCTTCTGAATCACTTACAAATTGAAAATAGTGAAAACCCAATTTGAATCCGCCAAGTCGGGTTAGAAGTTATCAAGAAGTATCCGATTTTTCCGCAGTGCTTTTGCAGGACATTTCCAGGAACCTCCTCACCCCGTGCTTATTTCTGTCATCATTTCGAATTTCGACGGCTCTAATTTTCTCCCCAGGTTGCTGAACTCCATCGCCGCTCAGACCGGCGTTGAAACTGAGATCGTCGTCGTAGATCGCGAGAGTCGGGATGAATCCCTCGCCATTCTCGCCCGATATCCTGACGTAAAGGTCGTGTCCTACCCTGCCGAGGCCGGCCTGTGTGCGGGCTACTCGGCCGGGGCTGATGTGGCCGCCGGAAGGCTGCTATTCTTTGCCAACGAGGATCTTCATCTGCACCCCGATTGCCTGCGCCAACTAGCTACCCAGATCGACCCCGCACGCAGAATCGCTGCGGCGGACCCATGGCAATGGACCTACGACGGCAGCCTCTGGACCCACGGGGTCACTCGGTTCAGGACTGCCTGGTGGGACCTCTCTTCACCCGATCTGCGGCGTTCGTTCGATTTCACCAACGATTTACCCGATGGATCCGAGACGCCCCTGGCGGGGGCGGGCGCTTTTATGATTGACCGCGAGGCATTTCGGGAAGTCGGAGGTTGGGATTGTTCTTTCTTTCTCGATTATGAAGATGTGGATCTTTTCTTGCGCCTTTGGCAGCGGGGTTGGCGATGCGTGTGCGTGAAATCAGCACGGGTTTTTCACACGGCCAACTCGGCCAACACAAAAACGACGCGAGAGGGAATCGTCGTTCCGTACCGCCGATACGCCTCCGGCCGGAGCAATCTGCACGCCATAGCGGTTAAATACTACTCGCGAAGGGCTCTCGCGCAATCGGTGGCTATTTGGCCTGTGATACTACTCAACAATCTGGTGAAGGGTCGATGGCGCCGCGCAGGCCTGGACCTGCTGGTTCTCGCCGATCTGGCGCGCCGCTGGCCGGCATTGGCGAAGTATCGCCGATCCCACCGGTCATGGAATCTCCGGCACCCGGGGGAGCAGTTCTTCAGGGATTCGCAGTTCCAGAGCCCGCCGATTTCAAACTAAATAGATCGTCTCCGCCTTCGTATGCCCACGGCCAATGTCATCGCCAACGGAGAGGAATTGCCACTACAACCTCCGTGCACGCTCCTCCAATTCCTCGAACTGCAACAGCTTTTGCCACGCAGTGTTGTGGTCGAACTCAACGGCGAAGCGGTCCCCCCCTCTGAATTCGCCCGGCACCCGTTGCGAAACGGCGACCGTCTTGAAATTGTACGCATCGCCGCGGGCGGGTGAATCCGACAAAAAGTTACTATTTGAATTTTTGGAATTCGGGGGCCTTGCGCACCCCTTCGAAACGACCGTCGCTCGGAAAACGGGCCTTCAGATCGACCGCCTTGTTGTCCGTGGCGAGTCGTTTTGCGCTGAGGTCGAAGGCTTTCACCAGGTTTTCTGCCGCCGGTCGAGCCTTGCTCTGCGCCGCAAGGACCGCCGCATAGTCATACCAGGCCTCCGGACTGTTGGAGGCCAGGCTGGTATATTTGGCCAACGCTTCCTCCAATTTTACCACGTTATTCAGCTTTCGATAGGCTTCCGCAAGCGATAGGACAATACGGCTGTCCAACCCGGGATCCTTGAGCAGGTTGTCCAGCACGGCATAACCATCGGCAGAACGCTGCGCTCCGAAATAGGTCGAGGCCAACGCAAAGGCCACCTCGGGATTCCTCGGGTTCGTCTTAAATCGGGTCTCCAAATCAACTACCGTTGACGTCGCTTCCGGATTGACGGGCGCTCCTTGGCCTACCTGCGGAATTTGCGCTCCGGGAGACTGCCGCATTTGATCCAGGTTTCGGAGAAGATCGCGGAGCGAGGCGTTGTCCTCGTCAAATTCGTACGCTGTGGAAGCCAGTTCCCATGCGTCCTCGACGCGACCCAATTGAGCGAGCAGTTGGACGTAGCGGAATGTCGCCTCGGGGCTGTACGGGCAGAATGCAAACGCCTGCTTGTACGCGAACTCCGCTTCTTTGACCATCCGCTGCTGTTCGACCGGATTTCGGGTGTTCGCCACCCGCCACGCATAGACGCCGCCGATCGCGCCCCGCAGCTTGGAGAATGCTTTCTGCGCATTGTCATCCCGCACAAATTTCGGATCGCTCTTGTACTCTGTATCCTCCCGCCGGAGATACGTGCGTTTTGCAAATTCGCAGATCTCCTTCACGGAGGTCTCGTACTTGATCCAGTTTCCAATGAACCGATCGGAATATTGGCTCCAGAATTCGTGATCCGTGCGGCACATCTCCTCGGTAAACTCCGCCAGAGGCTGCCGGTTGATCTTCATAATGATTCCAAATGGGCTCAGATAAGGATACATCCAGTCCAGGGGAAAGCTCTCTTCTATATAGAATTCATTCTCCGGATTCTTGTCGAAAATCACCCTGCATAGCAGGGCATTGATCGACATCACGGCGACCTGACCCGACACGGAAACACGGCCGTCCGGCGTCTGGATCACCTGCTCCCCGGCTTTCAGTTGCCGGGCAGCCATCCGGCGTTGTGCGTCGTACATGTATTCCTGAAAGCATTTGTTGGAATCCTCAGCGGTCGGAGTGATCACTTCCATGTCCGGATACAAGCCGCCCAGGCTCTTGCGAATAAATCCGTCATAGCACTCCTCCAGAAGCAATCGATTCAACCGGATCCCATTGTGTGTCTTCAAATCCTGCGCGATGAACCGTTGCGTTCTCTCGCTCAGTTTCCGTCCGAAAAAGCGGTTGGTTTCATAGATCAGCGGGCCGTCAATGATCTTGTTCAGCGCCTTGGCCAGCGTCCCAGCATCGCCCAGGGCGGCGGAGCCCATTGTCTCTTTGAGATGTTTGGACAGCGAATCGGCGCCGGAGGAGATTTTTGCCTTGAAACCGTCGAGATTCAGAAAGTGGTCTGCCTTGAAGAAGGAGGGCCCCACCCGGCGCCTTTTCTCAATCCGATCGCCGAGAGCCATGAAGAAGTCGTCCACCGGTTTTGATAGTTTTGAAAGGAGGGAATAACGTCCCAGCAGCCGGTTTTTGGTCCCTCGGAACATTTCCTGGAAGAAGGGTGGATCCACCTGCGCACTGCGGTTGTAGTGCGCCCGGATATACATCAAATACGTGAGGTCGGCGAGGGCGTTCTGGGTGATCAAGGCAACGTCGCGGCGGTCGAAATTCGGATCGCGGCGATCTCGAGCCTTTATAAAGCTCTCGCAGAAAATCATGTAGGTCGGATTGAAACGTCCCGGATCGGTGCCTCCGAACAACACGGCGTCGCGGGCCATTTCCGGGTAGAGCGGCTTTCCGTCCTTCCCCTTGATTGTGGACGTGTCAAACATGTCGTGACCAAACCAGAACCCGAACAGGTGACCGCGCTGTTCATTGTCAGACCAGTGGGACAGGATCGAATCGGTCGGGATGAGCAGGAAGATTGCCAGGAACGGTATCAGGTTGACGCGTCGCCGTTGAATCAACACAAACAGGATAAAGAGTCCTGACAATACCAGGCTGAGCGCTGCGGCGCTCCGGAGGATAACGAAATGGGTCTCGGAAAATGTCCTCACGGCTTCATACAAGTTTGTGGCGCACGCCACCGTCCCGCCCAGGAGAAGCCAATAACGTGTCTCGGCAAACCGGCACAGCAAACACGCGGCGATCAGCGCGATCCCGTATCCAACCCCGAGTGCGACAATGACGTGGGAGGACGTGAAGAAGACTTTGACAAGTTCCTTGCTCTGCTTCTCGTTGGTGGGATTGAGCAGATACAGCAAAACGACCGCCAGGCAAAGATAGACAGCTGTCAACCCGACGAGCCAACCCCGTTCGCGGCGGCCAATCTTCTGCCAGAACAGGAACGGGACCAAACCGATGAGGAGGTTGGCAAAATTGAACTCCTCGGCACACCCTTCGGCATACATCCATAGTTGAGAGACGCTGATGCCCGGATTGGTTTTCTCATACTGACCGCGGGTGAGGGCATGGATAAAACCTTCCCAGGTCCGCGGATATCCCCATTGCAACGGCGGGTTGGTCATGCCAGCGAGCGGCATGTAGAAGTAAAAACTCGCCCCGATGGCAAAACAGAGGCCGCAGAGCAGGGCGATGCCGATCCGGTCCAGTATCCCACGCGTCTCAATGCTCATCCATACGGTGGCACAGGCTGAGCCGATGCCAACAAGGTTGAAGAGCGGCGCGATCCCGGGATTATCCCGGAAGGTATTCAAGGCACCCACCGCATTAAAGAAAAGCACAGCCAGCCAGATGATCGTGTTGCCCAGGAAAAGGTCGCGCCCGATCCGACGGTCGGCGTAAGCGATGAGGACCTGGATGCCCATGGCCGCAACGAGGAGCGTCTGGTGATTGCAGAAGCAGAGTCCAAAGTGGAAGAATGCCCAGTACAGGTAGCGGTGCTGCTGCGGCGCATACATCCAGCGAAACAAACACGCGAGTACGCACATGAGAGAAAAGACCCCCAGGGTATACACCTCGACGATCACCGCCTGGCTCCAAATATAGCCGTTGAAGCCAAGTAATAGTCCGCCCACGACACCGCCCACGAGGCAGATCCAAGCTTCGTTGCGGCGGTCAATATCGCGGAACCAGTCAATGCTCTCGAGGATCATGGAACTCCCTCGTGAAATGAGCAGGCCCACGAGACCACACGCAAAAGCAGACGCCACTGCCGAAGACACCGCCACCCTCCATGCGATATTTGAGAACGGTAGGAGCTTCGTGAATAGCCACGTGTAGACGGTCCATACCGGGTAGCCGGGCGGATGGGGAATACCGGCATACATGGAACCGGTCGCCAGTTCGCCGGCATCCTCAAGGGTCAGGTCGGGGGCCACGGTGTACAAGTAGCCGGCCAGCGAAAGCATTGTGACGACCCAGAAAGTGATCCAATCAATCCGGCGGTACAGGGGTGGCACCGGTTCCACAGGCCCGGTCGGAGGCGGAGACTTGGCGGCATCCGGTCGGGTGACAATGGGTACGGTGGCCGGCTGGACTTTTCCAGCGGTCGGAAGCGGTTTCGACATAGTAGGATTTAGAACGGAAGATTCGTTCCCAGCCCGTATGATTTGGGACTGGGCGACGCGGAGAGGTTGGTGAGGGTAAAGTGGGCCGCGACAAGATTATGTGCCGCACTATGGGTCGCAGCGGTGTGAATGGCAGCGAGAAAGGTGGAATTGCCAAATCCTGCGACATCCGCAAGTGCCGGCGGCAGATTGGCCGGGGTGGAACAGAGCGTAAGAATCACGAGGGAAGCCATCCCAGAAGCCGGTACCACCCAGGGGAAACGGAACGGTAGTGATCCCGAGACCGCACCGTCCGCGGCCTTATCGAGTCGATGGATCGGCACTCGCTCAAGCTTCCGCGACGGCGTCCGGGGCTTCCAGGAAGCCAACAGCGTTTCCAGTGAGTTCAGGTCGTTCATCTCGTTCATAGCTCGTATCACGCACGCAAGCGCGAAGTTTCTGCATTCCATACCGATATCTCCCGGCCGCAGTGTTTGGCGACAGTCCTAGAAGGGTTCCGATTTCCTCAAACGTCCGCTGATGCCAGATTCTCAGGACAATCACCTCCCGCTGGATCACCGGAAGCCGCGCAAGGCATTCCATGGCCTCGCGTTCCGTGGCTGTTTTCCCTTCCGATGGCTCAAACCAGCGTTTCGACTCGAGCTCGCGCCAGAGCCTGCGAAATAACGACTGCCGACGGTTGAGCACTCGGTTTCGGAACGCCCGCACCAGGTAGTTTTCCGGCTGCAGCGGGGGCTCTCGAAGTTGCAATATCGCCGCAAAAACTTCCTGCACAACATCTTCAGCCTCCGCATGGCCTAATCCCATCGCGCGCCCGTACAGGATCAGGCCCGCCGCCTGACGCTCGTACAGCGCCACACACCATTCGTAATTGTTTTCGTCGCGATTCACTGACAACCCGATAGACACTGCCACCCTTGGATTTGTATGTCGCGGACGAATTTTTCTGAAGTACCACCACCCCGCCCCCTCATTTGATCTCTTGTCGCGGGCCGCCTCTTGCATAGACTGGCGCCCCTGCAATGTCGTCTGACCGCAAATCTTTAAAGCTGGTGCCCTGTCCAGCCTGTGGCGGCCGGGTTTTCATTCCCGCCGACACCCCCCCTTTGCAGACCGCCCCCTGCCCCAAGTGCCAACACGCGGTCATGATGCCCTGGCTGCTCCGGCAGTTCGAACTTCGCTCGATGATCGCCTCGGGGGGGATGGGAACCGTTTATCGGGCTTGGGACACCACGTTGGGCCGTGAGGTGGCCGTAAAGCTGATGAAACAGGAACTCGCGGGCGACGAAGCGGCCGTCGATGGCTTCGCCCGTGAAGCCCGCGCCTGCGCCGGTCTGAACCACACCAACATCATCTCCATCTACACCTTTGACCGTGAAGGGCCGGATCGATATCTGGTGATGGAACTTGCGGATCAGGGAAGCCTCGACGACCGGCTGGAAAAGGCCGGCCGTCTGCCGGAGCTCGACGTTTTGGACGTGGGCATCAAGGTGGCAGGCGCGTTGAGCGTCGCTTTTAAGCACGGGTTGCTTCATCTCGATATCAAGCCCAGCAATATTCTTTTTGGAGCGGACAATGAACCCAAAGTCGTTGATTTTGGCCTGGCAAAGAGGGCCGACGCGGAAAAAGAGTACGGCACCCCGTTTTTCGGGACGCCCTACTACATTTCCCCGGAACGAATCGAGCAGAAGGGTGACACCTTCCTGGCGGACATGTATTCGCTCGCGGGCACCCTTTACCACTGCGTGATCGGTCATGTGCCTTTCGACGCCCCCTCCGTTGATGACGTTGTCGCAGCCCACGTCAACACTCCGCTCACACCCCCCAAGCAAATCCTGCCCGAACTCTCTCAGGCAACCAGCGACTGCCTTGTTCGGGGGATGGCCAAGAATCCCGCCGATCGGTACCCGAGCTACGATGAATTCATCATGGCCCTCACCGCAGCACGCAGCCAGCTCTTGATCCGCCAATTTGCGCCACAAGCTTCCGAGGGCAGCGGCACAACGCGGTGGTGGCACCGCTAACCTCAGCTTTGCTAAATGCCCATTATTCTTCCGGGACACGCACGCCAGAATATGGCCAACCTCCAGGGCTACCGGCCGAGTGAGGGGGTGCTTCTGTTCACGGTCCTAATCATATCCAATCGTTATGCGCCGTCCTCGTCGACTTCGTCAAAACCCGGCAATCCGATCCCTCGCGCAGGAGACGCACGTCCGGACGGACGATCTGATCGCCCCGCTGTTCGTGCGAGAGGGCAGCGGACCCCCAACACCGATCGAGTCAATGCCAGGAGTGCTCCGGCATGGCCTGGATGATTTGCTTCGGGAATGCGAAGGGCTGTTGCGCCTCGGCGTTCGGGGAGTAGCGTTGTTTCCTGTCACGCCTTCGGAGCTCAAGGACCCCGTGGGACAGGAAGCACTGAACGCCGAATGCCTGGTGCTCCGGACCGTGCGGGCCGTGAAACAAAGACTGCCCGAGCTCGTGCTCTTCACCGACATTGCCCTGGATCCTTATACATCCCACGGCCACGACGGCGTCCTCACCGCGGATGGGCGAGACGTTGATAACGATCGGACCGTGGACATTCTTGCCCGCATGGGGGTGCTCCACGCCCGTGCGGGAGCGGATTTTGTGGCTCCCAGCGACATGATGGATGGACGGGTCCGAGCGATCCGCGCTGCCCTCGACGAGGCCGGGTGCCAATCCACGGGGATTCTGGCCTACAGCGCGAAATTCGCCTCGGCCTACTACGGCCCGTTTCGTGAGGCCGTGGGGAGCGCCCGGGCCGTCGGCACGCGGCCGCTCGACAAGCGCACCTATCAGTTAAATCCAGGCAACCCCCGCGAAGCAATTGCGGACGCGTTGCTCGATGAATCCGAGGGGGCCGATGCTCTGATGGTCAAACCGGCTGGGCCTTATCTCGACATTATCGCCGCGCTGCGCCGCGAAACCCGGCTGCCGGTCGCTGCCTACCAGGTGAGCGGCGAGTACGCGCAGATTCATGCGGCGGCTCGACTCGGCTGGCTCGATCTCGAATCAACTCGAGATGAAAGTTTGCTGGCCATAAAACGAGCCGGCGCCGACTGGATCCTGACCTACTTCGCCCGACCGGTGGCGGAAAGTCTGTCTCGCACGTGAGACGATTACGATGCACTGCCCCTCGTGGGCTTGATCCACGTATTGACCCAGTTTTTGCCGCGCCTTTGAAACCGTGAGAGTTGGCATGGCGACAAAATAAAGACTTTATCCGCTCACGTAATCGCCATTCGGCGCCATCGCCGAAGCTTGGACCCCATCGCCCGGGTTCGTTGCGCGGCCCCTATCCCGCAGCCTGATCCAGAAGAGCCCGATGATTCACTTTGCCAGTCCCCAATTTAGGAATCTCCCGCACCGATCGAATCTCTCGCGGGATACATAGATTGGTCATGCCCTTCGCCTTGATCGCGGCACGCAAATCCTCAATTTTGAGTTGCGGCTCATTCGAAATGGCCACCAATTTTTCACCTTTGTCGACATCGGGCACCGCGATGACCGCCACTTCGCACCGTTGACCAAACTGTGGAAACGCCCCGGCCAACGCATCTTCAATCGCGGTTAGACTGACCATTTCCCCACTCACCTTCGCGAACCGTTTCATTCGACCCAGCAGAAACACGTAGCCATCCTCATCCACCCGGGCGAGGTCTCCCGTGTCGTACCAACCGTCCAATTCGAGAAATTTCGCATTCGCCTCGGGATTCAGATAACCCTTCATCACATTGGGACCCTTGACAAAAAGGCGTCCGATCTTTTGCTGAACGTCGACCGCTGGCGGCGTTGCCGCAGCATCGCTGCCGGTTATGGGTGAAACAATGGGCGCTGGGTTGCTGATGCCTTCGACATGCTCCAGTCGGTATTCCATTCCCGGCAGGAATCGACCCACGCTCCCGAATCGTGGCTCCAGCCGCGTATTCACCGACAGGACCGGGCTGCATTCTGTGGCCCCATACCCTTCGAGAAGCCGGATGCCAAACTTCCGCGCCCATGTCTGCGCCGTCGCTTCCTGTACCTTCTCCGCACCCGCCACCAAGTATTTCACGGAGTGGAAATCATAGGGATGCGCTTTCCGAGCGTACCCGTTCAAAAAGGTGTTGGTACCCACCATGACGGTGCAGTTTCGATCGTAAACCGCCGCAGGCACCATTCGATAATGAAGGGGCGTTGGATAAAGAAAAATATAGAAGCCTCGAACGAGCGGAAAAAGGGTGCACGCGGTGAGACCGAAACTGTGGAACAAGGGAAGCGCATTGAAGAACCGTTCATCATCCGTCAAATCAAGGGCTACATCAATCTGACGAATGTTTGCCAGCAGATTGCGGTGGGTCAGCTCCACCCCCTTCGGCACGCCTTCGGAACCCGATGTGAACAGGATCACAGCGGTCCCTGAGCCGCCGGCCGACGCCTCGGGATCCTCCATCGTGCGATACCCTCCCCCGCACGAAACAAGATTCTTCAGCAGCGCCCCAAACTTGCGTGCCCCGCTGATCCGTGTGCGGACATCCTCCAGATAGATCAGCTCAATGCCCGCATCGGAGAGCGCCTTCACCTCCAGCTTCGCCTTCTCGACAAACACGCGCGAGGTGATGATTCGCTTCAGTCCCGCCAGTTGCGCACAGACCACCAGCGTGGGCATTCCGGTCGAAAAATTCAGAATGGCCGGCACCTTGCCCGCCGCCCAAAGGCTTAGAACTGTCAATGGCATCCCGTTGACATTCGGCAGCAAGACTCCGACATGCTCGCCCGGCCCGTGTGACGCACGAGAGCTTCCTAACGCCCATTGCTCGGCGAGCACTTCAACTCCAACCATCAGTTTCCGGAATGACAGCGGCTGCAAAGTAATGTCCTCCAGCACCTCCTTGCCGGGCTGCCGCGCCGACGCTTCGGCGATCGCGGCCAGCACATGGCGTGGCCCAAAACTCATCTCGACATCGAACTGCTGCCGCACCATCTGACTCCGCAACCAATGAGTCATCTTTTGACGGGCCAGGGTGTTGGAAATGCCGGTTAATCTTGGCGGCGTTAGAACTGCGCTGAAGTGAGCCGTTACCTGGGGGAACCATCGGGTCCAACCCGAATGACGAACAAACGGAACCCGCAAGGCATGTTGCAGGTAGCAATTAATTACCTTCGCGTGCGTTCGGTGCAAGAGGAACCCGGTGCCATCAAACAATTTCATCAAGGCACCCGTTGTTGAGATGCGCCCCTCCGGAAAGAGCACGAGGCGCCCCCCCTTTTCGAGGAATTCCGCCATCCGTTTCGCGGCATAGGGCGACGAGGTGTCGATGGGAAATGTCCGGTGATTGATCATGATTTTGCGGTGAATCCAACTGGCATTCGAGGTCACCGCGCTGGTCACAAATTTCCAGTCCTCATCGAGGACCGCCGCCAGAAACGCCCAGTCGAGCCAGGAGGTATGATTGGGCAGGAGAAGGACCGGCCCCGGGGTGCTGAGCACCTGGGTATTCTCGCATCGCAACCGAAACCACAACCGAAGGACAAGGTGGAGGATGGCTTTCATGAACGGGTGAACTCTAGTGCAGGCCTGAAAAAAAGTGGAATCTGTAAGTGGAGTCGTTCCCTTTGAGCTCATAGCTCTGGGATATCCCCAAACTCACCACCCACGCTATCGGCACCGTCTATTGGTTCCAACTTTGTAACGCGTAAGTCACGAAAAGACGAGTGCGGGGGGTGACAGATTTCAGTCGTCCGTTCGGGATTCGGCGCTCTGTTGCCTATGTTCCGGCGTTGAAACGCCCGGAATTCGCAACCAAGTCACCGCGAGAGCGACGAAAACAGCTAACCCGAGAAACACCTGCGAAGCTCCCAGACCCGCCCGGGTCGCTACCAAAATACAACCTCCTCCAAGACTCATCGCGAGGTTCTCCAGGAAGTTCTGCACCGCGATGGTTTTGCCCAGCTTTGTGGAATCGCTCTCCCCTTGCAGCGATGCGTTCAGCGGAATCAAAAACAACCCTGCAAATACCCCCGCCAACGCTAGCAACACCACGACTGGCAGGATCTGCAAACCCAGGCCCGGAAGTGTCACCCGCCATCCAACCATCGACGGCATTCCTCCAACCAGTCCGATGAGCAGGATCACGCCAGCCAGCCCGAACCCGTACCCCCGAGTCGACCGCAACTCTCCCAAGCGATGCAACTGCCCCGCGAGGAGGCTTCCTGCCATCACGCCCACACTGAGCCACAGCCCAAGCAGGGCGATTGCGGTGTTGTCCGCGAGCCCGAGTGTTTTCAGTCCCCAGGGTTGAAAATTCATCTTCATTGTCGCACCCGCTACCCAGAATAAAGTGGTCCCCAGCAGCACACGGCCCAGGCGCGGTGCGGTCACTAAATCGCGAAAATGACCAAAAAATTCGCCCAAACTCCGCTCCAGACTTACACGCGGGTCATTCGGCGTGGTTGCCATGAGGGCATTGAGCAGTAACGACGTTCCGTAAATCCCGAGCAGGATGTAATAGCAACGCTGCGGCGAGAGATGATCGATCATTTGCGCGCCAACAATGCTCCCAGTCAAGATGGCAACCAACGTCAGCATTTCGATGGTGCCGTTGGCTTTCACTAACCGCGTGGCAGGGAGTACTTCCGGGAGAATTCCGTATTTTGCCGGGGAGTAGATGCAGGCGCCGATCCCGACAATGAGATAGCCGATGCCCTGCCCCCAATCGCGTGCCATCCCCCCGGCCATGATCGACAGCATGCCGAACAGTGTCCCCAGAAATTTGACCCCGTTCCCACCCAGCAACCAGTAGGTCTTGGGAAACCGGTCATTGAGAAATCCAGCCAGCGGGGCCAGGAGAAAAAACGGAACGAAGAGCAGGCTCGTGTACACCGCGTTCGCACTCCCCAATTGCGCCTCGGTGATCTCGCCGTGCCGAAATCGAAACGTCAACTGTCCTAGAATTACAATCAGGATTACATTGTCGCCCAGGGCGCCTAAAAACTGACTCACCAGCAGCAGGGGGTAATTTCGTTTTGCACTCATGGATTCAGATCGGATTGACGGAGCTATCGTCCCACAGCCGCGAAGGAAGGTGGTTGAAAAAGTTAAAATGGATTGTGCTGAACAATCGCTTCACCATCGAACCCAATGAACTCACGCCCCTCGCTTGATGTCACGACATCGCTGTCACTAGGCCTCACGTTGTTCGTTGCCTCAGGACATGCGGTCACAGCGCCCGCGTCGCCGGCCGATGAACTCGCGAGCTTCGTCCTGGCAGACTCCGCGCTCACGATCGAGCTTGTTGCGGCCGAACCCAACATTGTCAGCCCAGTCGCAATCGCGTGGGATGCACGCGGACGAATGTTTATCGCCGAAATGCGCGACTATCCGAACGCCGCGACGGGTGGATCCATTCGCATACTCGAAGACCGCGACAGCGATGGCGATTTTGAACACACCACACCTTATGCCAGCGGGCTGTCCTTTCCGAATGGGGTGCTTCCCTGGAATGACGGCGTCCTCGTCACAGCGGCACCCGACATTCTGTTCCTGCGCGATACCAACGGCGATGGAATCGCGGACGAACGCCGGGTGTTGTTCACCGGATTTGGCACCGGAAACCAACAACTCCGGGTCAACGGCCTAACGTGGGGTCTCGATGGCTGGATCTATGGCGCCAATGGCCGAAGCGATGGTGCGATTCGCCGCGGAAATGATCCAACCGGCGCCCCGATTTCATTGCGGGGTCGCGATTTCAGGTTTAAGCCCGACACTCTCGAGTTTGAAACGCTCGCCGGCCGAAGCCAATTTGGACTCGCACGCGATGATTGGGGGAACCGCTTTCTCTCATGGAACACCATCCCGCTCCGGCATGAGGTTTTTCCGGATCATTTCCTCGCGAACAACCCAAACCTTCCAGCGG
The DNA here is from genome assembly GCA_009695205.1 of Pedosphaera sp. Taxonomy (GTDB): domain Bacteria; phylum Verrucomicrobiota; class Verrucomicrobiia; order Limisphaerales; family UBA9464; genus SIBK01. The sequence goes on along the minus strand of SIBK01000105.1, from coordinate 4,600 downwards.
GCGATGTCCTGTCGGACTGCCTCCCCGCTGAGGATGACGGCCAGGTTTTTCCACGAACCGCGCCGCCACTCGTTTTTAACAATGAGTCCGCCAGCCACTTCAATGCCCTCAGCGGATTGACCTTCTTCCGCGGCAACGCTCTCGGCGACGCCTACCGCAACAGCGTGTTTGTCGCCGAAAGCCTGCGCAATCTCGTCCACCGCCGTGTCGTCGTTCCAGATGGCCCCACCTTCCGTGCCGAGCGCCGCGAAGTTAGCGCGGAATTCCTCGTCAGTACCGACCCGTGGTTTCACCCAGTCAATTTCGCGACCGGACCCGATGGCGCCTTATACATCGTCGACTTTTACCGCCAATTTGTCGAACACCCCGATTGGGTCGCGCTCGATACCCGAGCGCAGGTGACTTGGGACACCGGAAAACAACACGGTCGAATCTGGCGCGTGCGTCGGAGGGTTAATTCCAATCCAACTGAGAAGACGGTGCTTGCCCAACTGAATGGAACTCCGCGCGATCTTGTCTATACGCTGCGAAGCTCCAACGGGTGGATTCGCGATACCGCACAGCGCCTGCTGCTTGAGCGACGCGAGGAAAACGCTTCGTCGAGCTTATTGAAGTTGGTGCGAGGGAAAAGCGCGCCGGAGACACGAGTCGCCGCTCTGCACTCGCTGAAGACTCTGGGCCGGTTGACCCCAGAAATTCTCCACGAGGCAGCGCGCGATCACGAACCCCGGGTCCGGGAGGTGGGGGTTTGGCTTTCGCTCGAGAAATTTCCCGAAAGCATACTCCAAAATGCGAAACAAAAACAGCCGGTAGACTCCCGTTTATCCCTCGCCGCCCTTCAACGTCTCGCACGGGATTCGGACGATCGCGTCCGCCTCGTGACAGCATTGGCGGCAAGGAACCTCTCCAACCCACACGATCGGGAGCCGTTGCTCGATGCGATTGCGAACGGAACGACTAACCGCTGGATCCGACTCGCGGCCGCAAGCAGTTCGCTGTCAACGAACTCACCTTGGATCTCCGGATTGCTGATGCGCCGATCGGCAGAGAAAACGGCGAAGCCACCCGGCATCGTGACGGCTGTCGACCCCGACCGCGAGAGCGTCGTTGGCCGTTTTCAGCCGGCCCTTTCGCTAACTGGCGACCGGCAGAAAGGTGCCACTCATTTTTCCCGCCTGTGTCTGAGCTGCCACTTTGTCCAGGGGCGAGGGCAACGCGTCGGACCGGATCTTTCGGGGATTTCCACCCGGCCAGCGGAGACGCTGCTGACCGATATTCTGGACCCGAATCGTGCAGTCTCGCCGGACTATATCACATGGGAACTCACAACCGCCGATGGGGAGACCGTCACCGGACTGTTGGCGAGTGAGACTCAGACGCGAGTCACCTTGAGGCATGCGGGGGCTCCCGACGAGGCGTTCGCACGAAGCCGGATTCGGGAATTGAAAGCGACGGGACGTTCGCTGATGCCGGTGGGGATCGAAGCAGGGCTGAGTGCGCAGGACATCGCGGACCTCCTGGCGTTCCTTCGAAAACCGGAGGGGGCGTTGCCTTAGTTTGCGCCACACACGAATTCTTTGGTTGCCAGGGAAATCATAGGTCTGTTTCAAACAATAAACTGTGGATTGCGCAGAGGACACGATTGGAGGGAGTTAGGGGAATTCCCAAATGGACGGCTGATTGGATGCATGAATCCATGTTTGACAAGCGATTGCATTATAATATCATTTCGATATCTCAGAGCCACTGTTTGAAACAAAGAACAAGGCCGAATGATTTTATGGAAAATACCGATCACGAAAAATAACGTTTGAAATCGCCGCCACCGCCGTCAGTGGTTGGTTGATGGTCGTGGTGAATCTTCTCCTGCTGCTTGGCGGGATCAGCTTGTTCATTCATGCCATCATTTCTGTCAATCAGCGTGACGCTGGCTTTCCGCTCGCCGAATTCTTAACGGGACTTGCCCTCGTAATCGCCGGCGTTGTGTTCCTCTGCGGACATTTCACGCTCCAGCCGAACGAAGCTCGGGTTCTGATTTTGTTTGGTGATTACCGCAGCACGGTGCGGACCAGCGGTTTTCATTGGGCGAACCCGTTTTACTCGCGGTGCCAAAACATCTCCCTGCGCACCCACAACTTCAACAGCGAGAAACTCAAGGTGAACGACAAGCGCGGCAATCCCATTGAGATCGCCGCCGTTGTGGTCTGGAAGGTCAAGGACACCGCGCAGGCGGGTTTCGATGTCGATGACTACAGCCGCTACATCAACATCCAGAGCGAATCGGCCGTGAGGTACCTCGCCGGGTCGTATGCCTATGATCACGGTGAAGAGAACGAAACCACCCTGCGCAGTGGTTCGGATGAATTTGCGGCCACTCTCAAACAGGAGTTGCAAAACCGGCTTGAACGCGCTGGCGTTCTGGTCGAAGAGGCCCGGGTCACCCATCTCGCCTACGCCCCGGAAATTGCACAAGCCATGCTTCGCCGGCAACAGGCTGAGGCAATTATCGCGGCGCGCGAAAAAATTGTGCATGAAGCCGTCAGCATGGTCGAAATGGCCTTGCGCGAACTGGCTGGCAAAAATGTGGTCACCTGGACGACGAGAGAAAGGCCGCCATGGTCAGTAATCTTTTGGTGGTTCTCTGTGCGGAAAGCGAAGTGCAACCCGTCGTCAATACTGGCACGCTTTACAATTGAAATCCGCTGTACACTGGACTCCAGCCAGGCTCTGAAGAAATGTCAGCCTCAACCGTGGGCGCCCGGAAGGTGCAATTCTCAATTTGGCTCTCCTGTGGTCTCGACTCAGGAAAGTGGAGCAAATCCCTGATGCATCAGCCCCTAAACAATGTGCGCAGCCGTTGTTAGTAAAAAAACGAGGACGACTGCTCTGGAAGGCACATTTTGATGGAAGAACGAAAGACATTCCTGCTGCGGATCAGCCCGAATCTTTGGAAGGAGCTCGAATCCTGGGCGGGAGATGAATTACGCAGCGTCAACGGGCAGATCGAATACGTGCTGCGTCAGGCCGTAACTAAACACCGGGTTCCGGGGAAACGGCGAAATCCAAAGGTGCGAAAGCCAGGGACGACATCTGACCCGTCCTGGGATCCGGCGGGATCCGCTGGCTAAACCCTTGAATGTAACTTTAGGGGATGCGCCAGCCACAAAGTATGTTGCGTGGAGTGGGCAGATTTGAAAGGCTCAGGAGTCCGTAGGGACTAGTCCTGGTAATGCTTCAATGGCCTTTCGGCGCGACACTAACGACAACTCAATACCTATCTCATGAATCACTTGCTTAAGTTCACCTCGCTGGCAGTCATCGCTGCCACGCTTACCTTCAATTCCGCTCTCGGTCAAGCGGCCGCAGATCCGGCCAAGGCCCCCACCAAGAAGGCAACAACCGCCACCAGTGACACGGTGGACGCCACCGCAACGAAAACCAAGAAAGCCAAGAAGGAGGGATATAAGTTTTGGGGGGAAGTGAGTGCTGTTGACAAGACGGCTATTACGGTCTCACTCAAGAAAGAGGAGGGCGCTCGAATCATTCACCTCGACTCGAAGTCTGAGCTGGCGCGTCTTGGCAAGCCGGCGATTCTGGGTGAAATCAAGCCGGGCGACTACGCCCACGGCAGACTGTACAAGAATAAGGCCGGTGAAGAAGTGATCATGGCCGCCAAATTCGATCTGGAACGGTCGAATAAGAAGGCGATCGAGAAGGGGAAAAAGGCGGAAAAGAAGGGCAAGTCGGCCGACGACAAAGCTGCGAAGTAACCCCATCGGATGGTTATCGGCAGGGATGCCTGACGCCAGGTGGCGGCGGGCATCCCGCCCGCCCACCGGTGAGCCGACTTCCCAGCCCAGCGTACGCGGGCTAGGCAACGGGCAGGACTACTACGGAACGTAAAAACGAAGGGTGCCGTCGACGGTGTCGGCACTTTTGATGCTGAGGACGGTGCGGAGAAGGCCTGCATTACCGATCCCCTGGACGCTGCCGTCCGAGAAGCCCAGGTCACACACGTTCGGACCGTGGCAAAGAGAGGGGTCCCAATTGGCGTTTTGCCCACCCGCGGGGAAGCTAATTACATAACAAGTCGTATTGTCAGGAAGTCCGGTGAAATCGAAACCACTGAGACTACGATCCGCGGTTAAGATGTGGGCAGATTTTCCTTTGAGCCGCTCCCCATTGTCTAGACCAATTTCGAGATAGTTTTAGATGGTGGAAATTTGGATCTGTCCACCGTGTAAGGCGTGGAGATAAACGAGCAGGGGGGCGAGCTCCGAGCCTTAGCTCGCGCCCCCCCCCTGCGGTCAAAGGTTCGTTGCGCTTGCGGGTTCACGGCGGAGCAGAAATGCACACTCTGCGGCGTGCGATAATCCAGCGATTGATGGATTCGCTGTTGGTTGTAAAAGGTAAAGTACAGTTGTAGGCCCTCGCGGGCCTCCGTCACCGTGCGGTAGTCCTTGAGGTAAACCTCCTCGTATTTGACACTGCGCCACAGCCGTTCCACGAAGATGTTGTCGAATGCCCGGCCGCGCCCATCCATGCTCAGGCGCACCTGGGCCGCCAGCAGCGGTGCCTGGAATTGGGCGCTCGTAAATTG
>SIBK01000019.1 GCA_009695205.1 Pedosphaera sp. | reverse complement strand
CGACGGGATACTCCAAGCCGTCGGTATCAAAGCGGTGACATTGCCGACGCGGAGTCCAAATCTGAACGCCCACTGCGAACGCTGGATTCGATCTGTAAAGACCGAGCTCCTGTCGAAAATGATTCTTTTCGGAGAAAGCTCTCTCCGCCCCTGCCATGAAAACTACGTGAATTATTTCCACGCGGAGCGAAATCACCAAGGCAAGGGTAACCTAATCCTGTTTCCAGAGCCCGAGGATCGGATCGGTGAAATGTCAGGGGATATACAGACTCGCGAGCGCCTCGGCGGCCTCCTGAAATTCTATTACCGAGAGGCCGCATGAGTTTTTTGACCCTACGAGATAACACGTGGACAACAGGTTGCGATAGTAGTCTTCCATCAGATGGCTCCAGCACATTGGCGAATTCCTCAGCGATTTCAAAATCCAGATAAACTCACCGGTGAGCTTATTCGGCTAAAACCAAGCCAAAAGCCCAATAATATCCTGCCATTTCCTTAACTAAGCGCCATTCTGACTTGTCCCTTTATCACTGTTCACTCTTGGACTCTGTGCTCTCGTGTCCCTCCTCTCTTTTCTTCCGGATTACTTCGTCAGAAAGTAGCCCAATTGCTTTTCGTTGATCGGCATTTTCAGGCGGGTCATCACGGTCATCATATCCTCCCAGACCTTTCGTTTTTCGGAAGGCGCCTGATTTCGCAACAGGTAAGCGGGATGATACGTTGGCATCAACGGAATGCCCCGGTATGTCTGCCAGTGGCCCCGCAACCGCGCTACGCCGACCGAGCTTTTGCCAAGCAAGCCCTCCACCGCAGTCGCCCCTAGAGCGACCATGACTTCCGGGCGGATGAGGTCAATCTGCTCGTGCAGGTACGGAACACACGTCGCCATTTCGTCGGAAGTGGGCTTCCGGTTTCCCGCGGATTGACCCGGAGTGTCGGGCCTACACTTCAGGATGTTCGCAATGTAGACTTGGTTCCGATCCAATCCCATGGCCTGGATGATCTTCGTGAGCAACTGACCTGCCTTACCAACAAAAGGCTCTCCCTGTTCATCCTCATCCGCTCCAGGCGCCTCGCCGACGAACAACAGCCGGGCGTCCGGTGTTCCGACCCCGAAGACCACGTTTTTTCGCGAACGAACCAGGTGAGGACAACGGGTGCAGGCGCGGGCGCGCTTGCTCAGCGCCAAAAACGCGGCCTCCTTCGCAGCCGGGGCAAGAGCTGGGGGTAGGGTCCCGCCGGCGGCGGGCAGAGTAATCGGTGGAGAGGGCGCGGGTCCCACTGGGTTGGCCGGAGGTTCCGAGCGGCGTGCGACGGCGGAGGACGACGGTTTGCGGGGAGGCATGGGCGTGGAAGAGCTGGGTGACGGAGAGACCGTGATACGGGCCGGGCGTCGGCAGAGTTCATCGAGGGTCCGTGACGAAACGGGAACAAACTCGACCCCCTGGTTGCGGAGATCCTCGAGGTGATCGATGGTCGCCGTCAAGAGTCGGTCAAACGCGGACATGGCGTCAGCATTGAGCCACCGACCGCCTCGTGCCAAGCTCGGGTTGCTCAAAGGCGTTGGTTGACACTAGAGTTGTCACGCTCGCTAGAATCTGAGCTTACTTTTCCCGTGAACTCTGAACCCATTCAATCCGCCAGTCCGATCGGTCAGGCCGCTGTTCCGCCGATGGCTGGCAACCCGGTTCTCGTTGGCATCCCTTCGGATAAAGTGCGAATTCTATCGTTGGGCGTGATCATTTTGGCGCTCGACCAGCTGACAAAATGGATCGTGGAGCAAACCCTCCCGTACGGTTCCGAGAGAATCGTCATCGACGGATTTTTCAAATTCGTCCACTGGGGCAACACGGGATCAGCCTGGAGTTTGTTTCGTGGGAACAACCAAGCCCTCGCGGCCGTCTCCGCGATAGCCCTAGTCTTACTGTGGCTTTTTCGGACTCGCTTTGATTCCGGGCGAAAAACTGGACAGGTGGCCTTAGGTCTCTTGTTCGGCGGCATCTCAGGTAATCTCGTTGACCGGCTGGTTCCGGCACGGCAGTACGTGGTGGACTTCATTTATTTTCACCTTCACCCACGAGGTGGCCAGGAAATCGGGTTCCCAGCGTTCAACGTGGCTGACAGCGCGATCTGCACCGGCGTCGGATTGCTGATTCTCCTTTCCCTGCTGGAACGTCCAGGTACCCCCCGAGCGCCCCTCGGGTCCTAACGATGGACGGCCACCCGACGTCCCCTTCCTCGGGGCCATCCTTTGCACCAGTCCTGGTGGTGGGACCGACGGCCTGCGGCAAGTCCGCGGTGGCCATGGAGTTGGCTGGTCGTCTTGGGGGCGAAATTATTTCAGTCGATTCGATGCAGGTATACCGGGGGATGGATATTGGAACCGCGAAGCCCAGGATTGCCGAACAGGCTCGCGTCCGACAACACCTTGTCGATGTCGCGGAACTAACGGAGTCCTTCGACGCCGCCCGCTTCGTGAAACTCGCCCAAGCTGCGGTTGCGGACATTCAGGCGCGCCGCCGGGTCCCGATCCTTTGCGGCGGAACGGGACTCTACTTTGGAGCGTGGCTTGGTGGACTCGGATCGGCTCCCCCGGCGGATCCCTCCTTGCGCGCGGAACTCGACAAGACGCCGCTTGAAAGCCTGCTGGAAGAACTCGCACGGCGGGATTCCGTGACATTCTATCAGATCGATCCCCACAACCGTCGGCGGGTGGTGCGTGCGGTCGAAGTAATTCGCCTCACGGGTCAGCCGTTTTCCTTGCAGCGGGCGCGTTGGGGGGACATTCCTGCCGACCTTAAGGGACGTTGTTTCGGTTTGGTTCGCGACCGCAGCGACCTCCATGAGCGCATCGCCCACCGAGTCGATGAGATGTTCGCCGGCGGGCTCGTGGAGGAAACGAAACGACTGTTGGGCACCGGTCTTGCCACGAACCGAACGGCACTCCAGGCGATTGGCTACAGACAGGTTGCTGAACTTCTCGGCGGCGTCCGCGGGCTTCGCGAAACGATTGAGTTAGTAAAAGTTCGCACCCGGCAGTTGGCGAAGCGGCAACTCACGTGGTTCCGTGGCCAGATGGATTGCGAATGGATTGCGGTGGGACCCTGCACGAACACCGCGACGGTCGCCGATACCTTGATGCAAAAGCTGCGGCGGAAGGCGGATAAAAAAAAACCCGGTGGAGTCTTATGACCGCCCACCGGGCTCAGGAGGGACCGAGGCTAAAACCTCTTCTGAAGGCCGACGGTACAAAAGGCCAAAGCCTAGTCAAACAGATATTCACAAAATCTACTTGGAAGAGCTAAGCGTTAACGATTGCGCTCAAGGAATCCGGAGGAATCAGCGGGCCTGCTGTCGAAACCAAGTAAATGCAAGACCCCAGAGAATTACCAGGAGCAGGACGAAGAAGGCGAGAAATCGGTTGCGTGCAACTCGCCGTTCGTACCGTAGCGTCCGCAGCCCTTGAATACTTCCTGCAGCTAGGTAGTTCACCATGCGGGGATTATTCGAAGTCGGCCCTCGCAGATGCATTCTCAATCGCTTCCAGGCGGTTGTGAGATCGTACTTCCGAACCCCAAGCTCATTAAAATGCGGATCGCGTGGGTCGGCGGGAACAATGGTAGGATGGGTCAGGGCCGGACGCCCGGGGCGTGCCGGGCGACTCGCTCGTGACTCCCTGGGAGGAAGGACGGGCCCCGGAGGCACCCCGCCCATTGAGGGTCGGCGGATTACATTTCCAAAAGCTGTCGAGCGCAATCGGGGTGTAGGGGCGGGAGCGGCAGCCGTATTCAAGGAGGCAATCTCCTTCTCAAGACGGGCAATCTCCAGATTCAGACGCTTCGTGCGATCGAGCAACGGATCCGGTTTACGTGCAAACAATTGCATACTCTGTTCCTCAACGCCGCCACCAGAGGAGGATCGCGGCGCCCAGCGCTGAGCCTCCGAGGACCACCAGCGGCCACGTCAACCCCAGCCCCAAACGGCACAGTTTGGTGAACGGGAGATCGCTTATCCCGGCGAGTGCCGCGACCCGAGGCGGCGCCTCCGCAACGCTCGAACCCTTCCCATCCAAAATCGGCCACTTGAGACGCGCACCGTTCCACTCCATGTGTGCATTTTCTATCGTAGTGAGCGCCCGGCCCAATTGTTGCTCCCAGTCATCGTCTGTCCATGTCTGCTCGTCCAGATTCTCGACCAAGGCTTGCGCCTCCTTCAGCCCGCTCAAACTCCGCCCCAATTGTTCGGCATCCCGACGGCTTTCAAACTCCGCCTTTTCCAACAACCCGACACCCCGACCCAGCTGCTGGCGGAGTTCGTCGCGGCCCGCCTGAAATTCACCACGTCGGCGGCGCAGGTCCTCCACAGCTGTGCGAGCCCGCTCGAGCTGTTCTTGGGTCTCGCGCAACTTCGCAAGCTGCTGTTGCGTGGAGGTCAATTGGGAATCGAGCTCCTCTCGGGTCGGCGCCCGCCGCAGCGAATCGGCCCGTGACTCCGCGCCCGCCGCAATACCACCACCTCCACCGGAACCAGCGCTGGCAGAGGCACCGGAGCCAATCCCCACGCCTCCGGTGCGCGCCTTCTGATAGTCACGATCAACAAAATCAGTCTCGTCCAGCGCCATGATGGCGCCGACCTTACCCGGCCGGCGAAGGGATGGCAACCGGGACAGTTCCAATCTGGCGCATGTTATTCACCGCCGGGCTAATCCAGTCGTTGGCGAGCCCGGCACTCTAGGTAGAACGGAAAGGGACGTGCTGTCCCACGCTGGTCCGTGCCCTCCTCAGAGCTGGTGACAAAACATGGCGTCGCGAAGCTTCGGCTCAAACCACGTGCTTTTGGGCGGCATGATCCCACCCGTGTCGGCAATGGTCATCAAGTCTTCAATCTCCGTCGGAAACATTGAAAATGCGCAGGCGTATTCGCCTTCATTCACCCGTTTCTCCAGCTCACCCGGGCCGCGTATGCCTCCGACAAAATTGATGCGCTTGCTCGTCCGCGGATCCGTAATGCCAAAGAGCGGCTCCAGAACCCGAGTCTGAAGCAACATCACATCCAGCCTTTCGACCGGATCCAGCATTTGGGTAACGGCTTCGCGAAATGCCAACCCGAGCCATCGCCCTTCAATATAGAGTCCAAGTTGATGCTTTCGTGCCGGCCGAGAGCTATCCCCGGGTACTCTTTGAAAAATGCCATCCAGCTTCGCCAGCAATCCGGCCGCGTTATGCCCGTTTAGATCTCTTAACACCCGGTTGTAAGGCAAGATCTGCATCTGATCGTGCGGGAATATCACCGAGAGAAACCGGCCCGACTGCCCCGCTCCGCCACGCTTCTGAAACACCCGGGCCGCCGCCGCACTGCGATGGTGTCCGTCGGCAATATATAGAAATGGAATCTTCGCGAACTCGGTCTCAATGAACCGGAGGTCGGCCTGAGAGGTGATGTTCCACGAGGTGTGCCGGACGCCGTCTGTGGCAGTAAAATCCACCGCTGGAGCACCCACCCGGTGCCGCGCCACAAAATCGTCGATCGCCTGAACCGACCGGTAGGTGAGAAACACGGGACCGGTCTGCGAGTTGAGCGTTTCGATGTGATGAACCCGATCATCCTCCTTGTCCGGTCGGGTGAGTTCATGCTTCTTGACCACCTCATCCAGGTACTCCTGGCAACTGGCCGTGGCGACCAGTCCGACCTGCGCATGTTGCCCCATGATCTGGCGGTACAGATAAAAGGCCGGTTGCGAATCCTGCTCGAGACTGCCGTCGCGAATGAGACGGGTGAAATTCTCCCGTCCTTTCGCGTAAACGGCGGGTGAGTAGAGGTCCGAGCCTGGCGGAAGATCAATCTCAGGTTTACTAACGTGGAGGAAACTCAACGGGTTTCCCTGGGCAACGAGACGCGCCTCGTCCGACGTCATCACGTCGTACGGCAGTTCACAAATGTTTCGTGCGAGTCCGGAGCATGGCCGGAGGGCGGCAAACGGTTTGACCGAAGCCATTGCTACTTCTTCCCCTTCGCGGCCTCCGATTCCTTCTGAAGCTTTTCAACATCCGACGCTTTGATCACTTCGATCTTGGCTCCTTTTTTTAGCTCCTCCGCGCTCGGCACCTTGATGATGTCACTCGTCACAACCCCCTGGCCGCCCTGGATGGCAGCCGATGCCGGCTTGACCTTGATGTCGAGCAACTCCACTTCAAAGATTAGGGTGGCATTCGGACCAATATCCGCACCCGCACCCCGTTCGGCGTAGGCGATTTCGGACGGCACAAAGAGCTGCCATTTGGAACCCTTCTTCATCAATTGCAGCCCTTCGGTCCATCCTTTGATAACGCCATTGACTGGAAATTCAGCCGGCTGGCCGCGTTTGATCGAGCTGTCGAACTCCGTACCGCTGATCAGCGTTCCGCGGTAATGCGTAACCACCGTGTCATCGGCCTTGGGCATCGCGCCGTCTCCTTCTTTCAGCACTTTGTATTGAAGACCGGAGGCAGTGGTTTTGACCCCCTCTTTGCCCTTGTTCTCTTCGAGGAATTTCGCGCCCTCAATCTTGTTCTTCTGGCCCTGTTCCTTTTTCTTGGCTTCGCCCTTGGTCCGGAGATCCTGTTGATAGGACGTCATGACCTGGCGGGCCTCCGTCTCATTCAGCAACGGAGTCTTCCCCGCCGCGACATCGTCAATGGCGCGCTTCAGCATGTCGGCATTCATCTCGGCTCCCTGCCGCTTCATCATGGTGGCGATATTCAGGCCGTAGGCGTAACCCACGCGGTCCTTTGTATCCTTGAGCAGTTTGGCAGCTTCGGGGTTGGACAGCGCAGGATCTTCTGCGTGAAGGAATGCGGACAGAAGTCCGGCGGCGACGAGTGTGGAAACAGCAAGTTTCATAATGTTAAAGCAGCCACCGGCTCAAATGCCGGAAGGCGATTCCCGGTTGTGTAGCAGGGGAAACAATGGAAGTCGAGAGCGTCGGGCAGGAAAAATGGCGACCCAGATCCGCGCTAAACCGCCGAGATTGCTCGCGCTGGATCCGCACGCACGCGTTAGAAGACTGCCACAGAGGTATCCGGTGGCTGCATTTCCGCTTTGGTTTTCGGCCAAGGTCATTGAACCTTTCGTCGAATGTCCTCCGAATCGCCGCTCACACCCATGATGGCCCAATATCGGCGCATCAAAGGGGAGTTGCCCAAGGATACCCTTCTGTTCTTCCGCCTTGGTGACTTCTACGAGATGTTTTTCGAAGACGCCCAGGAGGGAGCTCAACTCCTAAACGTCGCTCTCACCAAGCGCGGCGTTGTTCCCATGTGCGGCATCCCGCACCACGCCGCCAACGGATACATTACCCGCATCTTGAAGGCCGGCAAAAAGGTCGCCATCTGCGATCAGGTGGAGGAGGCCACACCCGGAAAATTGGTGCACCGGGAGGTTACCGCGATTCTCAGCCCGGGAACTCACTCGGACGATCGTATCCTCGTCGCGGAGCGTAACAATTTTCTGGCCTCCGCTTGCGCGGTGGGAAAGGCCTATGGCCTCGCCGTGGTGGACCTCACCACCGGCGATTTTCGAGTCACAGAACTCGAAGACTCCAGGGGCCTCCTGACAGAACTCGAACGACTGCGGCCCGCGGAACTGATTTATCCGTCCGCAGACAATACGTTGCGGGATCTCCTGGCGGAGGTGCGCGGCCACCCGAATGGTCACGAAGACTGGACATTTCAGGCAGACACCGCTGTGTTCACGCTCCGGGAACACTTTAAGGTCGCCACACTGGACGGGTTTGGCCTCCGCAACCGCCCCGCAGCCGTCGGCGCCGCTGGCGCCGTGCTGCACTATCTTGTCCAGCACTTGAGACGGGATGTGGCTCATCTCACCCGGCTCCTATGTTATCAGGTTACGGATCACTTGGTGCTGGACAGCATTTCCCTGCGCAATCTGGAAATCCTGGAGCCATTGAATCGTGATTCAGCCCGCAATATCACGCTGTTCGGCGCCTTGAACCGAACGGTAACGCCCATGGGGGCTCGTCGGCTTCGTGACTGGCTGACCCAGCCGCTATCCGCAACCACCGCGATCCACACTCGCCAGGAGGCCATCCAAACTTGGCTGGATCATCTTGGCGCGCTGGAAGCCTTTCGCACCAAGGTTGCGGGCGTCCGGGATCTTGAGAGAACCCTGGGACGGTTGAGTCTCGGCAGTGGAAACGGCCGTGACCTGCAAGCGCTCCGAATGGCGTTGGAACAAGTACCGCCCATTCGCGGAATTCTCCTTCAGCTCGCAGGAACCCCCTCCGCAGCCTCGCAGGAATCCCTGCGGGATCTGGTACCCGAAGAGCCGGCGATCCCATTCGACAGCCTGCTGGCGGATCTCACGTCGCAGTTATGCGAGCTACCCGCCCTCGTGGAACTGCTCGCCCACGCCATCACGGACGAACCCCCGTTGGCAGTCAAAGAGGGCGGCCTCATTCGCGAAAAATTCAGCGTCGAACTCGATGAATTAAAGGCCGCCTCGCGCGACGGGCGGGAATGGCTTGCCCGACTGCAGCAAGACGAGATTGCCCGCACCGGGATTCCGTCCCTCAAAGTCGGTTTTAATTCCGTATTCGGCTATTTCATCGAGATCACCAAAGCCAACCTGTCCAAGGTTCCGCCGGAATACACCCGCAAACAGACGATCGCCAATGGCGAACGGTTCATCACGCCGGAATTGAAGGCGATGGAGTCGAAGATTCTCGGCGCACAGGAACGGGCCGAGAAACTCGAGTACGAACTGTTCCTCAAAGTCCGGGAGGAGGTTCTCGCCATGCTCCGGCCAATTCAACAAACCGCGGCGGCCATCGCCCAACTGGATGTCCTCGCAGCCTTTGCCGAAAGCGCCCGATTGCACGACTGGATCCGACCTCATGTCGGCGATGAAGGAATCCTGCAGATCGAAGCAGGCCGACACCCCGTCCTTGACCAAACCTTAGCCGCTGGCGGCGGCGAGCGGTTCGTTCCCAATGACACACGACTAGGCATTACAACAACCGGCACACCCGCGGTCCAATTAGCTCTCATGACCGGCCCCAACATGGCCGGCAAGAGCACCTACATTCGTCAAGTGGCGCTGCTCGCCCTGCTCGCTCATACCGGGAGCTTCGTCCCGGCCACGCGGGCTCGCATCGACTTGCTCGACCGCATCTTTACTCGAATCGGCGCCAGCGACGATCTGTCGCGCGGCCAGAGCACGTTCATGGTCGAAATGAGCGAGGCCGCCAACATCCTCAACAACGCCACCGCCCGCAGCCTAATAATCCTCGACGAAATCGGCCGCGGCACGAGCACGTTTGATGGTTTGAGTCTCGCCTGGAGCATCGTCGAACACCTGCATCATCAGGTTGGCGCAAAAACTCTTTTCGCGACCCATTACCACGAATTGACCGAGCTGGCCATCAAGCTGCCGCGCGTCCGAAACTATAATGTCGCAGTCCGCGAATGGAACGATCAGATCGTCTTCCTGCACCAGATCGTAGAAGGCGCCGCCGACAAGAGCTACGGAATCCAGGTGGCGCGTCTCGCAGGTGTGCCGAAATCCGTCATCGACCGCGCCAAGGAGATTCTCCGCAATCTCGAAGAGTCGGAGCTGACCCCGGAAGGCCAACCCCGCCGTGGCCAGCGGCATCGAGCCGAACGAAACAAACTTCAAGAGCTGACACCGCCGCCGCAGCTGGATCTATTTTCTTAACACCCGTTCGAAAGGCTCTGCGATTGCCCACAGCCATCTAGGGGAGGACCGGTCTCATTTGTTTTTCACATAGCCGTGGGTGCGGAACCAATCGACGGCTTCCTGTAACGCCTGTTGCGGGGGAGTTTGGGGCAACCCCAACTCCTGCACCGCCTTGCGCGGACTGAACCACATTTTGTACCGCGCCATCCGAACCCCGGCAAGGGGTGCCCTCGGCGGGCGATGCGTCAGGCGTGAGATCAATTCGTCCACATGAGCCGCCCCGAGTGCAATCATGAACGGAACCTGGAATCGCGGCGGGGGCACGCCCGTGATTTCCGCGAGCACATGCAATGCCTGTTTCAGTGTCCAATTGCCGGATTCATTTCCCAGGATATACCTCTCGCCCACGCGGCCTTTCTCCGCCGCCAGGATGTGTCCAACCGCGACATCGCGAACCGAAACCCAGTTCAGTCCTGTGTCGAGATAGGCCGGCATCGCTCGATTCAAGAAGTCGACGAGGACCTGCCCCGTCGGTGTCGGTTTCACGTCGCGGGGGCCAACCGGCGCGCAGGGGTTCACTATGATAACCGGTGCCCCGGTCTCCGCCAGTTGACGTGCGGCCACTTCAGCCTGCCACTTGGAGCGCTTGTAGTGATTGGACATCTGGGCCTCGCTCACCCGGGTTCGCTCATCCGTCGGTGTGACATTCCCTGAGGCGTCCTGTTTCGGAAGTCCGATGCACCCCACCGTGCTCGTATAGACAATCCTCGAGCAACCTGCTTTCACGGCGGCCCGAATCACTTTTTGCGTGCCCACCACATTTGCCTTGTACATCGGACCGTAGTCCGGAAGCCACAGAGCGTAACGGGCCGCTACGTGGAAACACCAGTCGCAACCCCGCATGAGCGCGGCGAGGTCATCCGAACGGTCCGTGATATCCCCGGTGACGCGATCGTAGTCGACTCCCTCAAGTCCCCGTAAGTCCGCCCCTGGCCGCAATAGGGCCCGCACCCGGTGGCCACGAGCCACCAGTTCATGAACAAGATTGGCGCCGATGAATCCGGAGCCGCCCGTAAGGAAACAGGTCACGCCGCCCAGCTTGCACGGCGAGCCGCGTCAAGGCCAGCGGCAGGATGCAAGAAGGGAAATTGATCGTTCGCACCCTCCAACCCGCTCCGCCCGAGTCCTCACAATTCGCCCAGGTTACTTGAGCGTGTCTTTTGGCGACTCATGCCAGTCCCCCCGGAGCCAATCCACGATCAACTCAATGCTGTGCGGAGTCAGCCGTTGGTTTTGAGCGAACGCGGGCATGCGGTCGTTGCGCTTTCCGTAATAGCGCGTGTGCGCCGGGTCGGAAATGAAACTTACGAGCCACTCGCGCGAGCCGTAACCCGTGAGATCCGGTCCCGTCGCGTCCTCGTCCGGCTTGTGGAATTGATGGCACTCCGTGCAGCGCATCTCGTCGTTCGTCATCCGTTGGCGTCCTTTTTCGATGACTGCCCCGTCACGCCGATCCGGTTCCGCTTGCGACTTCAATCCTGCTTCCGCAGACAGCGCGACGATCACTTCCTTCAATTGCTCTTTCTGCGCGGGAGTAAAGCGGGCGACATCCTTCGTGACGTAGCGCGCCATCCGCCCGTCCTTGAATTTGGTGCCGCCAAAGTAGTGCGCGCTGACAATCCGGTCCGAATCGAGCAAGCCAGCGATCCAATCGCGGTTGGCAAATCCTTTCAGGTCGGCAGCAGTCGGCGGCGGATGAACCGCCAACTTTTCGCCAGGGACAAGTTTATCGCCCAAGCGCGGATTGAGATCGCGGAGCGCCTGCACCGTCATTTGGTTCGTGCTGGCAATTCCAGCCAGGGTCTCTCCGGTCCGGATCTCGTGCGTTTCCGTCGGCACCTCGCCGCGGCTATCATGGCCGTCGAAGCGATGGCAACTGGCGCAGTTCTTCGCGAATAGTTTTGGGCCTTGCGTAAGAGGATCGTCCCGCAGCAACTCAAGCGCGCCCGTCGGGGGAATACCCCGCGCGCGCGCCAAAGTGACCACCCGCTCGGCGTTTTGGTCTGCCTGCCGAACGGCAAGTTGATAGGACGGGTCGGCGCGATCTTGCGCATAAGCAAGGTAGGTGAGCAGACCGGCCCCTAGTAGCAGTGCGCACAACGAGCCGATATTGAAACGGTGGCCGAGCTTCCACTGGCCGAGAAACGGCATCAGGAAAATTCCCACCATCGCCAGACTGGGAATCACAATCGCGCCCCACACCTCGCTTTCGCCGGGGAAGTATTTAAGAAATTGAAATAGAAACAGGAAATACCACTCCGGTCGCGCAGCAGAGTAGGCTTCCGATCCATCTGCCGGCGCACCCAGTTCGGCGCCGAGCGGCGCGTCCGCCGAAAACAATCGCGGACGAACGATCAGGAACAGCACTGCCGCGAGCACACCGAGACACGCCACTGTGTCTTTGAGCACTTGGTCCGGCCAGAAAGCCGCATCGCGTCGGCGCAGGGGTTGCTTCGGCGTCAACCCGTGTCGGCGGAAAAGATAAATGTGCCCGACGACCACCGCGACGATCAGACCGGGCAGGACACCCGCGTGCAACGCGAAGAATCGCGTGAGCGTGTGATGTCCGTAGTCCGCGCCGCCGACGATCAGTTTTTGCATCGCCGGGCCAATCATCGGAGAGATGCCGACGATGTTTGTCGTCACTTTGGTGGCCCAGAAACCTTTCTGGTCCCATGGCAGCAAGTAGCCCGTGAGTGACAACGCGAGGACGAGCACGAGCAACACGAGACCCGTCCAGAAGTTCACTTCGCGCGGAGCTTTGTACGCGCCATCGATCAACACCTGCATGAGATGCAGCGCGAGCAAGATGATCATCGCATGCGCCGTGAAATGGTGAATGCCTCGCAACAGCCAGCCACCGGTCATTTGATGCTGGATGTAATAAACGCTTTCCCAGGCCGTCTGCGAACTCGGGCTGTAGGCCATCCAGAGAAATACACCGGTAATGAATTGAACAAAGATCGCAAACGTCAGCGTGCTGCCCCACACGTAACGCCACCGTGCCCCGCCGGGCACGTTTTCGTACAGCACCTCGTGCGTAAGTTTCTTTACACCCGTGCGATGATCAAGCCAGTCCAGAAGGCGCTTCATGCAACGGGAACTTTTTCCGGATGTCCCGCGTGGAAGTTCTGGAACTTTACCCACACTTCATTCCCGTTTCGCACTTCCACTTCGAGGGTGTCCATCCCGCGGGGACTCGGACTCTTGGCGTCCGAAATCCTGCCGTCGAGCGCGAATCTGCTGTTGTGGCACGGACAGAGAAATCCGCTTTGGCCCGCCACATAGTCGACAAAGCAACCTGCGTGCGGACACACCGCATGAAGCGCCTCGATCTTGTTTTCCACGACGCGTCGCAAATACACAGCTCCGACCGGCGAAGCGGGATAGCGATTCCAGACATCCGATCGTCCCGCCACCACCGAAAATTGCCGGGGAACACCATCGACAGGCAACGCGTCGAGGGTCGTCACGCGAATAGACTCACCTGCGCCAGCCTTGCGTCCCAATGGATCCAGCAGGAATTGAACGCCCGCCGCAACGGGAACTGCCGTCGAGACTCCGCCCAGCACGATGGCAGACGCCTTTTTGAAGAACTCGCGCCGATCTGAACTCGGCGTGTGCGGTGAATCATCCATAGTGCTTTCGGTGTCACCAGAGTTACGGGAAGCACGCGAAAAGGCAACTTTGATTCCATGGGGGTCTGTGGCTATTGCACACCGGCCGTGAATCCCATGAAAAACTGCAGGGCGAAATGCGAGGTTCGTCAAAATCACCTAGTACCCAGGGGAAGGAGAATAGCGGGGAAAACAATACCCGCGTTCGTTCGGTAAACCACCGATCCCTACTTCAACAAATCCTGTAATACGGTCTTGAGCTGGTCCGCAGGAAGGGCCTTGAGTCGTTCTTTCAACTGCTCCGGGGTCAGAATCATAGGCGCAGCGCCACCCGCTGGAATCTGCTCAAGTTCGGAGACAGCCCATTGTATCTTGCGGTCGGCGACGGCCGCTCGAACAGCCTTAACCGCTTCCGGCTTTACGGCAGAGCCCTTGTTACCCCACGAAGAGCGCACATAGGTAAGGACGGCAGCGATATTCTCGTCGCTTCCCACCGCGTCGGCCTGAGGCGGCATCGACTGCGCCGGAATGTTAAATGAAGTCGTCGCATTGATCTTGATGGGTCCCTGCAGGCCATGCAGCACAAGCCGAACCATTCGTTCGACACCTTCCGCATTGACCCAGTCGGATCCGACCAACGGCGGGGCGATGCCGTCCTTACCCATGCCATCGTCGTTGTGGCAGAGACCACAGATAGCGGCGTAGATCTGTTTGCCTTGTTTTCTGACCTTGGCATCCGGATCGACGGAGCCACCAGAACCGCCCGATGAACGAGGGGCTGGAATCTCGCTAAACTCATTGCCGTCGAACCGGCCGCTGAAGTGACTCAGGTAGCTTCCGCCCCAAAAGACCATTCCCGCGGCCAGGATTCCGAGTCCCAGGTTGAACGAAGAGAAACCCCGGAGACCCGCCTCCGAATCGGCGAGCAGACGCGCATGCATGCCCCTGACGTCATGCGACTCAGAGAGGTGGGCGGGGGGAACTGAATAGTTCCGGACGGGATCGCTCATTTGGTTTCCTCCGCCGTCTTCAAGGGAGCCTCGGGCAAGCCCACGGCAAACCGAAGGCTCCGCAAGTACGCGACCAACTGATCCGCCTCGCGCGTCGGCACTAATTCCGAGCCAACCTCAATTTCGAAACCTTTGCGCAGACGAAGTGCGTCGGGGGACAATGTGTTATTCGTCGCTCGCCGTGTAAACAAAAAGGGATTTGCCGAGCAAAAGGAGCCCGCCGTCACCGCGCGCGGATTATACAAATGGAGATAGGGCGGAGGATTAGTCCCCAGGCGCTCTCCATAATTGGCTAGATCCGGCGCCAGACGTTGGTTGCCCAACTGCAACGGCATGTCGTACAGATAATCTCGGGCCACGCTTCGTCGGGATCCCCAACCGCGGGCGATGTCTCCCCCGCCGTCCTCAGGTCGGACCTGCTGCGTATGGCACGCCACACAACCGAGCGATGTATAAAGCCGCGCCCCCTGGGCCGCATCCCCCGGACGCGCCTGCGGAAAGGATTGCCCGGTCTCCTCACTTACATTAGGGGCCAGATCTGCGAGTTGCTGGTGGGGAACCAACACCAGGCCGCACCACGCCGAGGCGAAGGTAAACAATATTCCGAGGAAAATGAGCGGACCGTGATTCATAGATTACCTGGCAGTCACGGATTTCGCGGCTTCGTTAGCGAAGAACGCAACGGCTGACTTGAATCCTGGAGTCCAGCAGCGAACGAGAAGCCAGGCGAAATTGGTCACGAAAGCGAGATTTCCGGCGCCCATCAGGGTGAGCCCCAAAACACGCCAACCGAAAACCGATCGCAATTGCTCTAAGATTCTTGCCGCCGGCACCGTGGCGTCATTCAACTCCCGGCCCTGTCGGAGTCCGTCCACGGCCGCGGGGATCACCACCAAGGCCAAGCCCAGAATCGAGAACCAGAAGTGCACAGACACAAGCCGCGGGGAGGGCCAGTCACGGCGCATCAACCGGGGCACAACGTGGTAGGCGGCACCCAAGAACGTAAGAGCAACAAATCCGTGCAGGAACGCGAAGCTACGGGCCCACTCATTGAGTGTCAGGTGTGTCACCGCCGCTCGAAAACGGAATGCGTTCACAGCGTTCCCCAAATTAACGAGGACGAAGCAAACGACAGCCACCGCGAGGAATCGAAGCACTTGATTTTGACAGACCTGACCCAATCGGGAACCGAGAACCGGCCAGGTATTCAATGCGACGATTGTTACCGGGATCAGAAGCAGGACCGTCGCCACAATTCCGGAAGTCACGATCCACGCCGGGACAGGGCCGCCAATAAGCCGGGCGGGACCACTCCAAGCGCCGAACAAAGCGAGCGACCAGAAGGCGATGACCGCAAGATGATAATTCCGCAGAGGGCGGCCGGTGATCACGGGAATGAAGTAATAGATCGCAGCCAGCGCGAGTGGCGTCAGCCACAGGTGCTGAATCCCCCCCACGAACCAAGCTGCAGTGATTGCCGGCAAAACGCCTCGGCCCGGAAACGTCACCACCACAAGCTGAGCGGTCGTCAACAGCCACGGAAACCAAAACAAGGCGCCCAGTAAGAACCATTGCGATGCATAGAGTGGACCGGAGGAGTGATGCGCCCATGTTTGTACAGCCCAGATTCCAACAAACATGTAAGCGGCCAGCAACATCCACTGCGAATACGCCGGCATTTCGAGCCCGGCGTGCCCGGTGCCATCTCCTAGAAGAATCGCGAGGATCCCAACGGTCAGGGCAAGATTCCACAGCACGTTGCCCGCAGCAATTAAACCGGGAGCCACCAACGGAGTTCGGCCGAGCCTGGCCAGCAGCCACAATCCGATTCCGAGCCCCATCTGGGAGGCGAATCCGTAGACCAGCGCATTCTCAGCGGCAGGTACTAATCGTCCATAGCTCATGGCTGGGCAGATGGCGCACCAGTCGGGAAACAAGAGCCGAACGACGGCCTCGAACTGCAGCAAGGATCCGACGAGCAGCCAGGCGAGTCCGCTCAATAGAAAGTAGAGCACGGGGAGTTGGCAGGAGGCATCGAGCTCCGCCAAAGGAGGGGGAGCGGGCGGGCTATCCGCCAGGGCATCCGTCTTCGCAATAGTTCCAGTTGGGCTCATGGGTTACAGGGCCAGTGCCAGCGGCTATTCGAAGCTGATCTTTTTCTGCGAATTTTCATACCGCTCCAGGAGTTTGGCGCGACCGGCTGCTGCATTCTTCCATTCCTCGGCGACGATCTCCATTCCTCGGGCTACGGGCAAGCGGTACCAGCCCTTGTTGATGTCCTCGACTTTATACGAGGTGATGGCTTCGAGGCCCGCAGAACGAATTTCTCCCAGGGCTTTCTTTCGGATCTCCGCTCGGGCGGCGTCCACCGGGCCCACGTCGGCCCTGCGGACCAGGAGCCATGCGAGGACCCCCACGATCAGAAAGGAACCCAACACCCCGAAGAACCCGGCGATCAGGCTCTTCGTATTATCGGAACAGCAGGAATTCTTGCTCATGATCAGCGATGGGCGGCGGGTTGACTGGCCGCAGGAATCTCGTGATGGGTGATTGCTTCGAGAAGCCGCGGATCCTTCAGGGGATACGGAGCGGCCTTCAGATAGTTCTTCCAGAACACCCCTCCCAGGAATACCACCATGCCAAACCAGCAGAGGGGATCGAGAAGCGTCAAATGAAGCCCTCGCGGATATAGGACCGGCATGACATTGAAGGTCATGTCAACGTAATGCATCAACCATGCCCACACCGCAATCGGCAGCATCACGGCCAAGTTATGTTTGATGTCCTGATTCAGCAGGATGACAAATGGAACGATGAAGTGGCCGAAGAGGATCAGCATGCCAACCCATTTCCAGCTTCCACGCTCCCGATCGACGTACCAGAAAGTTTCCTCGGGCATCGCCGCATTCCATATCAGGAAGTACTGAGAAAAGTGGATATAGGCGTAGAAAACTGTGAACCCGAAGAACAGGACCGCGAGATCATGCTTCTGCCGGTAGAAGATCACCTTTTCCAACGGTCTCCCCGGCTGGCTCAACCATAACGTGACAACATACATCGTGATCAAGGTGGTCCAAACACTGCCCGCGAAGTAATAAACACCGTACATCGTGCTGAAGAATTGATACTGCAAGGACTTCATCAGCGAGAAGCAAACGGCGGTCAGCGTAAAGGCGAAGACGAAGATACCCCATGCCGCCTGGACCCGCGCTTTACGGGTCCAAATCGCCGCGCCATCCTTGTCTTGGGCGATCGACCAACTCCGGAATCGGAAGGCCATGAAAGTCCACAGGGAAAAGATCAGTGCCAGAATCACCGTCCAGACAGGTCGGTTGAACCAGGCCTTCTTGACATTGAGCGCATGATCCGTGGCTGGATCGATGTTCATCCAGGGAAACACAGAAGGCGCGAAGATCAACAGCGGCAGGGCGAGGAGCCCCAGCACCGGTATCAGACACGCCACCTGCTCCGTCACTCGCCGGATGGGCACCGACCAGGCAGCATCGAACATGTGATGAATGAGTACCAGGAAGAAGCAGCCCATGACTATGCTCAGGCAGAACATGTAGGCCGTGAGATAGCTGTAGAGGAACTGTTGTCCCAAGGAGGGCGGAGCTGCCTCGTGGTGGTCCGAGGTTCCTTCGGGAGTGTTCGTCGTAGCGGTTGAGGCATCCGTGTGAACGGTTGGAGCCGCAGTGTCATGTTCCGCGGCGGCTCCAACGGAGACAGATGAAAATGCGAACAACCCGGCGCAAGCAAGGAGCGAAAGGAACCACGTCATGAGGGATGGGGAAGATTTCATGGTTGGTTCATTTTATTTTCGAAAGTTGATCTGCCGGCACATCGTCTTTGGAGCCATAATGGCTGACTTGCAGCGCGCGGACGTAAGCAACGATTGCCCAGCGGTCGGCCACGGGAATTTGCGCCCCGTATCCCTTCATCGTGCTTTTGCCGAGCGTTATGGTGGTGAAGAGATCGCCGTCAGGCGTCTTGATCAGCTTGTCTTGGTGAAGGTTCGCGACGTTACCCATACCGAACCGACTCGTGATCCCTTTGCCGTCACCCTGAAGGCCGTGACAGGGCTGGCAATAGATGTTGAACCGTTCCTGTCCCCGTTTCACCAATTGCGCATTGATGGCGACAGGAATCGCCTCCACGAAGTTGGTCGTGCCGGGAATCCTGCCGGTATTTTCGGGTATATCGGCGTAGCTCGAACCACGGGCAATGGTGCCGGCGACGGGCAGCCGGGAAGAAAGTCCGTCGGCGAAACCGGAAAACTTGGTGGTGGTCTGAGGGCGAAGCTTGGGCTGGCGATCCATGTCCGGAAAAATTTCAATGGGCGGCCGGCGTGACATGGATCCGCGGAATCCGGCGACAGCCATGACGGCGATCACCGTCAGAGCCCAAATCGTGAAAAACCAGGCGAGAAATTTGGGCATATCAGTCCTCAACTAGTTCCACATTCTTGGCAGCCGTCTTCTCCAGCAGCGTTCGTGCCTGGGCAAATTTGGGATCCGCGGCCTCGATACAGATAAAGAAGGTGTCGTCAGTGGCTTTCTTGAAGCGTTTGTTTCGGAAGAGCGGGTTATAGAACCGGGGGAGGCCACACAACAACGCCAGCCCGAAGAGAGTTCCGAAGGCGCTTAGCAGGATCGTCATTTCGTATGACACCGGGAACGCGTACAACGGTGTAAACAACGGCTTGCCGCCAACCACCAGCGGGTAGTTGTACTGGTTCATCCACCAGATCATGGTCATGCCGGAGAAGAAACCGATAAATCCGCCGGTGAACGTGAACCAGCCGACCTGTGATTTCTTAACACCCATGGCCTGATCCATCCCATGGATCGGGAACGGTGAATACACGTCCCATTTTGAGAAGCCGGCATCGCGGCATTGAATGGCGGCTGCCATCACATCGGCCGGAGTTTGAAACTCGGCGAGCAGGCTGTGGGGCCTTGCTGTCATTTCCATGTTCATGGCTTGCGTCGTAAAATTAGATGTCTCGTCGACAATTGCCTGGTTGTTAATGATGCCCCTTCGCGCCGCCCAACGGGTGATGAGGGTCGGCTTGCGGAGTGACGCCCTTGACTTCGCTGATGGCGATGACCGGGAGAAACCGCATAAACAATAAGAAGAGCGTCATGAAAAGCGCAAAACTTCCTGCGAAGGTGCAGATGTCCACCCAACTGGGGTTGAAGTAACCCCAACTGGATGGCAAATAGTCCCGGTGCAACGACGTCACGATGATGACGAAGCGCTCGAACCACATGCCGATGTTCACAACGATCGACACCAGCCAGACTAACACCATGTTTGTCCGGAGTTTCTTCGACCAGAACAGGTGGGGGCTGATGACATTGCAACTAATCATCATCCAGTAGGCCCACCAATACGGAGCGGGAGGCACCTTGAAAAGGGGGCCAAAAATGAATGGATCAGCCACTCGGTTGCGGAGAAACGCCCACAGCTCGTAGGGGCTTCCACCGTACCAGGCAATGAAAAATTCCATGCCGTACGCGTACCCCACGATGGATCCTGTCGCGAGGATCACCTTGCACATCAATTCCACGTGCCGGACGGTAATGATATCCTCGAGTTTGAAGAGTGTCCGCATCGGCAGGAGCAGAGTGAGCACCATGCCGAAGCCGGAGAAAATGGCACCCGCGACGAAATAAGGCGGGAAGATGGTGGTGTGCCATCCGGGGACCTGCGACACCGCGAAGTCGAACGACACGATCGAGTGCACCGACAGCACGAGCGGGGTACTAAGGCCGGCAAGAATCAGGTAGGCCTTTTCGTAGTTGCTCCAGTGCCGGTTTGAACCCGACCAGCCGAGAGCAAAGAAGCCGTAGAAAAACTTACGCAGAGTGGTCTTGGCGCGATCACGCAACGTGGCAAGATCCGGCACAAGACCCACGTACCAGAAGAGCACGGAGACGGTGCCGTACGTCGAGACCGCAAAGACGTCCCAAAGCAGGGGCGAACGGAACTGCGGCCAGACATCCATATGATTGGGAATCGGCGGCAACCAGAGCAGCGCAAACCAAACACGGCCGGTGTGGATGACCGGGAAGATGCCGGCGCAAACGACCGCGAAGATGGTCATCGCCTCGGCGGCGCGGTTGATGGATGTGCGCCATTTCTGCCGAAGCAGAAAGAGCACGGCAGAGATCAACGTCCCCGCGTGGCCAATGCCGATCCAAAAGACGAAATTAGTAATATCCCAAGCCCAGTCGGCTGGCTGGTTCAGACCCCAGACGCCGATGCCAGTGGAAATCAGGTAGGCGATCAGCGCAAACATCATCGTGGCGCCGCCGGCCGAGAAGACGAATGCCGGCAACCACCATTTGGGCATCGGGTTTTCGCAGATGCCGGCGATGGCATTCGTGATCCACCCAAGCGAGTGGTTGTTCAGCACCAACGGCTCACGGGCAAGTTCGCGAGGCGGTTCGGCGGCCTTGACGACGGCGGCGGTGTGCCCGTGGGGAGCCGGCAGGGGAGCGGTGATGGCTTTAGCCACAGAACACCTCCGACAGGAAGAAGGATTCTAAACGCACGGATGGCGGCTTTTCCGAGGGTTTCTGAATTGAGGCAAAGGCGATCATCGGACGAAATCGGTTAGCTATGCTTCGGACTGGCGGCTGCCCCGTGACCCGGGTCGTGGCCGGGGGCGGGCTGAAATGGAGACTCGTGACGGAAAAGTTCGTAGTCGCGGAGGGAATCCGGCATCGACCGGGCATTGGGCATCGCGGGATTGGGATTGCGAACGCGCGCCAGATAGGTCACCCGCGGCCGAGTATCCAAGAACCCCAGCACCGAATAATTCCGGGCATCCTTCCGCCATTCGGACACCGTGCTGTGGGGATCGCTGATATTACCGAACACAATGGCTTCGGCGGGACACGCCTGCTGACAGGCGGTCTTGATCGTTCCATCCAGGACGGCGACATCTCCGCTATTTCCCGCCAGCACCTTGCGGGCGATCTTCGCCTGCTCGATCCGTTGGACGCAGAATGTGCACTTCTCCATGACACCGCGCATGCGCACGGACACATCGGGGTTCTTGACCAGCTTCACGATTTCCCATTGAGGGGAATCATTGCGGTTTTCCGCAAACGGACCCTTGTAAAGATTTCCGAAATTCAACAGGTGCTGGTCCTGGGCCTTGCCATAGCCAGTTTCCCGCTTGTTGTAATCGAACCAATTGAAGCGTCGAACCTTATACGGGCAATTATTGGCGCAATACCGCGTGCCAATGCACCGGTTGTACGCCATGACATTCAGCCCCTCTTCGTCATGGACCGTCGCGTTCACCGGACACACACTTTCGCACGGAGCCGACTCACAGTGCTGGCACAACATCGGCTGCGTCACCATCTCCGGATCCGCCGCCGGATCACGCTCGCGCAGATCCTCCGCCGCATTGGTCGAGTAGTACCGGTCGATGCGCATCCAGTGCATCTCCCGACCCCGGGAGACCTGATCCTTTCCGACAATGGGAATATTATTTTCGCTCTGACAGGCGATCACGCACGCGGAGCAGCCGACACATTTCCCGAGATCAATGACCATCCCCCACTGGTGAATCTTGGACATAGTCTCAGGATTCTGGTCATAGGGATGCTCATATATATTCTGCAACCGGCCCGGATTACGCCCGTCCGGCACGGTCTTCGTCGAAACGTAATGGGGGAGGTGCGCATCCAGGTCCATCCCCTTCGCGAAATCAGGGCGTGTCTTATACTGCTCCAGGTTGGCTTCGCGGACGACCGGCCGGCCTTCCATCATTCCGTGTTCCTGCGTCACGCCCAACCGGAACTTGCGGGGAATCTTTTGGACCCCGCCAGCCGTGAGGTGCCGTGCCGCATTCAGATACAGCGGATACGCATCCACTCCGACGCCGTCGCCGACCCGCCCGGTAACCTTGCGGCCATAACCCAGGGCAATTCCCACCGTGCCGTCTGCCATACCAGGCTGCACCCAAACGGGCCCTTCCACACTACGACCCGCCACGGTGACGCGGACCACATGCTGATCGTACTGGCCCTTGCTCGCATGGGCGCTCGATTCGACTCCCAACTGCTTCGCCGTAGCGCGCGACATGAGGACGACGTTGTCCCAGGTGATCTTGGTAATTGGATCGGGAATTTCCTGCAGCCAGCCGTTGTTGTTGTATCGGCCGTCATCGAGACTTGCATCGCGGAACAGAACGACCTCGAAGCCGCCCGGGATCCTGGGCGCAATAAGTTGACCAGCCACAGCCCTGGAATTGAACTGTCCGGAAACCGCCTTACCCGCGCTAGCGGCCCGGAAACCATCGTGCAGGAATTTCCTCCAGGCGGCGTCGTCGGCGCCAAATGTGGCTCGAACGAGTTCATACGGTGACGGCTTGGCGTCCGCGAGAAGTCGCGCCAGGATCTCGATTTCAGTCAAACCGCCGAAGAGCGGCTCGATCAACGGCTGCACCGGAACCACCGTGCCATCGCCGGTACGAGCGTCGCCCCAGGATTCAAGGTAATGCGCGCCGGCGATCTGAAGGGTTTCTTTTTTCGCCCGCAGCGCGGTCGTTTCATCCTCGTAATAGGAAATCCGAATCAGCGTGTTGGCTTTTGCCGCAGCGGTGGAAAATTCAAGATCGACGGGTGCGTTGTACGCCGGGTTGCCGCCCAGGATTACCAGCGTATCGAGACCGGCATTCAGGGCCGTGACACATTCACCGATGCTGCCGTGAGCGGCGGGTTCCGGATTGGGGAGCAGTTCGACGGTGCTGCCGATTGCTCCCAGCGCTTGATTCATGGCGGCCGCCAGCAGGTGGAGGGCCTGGGGCTGTCGGTACCCGGCAACCACGACAGCCGACCCTTTGTGAGCCATCAGATCCTTGGCACATTCCATCGCCCAATTCGCAGGTGCGGGAGACCCCTGGGCGAGGGCCGTGAGCTCCGGCAGCCCATTCCCAAGGGCGAGTGCCGCGGCGACTTGAGCTGCCACCTTGAGTACATCACTCGGTTTTACCCGCAGCCGGTGATCCGAATTCCCACCCGTCAATGTCATTAATGACTCCACGACGTAGAGCCGATTCATGTCGTCGCCCGGCTTGCGCCCCTTGGCAAATCCACGGATATGGTGATACGCCTCCTGCTCGCTGCCGATGAAATCGCAGTCGAGCGACAGAATTCGCTTGGCCTTGTCGAGATGAACGTGAGGGGTGACACGGCTGCCAAAGGCGAGACTGTATGCCTGGGCTGACACGGCGAAATCCACCGGTTCGTAAATGAACCACTTAGCTTTGGGAAGCTTCGCCGCCATCGCCTCCTGGAGGCGGGCACGGGTGGGAGAAGAGCTGCTTTCGGTGAGCAACGCCAGGCCTTCGCCCTGATTGGCCTCAAATTGTTTCGCGACTTCAGACAACAGATCCCGCACGGCTTCGATCTTGACGTCTCCACCGTTTCGAAGGTGGCGATGGGCGCGGTCGGGATCGTACAGATTGAGAATCGACGCTTGAGCGAATAAATCGGTGCCACCGTTGCTGTCCGGATGCAGCGGGTTGCCCTCGATCTTAGTGGGTCTCCCGTCGTTGGCGGTAACGACGAGCGGAATGGCGGTGCCCCGCGAGGGCATTGCGCTGGCGAAGTATTCGGGTTTTCCGTGGACGTATCCCTCCGGTTGCTTCGCGAAGGGCGTCAGTTGTTCTTCTGGCCGGCGGCACCCAGCACCCACTCCGCCGAGACCGGCGAAGAGGAAGCTGGCAGACATCAACTTGAACCAATTGCGCCGGGTTTCACCTTCGGGTGCCAGGGAGGCGCCTGCAGGAAATTCACGCTCGACCCACTGACGCACCTCGGGGCGGTCGGCAAGATCATCCAGTGACCGCCAATATTTGGCGCCGGTTTCGGGCTCAGGGCAAACAGGGGGAATGGTCTTCATTCCAAGAATTTAAGTGACCACGAATGGTAGTAGAAATTCGTGTGGTTTCGTGGTTATCGATGGCAGGTGGAGCAGCTTTGGCCGGGCTGCACGTTCCAATCATGCACCAGCTGTTTGCCGTCCACCTCACCCTTCCAGTCGAGCTGGGTGACAAATTCGTTGGGGCGGATGTGGTTTTCGGGTCCTCGATGGCACTCGAGGCAGAAACCCATGGTCAGGGACTTCGCGTGCCGAACCTCATCCATTTTGTTAATCTCGCCATGGCATTTCACGCAAGAGATTCCCCGGTTGACGTGGACGGAGTGATTGAAATAGACGTAATCGGGAACCTTGTGGACCTGTACCCAGGGGATAGGTTTCCCCGAGGCATGCGACTGCCGGACCCGCTCTAGCTTCGGGCTATCCTTCGCCACCACCTCGTGGCAATTCATGCAGGTGGCCGTCGCGGGAATGTTCGAAAACCAGGATTTATCGACCGAGGAATGACAATAGCGGCATTCCATCCCGAGTTGATCCGCATGGATCGCGTGCGAGAAAGCTACGGGTTGAGTTGGCTGATACCCGACCCGAGAATACTTCGGTGTGAGGTAATACCATGCGCCGGCCACCACCGAGGTGCCCACCACAACAGCAGTGACGGCTGCCATTAACGGCAGTTGATTCGTCCACTTTGGGAAAAAATCGGACATCGCAAACTTTCCAGAAACCGTCTTTCGCACATTCGGACTCCGGAGGGGTTCTCTCTCCGGAATCTCGACCAGGAACAATCATATTCCTAATGACAGACAGCTTTGATCATTAGACATTCTGCTTAAAATCAACTCAGTTCTAACAAGGGACGATCTGGGAACAAGGCCCATTTCAATCTCGGCTGCCGGATTACGGTTTGTTAATCCGGTGGATTAGCCAAAACGAACCGGCTCCCGTGCAGTTACAATTGAGCGCACGCAAATGTGCTAGTGAAAAAAATCACAAGCAACGACTCAACGCAAGCGAGGAGTTCGATTTTGGCAAAAAAAGGGCGCCCAGCAAAGGGCGCCCATGAGATTTATGACCTACTGGAGGTTAGGGAACGTAGGGGAACGAGAAGCGGAGGTCGCTGCCTTGAGCGGCATCGCGAAGCTGCTCCCGAAGTTTGGCCGAAGTGACCTGCTGCACAGAACCATCACCCAGCAGGATATTGCCGGCCTGCTGATGGATCTTGGTCGAAAAGCCAATCTTGTTCGCCTTGTTGTTCGGATCCTTCAGGTTGTCCGTCGCCCAACCCATCTTGACCACAGTCTTGCTCTCGCGCGAGAGGTCTTCCTTGGCGGCCGGAGTGGTTACGTCCACATTGCGGGTAACATTACGATCGCCACCCAGCACCGTCTGCGGATTCTCTTCCGAGGCGTCGATGCCAATGAAGTAGCTGATGTTCTTGTTGTTGGCGTTCCTGTAGATGCCGGCGAAGTTCGTCGAAACCGTACGGTCGGAATCGCTTGGGCACACCACGATCTTCGGAGTGCTCAGCTCATTCGAGATGGAACAATAGATCGCGTAATTGCTCTGGCTGAGGGTGGCATCCGGAATGGAAACGCCACCGCTGTTAGCGTCGACCGCCCACGGAAACGCTCCACCGTTGTCGGTCGAGAAAATCCGGAACGAGAGGCCGATGTTCTTTTCATTGTTAACGCAGTTGATGCGCTGCGCGCGGGCTTTGGCCTTGGCAAGCGCCGGGAGGAGCATGCCAGCCAGAATCGCGATAATCGCGATTACGACGAGGAGTTCGATCAGCGTAAATGCGCCGAAACGCTGTTTGTGGAGACGATTCATACGTTTTTTTTACCTTTAGGGGTTTGCTGTGGCGCCAACTCTACTGACATTACTTCGAGTGTCAACGCCTTTCTCCTGTGCGTAAGCAGTGGGAATGCCAATTCCGCAATCATTTGCTCAGCAACATCTTACACAAATCACTCCGTCCTGGCCACATCAATTTTCCCGCTCCTGCGTGGATTTCACGCAACCGAGGCGTGGGTTTCTCAGTTGTAATCCACCGCCCCCCCCTCTAAGTGTGCTCGGACAGGTGAGCCAGTATCATATCCACCGTCTTTTCGAGGCTACCCTGGTTCGCCTTGACCACTTTGATCGCGTTGCGACCCAGCTCCGTTCGGCGAGCGGGATTGGCAAGCAAGTCTCCGACGGCACGTTCAAGTTCGGCAGCATCCCGGATCTGGATCGCCCCGTCACAGCGAACGAATTCAGATGCGATCTGCAGGAAATTCTGCATGTTTGGCCCGAAGAGGACGGGTTTGCCCAAGGCGGCCGGTTCGATCGGATTTTGTCCTCCCTCCGCGGAAAGGCTTTTTCCGACGAACACGACGTCGGCACGTTCATAAAAAAAACGAAGCTCTCCGGTGGTATTGACGATCATGCACTCAAGGTCGTTCCGTTCGCGCCGCATCAGCGGGTTGATCTCGCTGCGATAAACGTAGGCAGCCTTGCGCGCCTGCAATTCGCGGCCGACCTCGCCACCCCGTTCCATGTGTCGAGGCACCAGCACGAGCAATAGGCCGGGAAACCGCGGGCGCAACCGCCGTACCACCTCCAGCAGGATCACCTCCTCACCCGCGTGCGTACTGCCGCCTACCACGATGAGGGCATCGTCTTGGACGCCAACCTGGCGTAGCAGTCCTACGACATCCACCACACCGCGTTCCACCAGCCGGGCGGCGTCAAATTTTAGGCTGCCTACCACGTGAATGGCGGCTGGATTGAATCCCAATTCCTTCAGGCGGCCGGCATCCGCTTCGGTCTGGGCACCGATTCCGGTAAAACGCTCAAAGAGCGGCCGGAAAAGAAATCCGCAGCGCCGGTAACCGCGAAACGACTGCGGCGAGAGTCGTGCATTGACCAGAAAGTGCGGGATCCCCCTACTCTGCAAGCCCCAAAGGAAATTAGGCCACAACTCAGCTTCGACCAGAATGACCGCCTCCGGGTTGATCACTGCCATCGCCCGATTGATGTATTTTCGCCGGTCGATCGGGTAGTAGATCCGTTCGATATGGGAGGGCAGCTTCTTCTTAAGCTCTCCCATGGCCGTCGAGGTCGTCGTCGATACGATCAACTTCAGGTTCGGGACACGCGGCTCAAGGGCTTGAATCAGCTGAGTGCATAGGTTGACTTCTCCAACACTCACGGCATGGAACCAGAGTGTGTGCCGGTTGGTGAGACGTTGCTTCAGGCGGGATTCGTACTTTCCGAACCGCTGGGAAAATCCCTCCAGCCAGTCCCCTCGCCGCCACATTTTCAAAAGATAGAACGGCGCTGTGAGGACAAAGCCGATGCAAAGGAGAATATTATAAAGTGTCCTCATCCCAATTCACGCAAGCGATTTTGGATTAGACGGTAATGACCGAACGTCATGAGCGAAACTAAACTTACGGACAATGTTTGCATCCGGCGAACGCGGGGGGTGGTGGCCCTTCTTCAAGGAGTCCCGGTTCCTCCACGGTCGCGACCTTCGCCCCAATGCTCAGTTGACGGACCAAAACCGTGGGGCAGCCTATTTGAACAATGAACCTGGCTTCCCTTCAGCGGTCCTTTGCCTGGTGCAGCCTCCTCGTCTGTGCCGGCGGTTCCGCAGAGGACTGGCCCCAGTATCGAGGCCCCAATCACGATGGAACTTCCTCCGAGGTCATCCGGACAGATTGGACCGCGAAGCCACCCAAACAGGTTTGGAAAACTTTCCTCGGCCGCGCCTGGAGCTCCCTGACGGTCCAAGGCGGACGAGTCTTCACCCAGGTCGAGTGCTCCCGAGGTGTCGAATCCCGCGAGTACTGTGTAGCCTCGACGCCGGCACGGGGCGGGAATTGTAGGCAACCGACGTGGAAAAAGCGGACTATCTCGACGGCTACGAAGGTCCCCGCTCCACTCCGTCCGTCATTGGCGACCGCGTTTATGTCTACACATCCTGGATGAAACTTCTTTGCCTGGACGCCGCCACAGGAAAAATTCTCTGGAGCCACGACCTGGCAAGTGAATACGGCGGAGCGATCATCCCCTGGAACAACGCCGCCTTGCCGCTCGTGGTTGGAGATCGGGTGTTTGTGAACCACAATGGCGGCACCAATCGGATCGCCTCCTTCGATCGATTCGACGGCCGTCTCCTGTGGCGCAAACATTCCGACCGCACCGTGCACGCCACACCGATCGCCACGACGTTGCACGGTGTGTTGCAGGTCATTTTTCCGACACGGGACGGTTTGCTTGCGGTGAAACCCGACGACGGTGCCGCTCTCAGGAGGTTCAACTTCCCTCAAAACGCCACCTCCGTCGCCGCGTCTCCGGTGGTCGCCGGCGATCGGATCTACTGTTCTGCCGCCTACGGCACCGGAGCCGGTGCCACTCGCGTCTCCCTTTCGGGGGATGTCCTGTCGGCATCCCAGGCATGGAAAACCCCCGGGCCAACATGAACCATTGGGCCACGCCGGTTTACCACGACGGATTCCTCTACGGAGTCTACGGACAGGGCTTTCTGCGGCTCGCCTGCGTCGACGCCGCCACCGGTCAGCAAATGTGGCGACAGTCCGGGGTCGGCTACGGAAGCATTCTCAAGATCAACAATCTTCTTGAGGTGCTGACGGAGGACGGAGACCTGGTGTTGGTGGAGCCATGGCCCGACGCCTACTGGGAGATCGGCCGCTTCACTACGGTCGACGGTCCGTGCTGGAACAATCCGGCCATCAGCCAGGGGCGTCTTTACGTCCGCAGCCAAACCGAAGCCGCCGCGTACGACGTTGCCCCCACGGTCGTTCCCCGGACTCCACTCAAACTCGAACCGAATTTGACGAGCCTGGATAACAAGTTTCAGTTGGTGATTCGGACCCAGGACAGTTCTCCCATCGACACCGTCCGCGCCTTGCGCATCCAACGGCTGACGACGCCGGATATCTCGATGGCACCCGGCTTCTGGTCGCCCGCGGCGTCCGGTCTGATCCTTGTCGATGGGAAGCTGCGATTCGAGGAAGCGCTGACGGAGTCGACTGGCCGACGTTACTTCCGGGTGGTTGAGCGCTAGCGGGGAGCGAACCGGTAACTTGCAGTTCCCACGACGGGGTCGTTTCTGTACTGTGCGTGTTCGAGCTGGCATGATCCGTTCCCACGCCTTTACCACACAGGGAAAACTCCACATGCAGGATGTGGACGCGTTCCTGATGCCTACCCTCCTCGCAGACACCAACTTGTTCCTCTGGGTCGACCTAGAAAGCTGCACACCGGAGGAAGCCCGAGCCATCCTCGGCGGGGTCTTCCATTTTCACCCGTTGAGCATCGACGACTGCATTAACGTCACGCCATCGCCAAAGGTGGAGGAGTACAGCCCGAAAGAGGACGACCGATTCACACCGTACATCTTCATGGTGATTCACGCCGTGGACTACAACCGGGCCGGCGGCATTTTTGGGACCAGTGAGTTGGATTTTTTTCTGGGGAAGAATTTCCTGGTCACCTACCACGCCGTCCCGCTCCGCAGCATTGGCAGTGTCGAGGAACGCAGCCTGAAGGGCACCATTCACGTAGCCAAGGCGCCCGATCGTGTCGCCCACGCCCTTCTCGATTCCCTGGTGGACAACTACAAGCCAGCCCTCGAAGAACTTTCCATGGAGATCAGCGAGCTGGAGGACGAGGTCCTGCGAAAACCGGACATCGACACAATGAATCGAATTCTGCGGGTGAAGAAGGAGGTCCTGCACCTTCGACAGATCATAGGCCCCCAACGTGAAGTCCTGGCACGGTTTGCCCGCGGCGAATTCAAACTGATCCGCCCGCATTTGGTCCCTTATTACCGAGACGTCTACGACAGCCTGTTTCACATCGGCGAACTCGCCCAGGGCTACATGGACTCGCTCTCCGGAATTCTTCAGATCTACCTTAACCTCTCGGCAAATCAGACGAGCGAAGTCGTTAAACTGCTCACGTTGATCACGATTATCACCACACCCATGATGATGATCGGGACTTGGTACGGAATGAATTTTGAGCACATGCCTGAGACGAAACAGCAGTACGGCTACCCGGTTGCGGCGATCGCGACACTGATCCTCACAGCACTCACCTGGTGGTACTTCCGCCGAAAACGGTGGTTATAAGCAACCTCCAACGCCACTCCCTCCTCTCTCCAGATCCGTCGCACCCGTGTCCACGACCAAGTCCAGCTTCCTCGACAAGGTCCTTGGCCGGATCGGACGCATCGACGGAGAAGAACTGCGGACAGTGGTACAGCGACTGGCGAGAGAACGACAATTCCTCGAAACCCTCTTCAATACCATCAATGACGGCGTATTGGTCGTAGATGAAAAGGGCCGGATTCTTTACCTGAATGCCGCCGTCACACGCCTGGTGGGAATCCCCGCGGCCGCTGCGGAGAACCACCCGCTTTCGCGATATTTGCCCAACATCGACTGGGAGCTCATCGCGCGTGCCGATCATGAGGGCGGAGGCGGCGCTGTGCTTCAGGATTTTGAAATCAAATACCCCCGACCCCGGTTTCTTCGCCTGTATGCGGCGCCTTTGGATGGGAATTCCAAAGGGAGTTCAGGCCTCGCCTTGATTCTCCACGATGCGACCGAAGCCCGACAGGAGACCAGCGAAGCGATTGAAAGCGAGCGACTTCATGCCTTGACGCTGCTCGCCGCGAGTGTTGCCCACGAGATTGGCAATCCGCTCAATGCGCTTCATATCCATCTGCAGCTTTTCGAACGGGAGCTGAAGCGGCTCAAACTCGTGTGCGGCACGAGTACAAAAAAGAATCCACGAAACAAGAGTTCGGCAAACGTCCCCGATCTGGGACCGGATATCGCTGAAATCACCGGCCGCCTCGACGGATACCTCCAGGTTGCCCAGGGTGAAATCACGCGCCTGGACTACATCGTCACGGAATTCATTCAGGCACTTCGGCCCAAGCCGCCGCGCCTCGCGGAGGCGTCTCTCAATGATGTGATCCGCGAAACATTGCTGGTTCTCGGACCGGAGCTGGAGAATCGCGGACTGCGGGTTGAGTTCAACCCCGCGCCGCGCTTTCCGATAGCCCGCTTCGACGCCGCTCAACTGAAGCAGGTGCTGGTCAATCTTATCAAGAATGCTATGCAGGCTATGACGCGCGGCGGAATGTTGACGCTCGCGACCGGAGCAACGCCGGACGACATCTGGGTGAGCGTGGGCGACACGGGCAGCGGGATCCCTGTCGAACAGCAAAAACTAATCTTCGAGCCTTTCTATACCACGAAGACCAAAGGCACCGGCCTCGGACTCATGATCGTGGAGCGAATCATGCGCGATCACGGCGGGCGCATCGAATTGGTCAGCCAGGTGGGTCATGGCACGACCTTCCGCCTCTGGCTTCCCCTGCCGAATCGTGGCCCAAAATTGCTTTCGGAAGGCGGGATCAAAACGTAATTCCAATACTCAAGCCGGCCCGGGAATGGTACGGAGCATTCATCCCAGTTTCGGAATGCCCGTCCTCCTCCTCGAGACACTGACTCAGGGGACAGATCGTTTGCCGTACAAAGTCTGTGGAGTCCTGACGTTTCACTTCTCGCCCGCGCAGAACAGGGTCTTTTCGCCGCGAAGGAGCACGCGTCCGGCCACCGGCACGGGCGACGCGATAATGCGTTCACCGAGAGGGTTCTCCGCCAGGACCTCGAACTTGCCGTCCACTTGGGCGATGAACACCACGCCGTCCTCGCGTGCCGCGTATAGCTTCCCGCCGGCAATCGCGGGTGAGGAATAGTAGCTCGAGCTATGCTTCGGCAGGGCGTCCACCCACACGCTCTTGCCCGTAGCCGGGTCAAGGCACTCGACCTCGCCGCGGTCGCGCACCAGATAAACCCGTCCGGCATATTCCACCGGCGACGGGACGAAGGTGCCGGTGCCGTCCCGAACCCAGGCGCGGTGGGTTCGAGTGACGTCGCCACTGCCACCGAGCCGGATTCCATGCAGGCGCGAGCCACGTCCGTAGGGCACAACCGCCATGGTGCCGGCAAGCACAGGTGACGAAACGGCGACCCAGTTGGCTTTGCCCTCGGGATTGAAGTCCCCACAGGACCAAAGCAACCGGCCGTCTTTCGCAGCGTGGGCGGTGAGGTGTTCGGCACCCCAGACCAGAAGCGCCTCTTGCCCGGCGTGCCGGATCAGCAGCGGGGTCGCATAGCTGTTGTCATTCTCCTCGGGCGTCGTGTAGTTACGCGGGACCTTCCACGTGACGTCGCCCGTGCGTTTGTCGAAGCCCGCAAGATACGAGTCGCCCTTGTGCATGATGGAGACGACCACGACGTCGGAGGCGAGCACCGGCGAGGTTCCGTAGTCCCAGTAGAGCGTTCTCTTGCCGTAGCGCTCGATGAGATTGACCTTCCACCGGATACGTCCGCCGAGATCCACCGCGGCAAGGTTGCCACTCTTGAACTGAACGAAGAGCGCTTCGCCATCGGTGACGGGCGAAGGGTTGCTCCCCGAACCGTTGCGGTGTTTTCCCGCGACTTCGGCCCCGAAGGAAGTTTCCCAGAGTGCCTTGCCTCCCCAATCGAGCGCAACCAACCCGTCCTGACCGTCGATGGGGGCAGTAAGGTAGATACGCTGGTTCCATACAATCGGAGTAGAGCAACCCTTGCCGGGCAGCGCCACCTTCCAGGCAAGTCCGGTGTCAGCGTCGAAGCGAACCGGATACGAGCCCGAGGGAGTGCTGCCGTTGTCGTTTGGTCCGCGCCAGCGGGGCCAGTCTGCGAGATCTGCGGCATGCCCGGCGATACCAATCGAAAGAATGGTAGTGAGGCAGGCGAGCGCGGTGAACTTTCCGGCTGCGAACCTTTGGGCCTGCGTTAGAATGCCTGCATTCACGAGCCCATGTTCCTCCACAGGGTGGTTTGGGTTTGCGCTAGGCGTCTGTGAGGATCGCGGTCGACACATCGAAGTGTCACATCATGATATCTCTAAGGAACGATTAGAAAATGGCCCCTCTCCATGAACCGTCGCCCCGTAGTCGCCGACGGAAGTCCGCACAATCCACTTTCCATCAACGGTTCGTGGTCCCAATTCATGTCCATTCGTTGGAAAACATTCCTCTCCATGAACCGTCGCCCCGTAGTCGCCGACGGAAGTCCGCGCAATCCACTTTCCATCAACGGTTCATGGTCCCAATTCATGTCCATTCGTTGGAAAACATTCCTCTCCATGAACCGTCGCCTCGTAGTCGCGGACGGCAGTCCGCGCAAACCTCATCTCCAGTCCCCATGCCTCCCGGTTTTCTCCATCCAACGAGGCCCAAAAATCTCTTCCATCGCCTTCACTATTCTCCCACGCAGGCCGCGTGGAGGAGTGCCGTTCTGATATTCCATGTGTCGTTCACTTGAAGTCAAATGGGTAGATCTGACCCCATTTCCTCCCGCCACGAGTTGACCGTTTGGAATCAGAGTATTTGACCTTGCCGCCTCCAGAACTGTTTGGTACCGAACTTGCTTGTCTCCAGAAGGTGGAGATCCCTTTCAATCCGAGTTTCGTCCACCGCAGGATGCCTTCTTCGTAAAACTGGATCCCTCAGGAAGTAAGATCCTTTTAAGATTCAATTCCCTCGATTTTCCAATAGTTGGAATGAAGGGCCCAAAATTCGCCATCAAATCGATCGACTGGGGCGACGCGTTAGTCGCCAAGTTCAGCGCCACACAAGAACTCCAATGCTCTCTGCCCATGGCAGGTACCTTCCACGACAGCGCGTCCGGTATCGTCCAGACCAAGCGCACGGATTCGAAGTTCGACGTAGCGTTGTTCCAGACGCAAGGACCGCACGGGTAGGCTTCGAGGTTGCCTTTGATCTTCGAGTAGCTGCCCGCGAGGCGGGGTTGGCCATCCTTGTCCGGAAGCGTCGATTAAGCCGTCACCCGGCACCAACTAAGGGCGCGAGGAGGGAGAGTACCTGCAGGGCCGCTGGCCATCTTCGAATTCGACCAGGCCAAACCGGGTCGGGTCCGTTCGTTCACGCAGCTGGGGCGAGTCTGGACCGGTTTGAACGATACAACGGTCGGCCAATCCCCGTGACTGGACTGTCTGGCCCCGGCGGTCTCAGAGCCGGAGTGGCGGGAATCCTTCCCCATCGACAATGAACCGTAGTTCTACTGAATCGCACCGCTATGAGTTCCGGGCCAGCCGCTGGCGAAATTCGGTAGGGTTGACTAAAAATCGACACCGCGAGCTGGTTGCACTCGATCCCAGAAAAATAATTCATTCATGTAACCATTTAATTTTAAAATACTTAAAAATGGGACGACCCGCGATACCCGATGCTGGCACACCGGCAGCTCTATTGGATCGAACAAGTCAATCAGCCTCAGCCCCCCATGAATTTTGATCAGGAGGGCGAGCGCACGACAGATCACCGACACAAATGCGGGAACGACAAACTACTGGTATGAAAAAAATCGAAGCAATCATCAAGCCCTTCAAACTCGAGGAAGTTAAGGACGCGCTCCACGAGATCGGCATAGAAGGCATGACGGTGACAGAGGTAAAAGGATTCGGTCGGCAAAAGGGACACACGGAGATCTACCGCGGGAGCGAGTACACGGTCGACTTCCTGCCGAAAATCAAGATCGAGATCGTGATCACCGACGCCAAGGCCTCCGAGGCGATCGTCGCCATCGTGAAAGCCGCAAAAACCGGGAAGATCGGTGATGGCAAAATCTTTGTCTCCTCCGTGAGTGAAGCCATCCGGATACGAACCGAAGAAAAAGGAGATGCCGCTGTCTGACATCCCGCCCCCTCACTTCCATTCACCGCACACGACATTATAAGACTTTTTAAAGTATTCCCATGAAAAATATTTTTCTTCTTTTAGCGCTCACGTTTACCACGTGGACCGCATCCGTCGGCGTCATTGCCGCCGATGCCCCGGCCAAGGCAGATCCGACCCTGGAACAGCGGATCGTCGACCTGGAGGCCTATATGAACAACGGTGCCCGGGGTGCCGACGCTGCCGATGCGAAAATCACCTCGAAGGTCGGCGGAGCAGGCCCCGGCCACAACGGGTTTCAGATGGTCTGCGCCGCGCTGGTTCTGTTTATGACGCTGCCGGGTCTGTTCTTGTTCTACGGCGGGCTTGTCCGGAAGAAGAACCTCCTGTCGGTCATCGCTCAATGCTTCGGAATTGCCGGATTGGTAACGATTCTTTGGTGGCTCTGTGGCTATAGTTTCGTCTTTGCAGACGGCGCCGGACCGTGGATCGGTAGTTATGGAAAATTTGCGTTTCTTCAGGGCGTGGATTCCAACCCCAACACAAACTATAGCTATTGGGTATCGCACAACGTCTTCTCGATGTACCAGCTGATGTTTGCCATTATCACACCCGCTCTAATCATCGGCGCCATCGCCGAACGCATGAAATTTGCGGCCGTGATTCTGTTCGTCGGATTGTGGATGTTCTTGGTCTACTTTCCCCTCGCCCACGCTGTCTGGGGAATCGACGGCGCAATGAATGGCGTTTGGAATGCAAAGGCGAGCATCAAGGCCATCGACTTCGCCGGCGGAACCGTCGTGCACATGAGCTCCGGCTGGAGCGCTCTTGTTCTCTGCCTGATCCTCGGACCGCGCCTCGGTTTTGGCAAGATGCCCATGACGCCCCACAGCATGGCCCTCTGCGCGATCGGCACCGGGATGCTCTGGGTCGGTTGGTACGGATTCAACGCCGGCTCCGCCGTCGCTGCGGATGGCATCGCCGCCAACGCGTTCACGACGACCACGCTGGCCGCCGCCGTTGCCTCGTTCGTTTGGGCGGGGATCGAGTACCTGCACCGCGGAAAGCCCAGCATCCTCGGCTTTTGCTCGGGAGTTGTCGCAGGACTCGTCGTCATCACTCCTTGCTGCGGATTCATCACCGCCGGCAGCGCTGTCATCGTCGGCATTCTCGCCGGACTGGTCCCCTACCTCGCCTGCGCTTTTCTGAAGCCGATATTCAAGTATGATGATGCCCTGGATACTTTCGGGGTTCACGCCATCGGTGGAACCCTTGGCGCGTTCCTAACAGGCGTGTTTGCTGATAGTTCCGTAAACGCGAATCTCACCACCAACTTGAAGGATATCGTGGGAAAGACACTCTGGATCGAACAATCGAAGGCGATTCTCATTACCATCCTCTTGTCGGTTGTCGCCACAACGGTTATTGCCTTCGTGGTCAAGGCAGTCGTTGGGCTCCGTCCGACTGAAGAAGTGGAGACAAGCGGCCTTGATCTCGTCGAGCACGGCGAGGAAGCTTATCACGCATAACTTGACGAAACACGCTTAACCAATGCGGCGCTTCAGGGTCCGACCGATTCGGGCCACCACTGGAGCGCCGCACGTTTTGACAAACAACGAAATCAACACTTCCGTCCGCCAACGGGGACGATCCACGAGTAAAATCCCATGAGTGCCAGTTCCGCTCGTTCCGCCGCCATCGCCGCTGCCAATTACTACCGGGTTACTCCTACGCTTCAATACAAAGCGACCCACACCGCCGCAACATTTGGCGCCGCGGTATTCAATGAAAGGGTGATGCAGGCCCGCTTGCCAAAGAGCGTTTTCAAATCGCTGAAGAAGACCATTGAGACCGGATCAACCCTCGACCCGAGCATGGCGGATGTCGTCGCGCTTGCTCTCAAAGATTGGGCGCTCGAACACGGTGCCACCCATTACGCACATGTCTTCCAGCCATTGACCGGCATTACTGCTGAGAAGCATGACAGCTTCCTGGAACCGGACGGTCGGGGCGGCGCCTTCGCCGAATTTACTGGAAAGCAGCTCACCCAGGGTGAGCCCGATGCCTCATCGTTTCCGAGTGGCGGCATTCGTTCGACGTTTGAGGCGCGGGGTTACACAGCGTGGGACGTTACCAGTCCCTGCTACCTCCAGCAGACCGCCAACGGCGTCACTCTCTGCATTCCGACCGCCTTCGTTTCCTGGACGGGAGATGTACTCGACGTGAAGACACCCGTACTGCGATCGATGAAGGCCTTGGATGTGCAGGCCCGACGGATTCTAAAGCTGTTCGGACACTCCAATATTGCAACGGTCACGGCCACCGCCGGCCCGGAACAGGAGTATTTCCTGATTGACCGAAGCTTTTATCTGGCGCGCCCGGACCTCATCTCCGCAGGCCGCACGCTCTTCGGAGCCCGCCCTCCGAAGGGGCAGGAGTTCGAGGACCAGTACTTCGGCGTGATTCCCGAACGCGTCCAGGCCTTCATGCACGAATCCGAAGCGGAGCTTTACCGCCTTGGCGTGCCCGTCAAGACCCGTCACAATGAAGTGGCCCCGAGCCAGTACGAGATCGCCCCGATCTATGAGAATGCAAACGTGGCGGCGGACCACCAGCAGCTCACCATGAACACGATGAAGACGGTGGCTCGCAAGTACGGCCTGGAATGCTTGCTTCATGAGAAACCCTTCGCGGGAGTCAACGGCTCCGGCAAGCACCTGAACTGGTCGCTTGGCAACGGCACCCAGGGCAATCTTCTGGAACCCGGCAGCACTCCGCACGAAAACCTTCAGTTCCTCGTATTCTGCGCGGGCGTCGTCCGCGCCGTCCATCGGCACGGAGGGCTCCTCCGCGCCATGGTAGCCAGCGCCAGCAATGACCACCGGCTTGGAGCCAATGAAGCTCCGCCGGCGATCATCTCAATCTTCCTCGGAGACCAACTTTCCGACGTGTTCGTGCAGCTCAAGAAGGGTTCGCCAAAATCCTCGAAGAAGTCCGGCACCATGAACCTCGGTGTTGATACGCTTCCCGTTCTCCCGAAGGACGCTGGCGACCGGAATCGCACATCACCCTTTGCTTTCACCGGCAACAAATTCGAATATCGCGCCGTCGCTTCCGGCCAGAGCATCAGCTCCCCGCTCGCCGCCCTCAACACGATCATGGCTGAGTCGCTGGACTACATCGCCAGCAAGCTGGAGAAGGCTCCCGCAGGCAAGTTAGATCAGGCTATCACGGCTCTCCTGACCGAGATCGCCAAGGAACATAGCGCCGTCATCTTCAACGGCAACAACTACTCAGAGGAATGGCACAAGGAGGCTGCCAAACGCGGCCTGCCCAACCTGAAGACCTCCATCGACGCCCTGCCGGTCCTCGCCTCGAAGGAAACCGTTGCCGCATACGAGAAGTATGGGGTCTTGACCCGCCGTGAACTCGAAGCCCGACGGGACATCTGTTACGAACAATACTGTAAGGCTGTTAACGTCGAGGCGAACCTCGTCACCGAGATCGCCCGCACCAAGATCCTGCCGGCCGTCACACGGTATCAGACCGAACTCGCCCACAACTTCGCCGCGCTGAAGGCCGCTGGCGTCAAATCGGATGCCGCCCTGCTCAACCAAGTCTCCGAGGGGATCGACGGCCTGAAGAAGAGCCTCGGAAAACTAGACAAAGAACGAAGCCTCCACGTCCACGGCCTTGTCGAAGAAGCCAAACACTATTGCGACGCCATCCTGCCGACAATGTTGGAGGTTCGTAAATTCGCCGACGCTCTCGAGGCGATTGTCGCCGATGACCTCTGGCCGCTGCCGACCTACGAGGAAATGTTGTTCATCAGCAAGTGATCGGGTTCGGAGGAACGATGATTCGTCCAGAAGGCGCCGGCTTCAGCCGGTGCCTTTTTCTTGTTCATCGTGCCTCCCCGGACAACAACAATAATAGGTCCGCCACCTGCTGCGGACTCAGCCCCACTTCAAGACCCTCCGG
Source organism: Pedosphaera sp. (assembly GCA_009695205.1). Lineage (GTDB taxonomy): Bacteria > Verrucomicrobiota > Verrucomicrobiia > Limisphaerales > UBA9464 > SIBK01. The sequence continues at coordinate 26,677 of SIBK01000019.1, read as the reverse complement.
CATCAACGAACGGCCATCGGTTCGAAATGAGCTTAGGCGCGACCGATCGATGACAACCTCCTGCCCTCCCGCCTGGCGGAGGGCAATGGAGGTCGTCGTTTCACGGACCAAGAGCCCCGTCACGGTTTCACCTCCGCGGGTTTCCGCGGTCCAGGCGGCGAAGTTCGGAGCCACTTCACGGTTTGGATCGAGCAGATTGACAAGCAACTTTTCCCTGCCCTGAGAAGCCACTGATTCCAGGTCAGGTCCAAGAGGCTGTCCCTCACCCTTGAGACGATGACAGGTCGCACAGCGTTCCCGATACAGCACTTGGCCACGGTCGGCAGCGCCCTTCAGCCTAAGCGCCCCAAGATAGTCTCGAATCACCGCCTCACGATCCACGGGAGGTTCCCCCAGAAGTTTCCGCGCCCTTTCACGAATCACCGCCTGGGGGTGGCTCCTCAACTGATTCAACGGCGCCGGCTCGATTGCGGACGCATCGGAGGGCACGGCTTCTAGATGGGAGAGCAATGCGGTGGTCCATTCCGGACGGCGCATCATGACTTCCACAGCCGACCGGCGGGATTCCCGGTTCCACGGTTGCCATCGACTAAAGACAGCGTCAGGAAGACCCGCAGCCCGGGCATTTCCTAGCACCGTGAGCGCTTGGATTCGACGACGTTCATCGGGGCCGGAGAGCCATCCATCTACTAGGGTGCGTCCCGACGAATCTCCGGCGGCAATTAGAAAGTGGAGGGCGTCCGAAGCGGGACCAACCTGTCCAGTGGAAGCCGCGATCTGAAGCGCCCGTTCACGGGATGCGTCCGTCAACATGGGAAGAGGCCGGCCAGAACGTTCGCAGGCCTCCGCGACACCGGCCATCGCCGCGGCTGCCGTGACGTCGTTGCTCCAACTCGAAGCGGACTTGAGAACGGCTTGCGTCCCCGCCACGGAGTCTTCGCTCGAACGGCGTCGCGCAAGCTCGCGGGCGAGATCCGTTCCGCCCGTGAATCGGAACTCATCGGCTACGAGTTTGTCCCACAAGGCCGAGGTGCGTCCACTGCCTGCCGCGAGTGCGGCGAGTCGAACATCGGCGTCCACAGAAACCCGCGCGATTCGAGCAAGAAAATCGACCGACAGCCGGCTGCCAAAATGCAGGAGCAAACTCCAACGCACCCAGGGATCCAGATCCAATTCCAAATCCGGTCGGAGGCGCGTAATGGCGTTGGGTAACTCACTCGGTGCCGGAAATCGAAGGCCACAGAGTTCCACCGCATGACGGCGAACCTCCGGATTCACGTCGCGTGCCGCGAGGACAAGATCGTCAACGGCGAGAGCCTCCAACCCCTCGAGGGAGTAAAGGGCGTGCAAGCGCCCGAGGACACTCTTCGATCCCGACAACATCCGGCGCAATTCGGGTACTGCAGCCGGGTCGCGTCGCTCGTAAAGGCGCCGGGCTGCCGTTTCACGATGCCAGCCATTTGGATGTTCTAAGAGAGACACCAGTCCCGACGTTTCCCCAGGCACTGGAATTCGGGAACGATCATAACGGAATCCGTCGGGCGCAAGCCGCCACAGCCTACCACGATCGTTGCCGCTATTAAGATCGAGATGTTTCTTCAGATTCGCCGGGAGTGACCAGGGGTGTTCAATGGTTTCGCGGTACATGTCGAGTACCCACAAGCAGCCATCTGGCGCATTGCCAAATTGAACCGGCCGAAACCAGTTATCGGTGCTCGCAAGAAATTCCGACCGTTGCTCATCCGCGGCGCGTTCCCCGCGCAATCAAACACCCTCAGGCCGTAGTTTCTTCCGATGCACCAAGTTGCTTCCGCAATCCGCAATGAAGGCATCGCCTGCATAGTCAGCGCCCCAGGCATCGCCCCGATAAATCGTCACGCCCGCGGCACCGGTGAAGTAGCCACTGGACCGTCCTCCCCCTTCAATCATTCCAGGAACCAATCCCGACACCCGCCAGCGTGTCTGCAAGACACGCCACGGCTCTTCCGGGCTCCGGCGATAGACTTCCGCCGCGGGTCCGTCGGCCGCAATGCTCACCCGGGCCGCCGGGAGGTCATCGCGTCGCAAACCTCCCCCCAAGCGTTCACTGTAGAGCACCTGCTGCAGGTGATCTGAGTTCGAGCACACAAACTTTCGGCCCGTGGCATCGAAACTCATTCCATGCTGCCCTCCCCCGATCTCCCCCCGAAGCTCAAGCCTTTGCGCATCGAAGGAGAAATCTCGGCCGCGCAAATTGATAAATACGTTCCCGTCGCCGGACGGGAGAGCGCCCACACCCGCCCCGGCACGCCACCGGCGAGTGAACTCGCTTTCCACACGTTGCACGCTGCCCCCGCTCATGCTCGTGGCTCCGTGAATCCGGTTGTCGAGACCCCACGCAAACGAATTCATCAGGGCCTGAACATTGAGCCGGTTGGTGGCGTAAGGCGCATAGTCGCCGGCGAATCCAGTGAACACGACCTCGCGCACATCCGCGACGCCGTCGCCATCCTCGTCCCGGGCAAACAACAAATCCGGCGTAACCCCGATAAAACCCCCTCCGCCGTAACACGTAATCGCTGTCGGCCACGGAAGGTTGTCCAAGAACACGGTCGCCCGGTCGTAAACCCCATCGCCGTCGCTGTCTTCCAGCCGACGCACCCGGCCCAGTCGCTCGGGCCTTCGTTCGGAGTAGTCTCGCATTTCGACGACGTAAACGCGGCCGCGATCATCAAACGCGAGGGCCACCGGATCGATCACCAAAGGTTCGGATGCCACCAGGTCCGCGCGGAAGCCGGGGCGCAATGCAAATGTCGCCGCCGCAGGGCCGGCAAGGGTGGGCGCACTCGGGGGCATGTCCGCCGGACGCACCTCCGGCTCCACTGCCGTGAGTCCTCCGGAGGCGGTGAATATCAAAATTGCATTTAGTATTAACTGCTGACGAAACATGGCTCAGGAATAGAAACTCCAACTCGCGACAATCTGCGAGCCAGAATCGCCAACAATTCACTGCTTTAATACTCGATAGAATCGCGCCACCGCGCCGAGTGAATCCAGAACTGGCACGGAATCCTCCCCTAACGTTCCCGTTTTGAAGGAGGTCCATTCGATGAGGTTCGGAGTTCGTTCGAGGCGGTAGGGCACTCCGAGTGTCCCGATGATTGAAAAGCTGATCTGATCGCCACTCGGCACCGGCCGGGTGAGCGACACCACCGCATCCAGGGGCACATCCGGCGGGGCATCACTTCCAAAAATAGTTAGCTTGAAAAGCATGATCCTGCCTGTCTTCCCAACCGTGAGGTCACTCACCCGCACCTTCCAAGCACCCACCGAACGCTCCCCCCAATTGAACACAGACATCTGACGGAACTGCAGTCCTTCGGTGGAATCACGATGCGGCTCGAACAATCGGCTGACCGTACCGGCTGGAGACATGAGCTCAATCAGCAACTGCCCTCGGGATTCATGCTGGAGGTTAACGTCCAAGGTAACGTGCTCGACCCGAATATCTGCCGTGATGTTCAGGGTCACGATCGTGCCATTCGAATTATTGTCCGGAATCGCTTGAGGCGAACGGGTAGGACCGGCGAGGGTAACCTTGCGCTGGGCGCCAAGCAGCTTCCAGTTCACCGCCTTTTCGACCGCGGCTGACGCATCCAAACGCCCGGCGCCAAATTCATGGTTGAAGTGAAAACCCACCTTGTTCGTTCTCCAATCCTGGTTTTCCGGATCGGCCTTAGACGCAGTTCGCATCAGAATCTCCTGCACATCGCGCCAGCCAAGGGCCGGATTGGCTTCAAGCATCAGGGCAATGCAACCGGCCGCCAGCGGCGACGCCGCCGACGTGCCATTGAAGCGCCGGGTATAATCGAGGTCGGTCAACTCCTCGATAGTTCCGATGTGGTTATAGCCAAAATCCCCGGTCAAATCCGTGGTAAGAGTTCCGCGCGGCCTTTGGAAGTCCCCTCCGGATGGCGTGGAAATAACCAAGCACGCCCCCGGTTCGCTGTAACTGGCGCGTTTTCCAAGATCGTTCAAGGCACCGACACCCACGGTATAGATCGAATTTACGTACCCATCGTTGTTGGCATTGTCCCCCTGCCGCGCCCCGTTTCCCGCAGCCCACACATAAATCGTCCCGCGCCCGCTCCTTCCCTCTTCAGCTCCCTTCTGGATCACCGTCTGCAAAAGGAGGCCCGGACCGTCAATCGTCGTTCCATTATCGTTCTCGCCCCATGAATTGTTACTGACGGCGATTTCTGCAAACCGGTGGGTCAACGCCCGCGCCTGCTGGTCGTCCCCGGAATTACCACCAATCAGCCGCACCGGCACCAACGTCGCGCCGAACGCAGCCCCGCAAACCCCTATCCGATTGTTCCCGACGGCGCCGATCACGCCGGCCACACACGTCCCGTGGGAATCCGCCTGGGGATTGCCAAAATCATCCACCCCCTCGAGCCCTTCAAAAATGGGATCCGGATCGCCATCCCGGTAGTCGTATCCGAGCGCCGGCTGACAGTTTGCAGCTAAATCCGGATGCCGATAGTCCACCCCATCATCCACCACAGCGATCTTCACACCCCGGCCGCGATACTTATCCCAAGCCGCCGCAATGTTGACATCCGCATGGGCGGTGCCACCGCCCTGTCCCGTGTTTTTCAGGGTCCATTGGTCCGGAAATAACGGGTCGTTGGGCCCGAATCGAGGCGTAAGCAGGCGCCCCAGAACCGGATGCGCGCGGATTACTGCCGGATTTCTTTGGAGGATGGCCGCCAACTCAAGGGCAGACGCCATGCCGCGGGCCGAATGTAAAACGAAGTGGGTGTCGGAAAAATCGAATCCCTCCCACCGGCCAACTCCGGCCTCGCGCGCCACAGCAGCAACATCTGCCCCAGGCACCAACTCGACGATCACTCGATGTGTCAACACCCGGCGATTTAGCGGCGTGCGGTCTTGTCCTCGAGGGTAGAGAACCCATTGCTCTTGCACTCCAAGACCGCTCAAGCGAGGGCCGCGGGGTCCCGCAGAAACTACCCTGTCGAGCGCAGGTCCCGATAGGTGCACTTCCTCGGATGCTCGTTCATACTCAACGTCGCGGGTGCCGTCTCGTAGCGTCCAGACTTCGTCGTCCGCCGCCATCGTCGGGGCTGCCGAGCTCACCCAAAGAACTACCACGCAAAGCGACATACCGATGACATCCGCCCGCGAAGGCCACGCTTTGATCATTATCCTCACCCTTCCGATGAAGCCTTGCGCCGTCAAAGGAAATGGTTCTGCCGAGCGATCGCGACCTGCCTCGCCAGGCGCAAGGCGGCCATCATGCTCGACGGATTCGCGACGCCTTGACCCGCGATGTTATAGGCCGTGCCGTGGTCTGGCGATGTTCGCACAAACGGCAGACCGAGGGTCCAGTTAACGCCGGATTCAAATCCAATCATTTTCAACGGCACCAATCCCTGGTCGTGATACATCGCCACCACGGCGTCGTAATCCCCCTTGAACACTTCGTAAAATAACGTATCCGCCGGGAACGGTCCGTGGACATCCAACCCCTTTGCCCGACACTCCATCACCGCTGGCGCAATCAATTTAATCTCTTCTGTGCCTAGTTTCCCTCCTTCGCCCGCGTGCGGATTGAGTCCGCATACCGCGATCCGCCGGCGGCTCAGGCCCAGCAGACCACAGGCCTCCCCCGCCAACTCAATCGCCTGCGTAATCCCGGTTGCCGTTAGTGTTCGGGCGACATCCTTGATCGGAACATGCGTGGTCGCCAATGCGACTCGAAGCCAGCGGCCTCGATCATCGGCACCGAGCAGCATCATTGCGGTCCGAAAAACACCCGCACATTCCGAAAGAAATTCGGTTTGTCCGATGAACTTCGGGAAGCCCGCATTGATGATAGCCTCTTTGGACACCGGAGCCGTAACAATTCCAGCGAGTTCACCGGCCATCGACATCCGTGCTCCTTCGCGGAGCCAATCCACGGCGGCGCGGGCGGCCGTCGGATCACCGTGAGGCAAATCCGGAGACAACGCCGCCGTTCCCGGATCGTGCAACACAACACGGGCATCGGCGTTTCCGGGGTCTGCAGCCGGGGGTAGTCCCGATTCCAGACCGAGCAAACCCGCGTAATAATTCGCCACCGCCGAATCACCGATCACGACGAACCGCGTGTCCTCCATCTCGCCGGCCGCGGAAGCGAGAGCCTTCAGAGCCACCTCGGGACCGATTCCCGTGACGTCCCCCAACAGAACCCCCAGCGTCAACACGGGATTGGTCACGGCTCAGAAATAGCGAACAAAGGCCTTTTCCCGCAGCCGTTTCATCCAGGCGGTGACGAGTCGGTCAAACTCCTTATTCCGAAGGATCGTCTCGACTTCATTTCGAACCTCATTCAGCGAACGGCCCCCGCTTTGGGTATGCTCTTCGACCTTCAGGACGAAAACCGACGCTTCAAGGTCCAGGGGTTCCGCCACTTCGCCTGCAGCGAGCTTCAAGGCGGCCTCGCGAAGCTCCTTCCGAAGCGTCGTATCTTTTTCTTCAATCCAACCCCGGTCCCCGCCCTTCGCCCGAGCGGCGTCATCGGAAAATGAATTCGCAAGTTCCGCGAAATCGCCGCCCTTGCGGGCTTTCTCCACCAGTTCAAATGCCAGCTTCAGGGCGGCACCCGACGGCCTCTTAGCCTTATCCATGACGATCATGCGCAGCTTCACCTTTTCTGGAACCCGGAATTTGGCGGTGTTTTCGTTGTAATACGCTTCAATCTTCTTGGGTGACAACAAGACCTGCCCGTTCACGTTTCTGGACCTCATCAAGCCCACGATGTAGTCCTCCTTCACCTGACGGGAAAAATCTTCAAAGGTCTGGTTCCGCGTTTGCAGTTCCTTGGTCAGCGCCAAACGATTTCCGAAACGTGATTTTACTTCGGTGTTTACGACCTCGTCCAGCAGACTGTCCGGCAAGCGAAAACCCTTTGTGTTGAACTCGGCGAGAATCAATTGTCGGGCAATCAACTCTTCCAATACGTCGCGCTTGATCTCCAGCTCCTTCTGCTCCCATTGCTTGGGTTGCCGACCCAGATACTGCTTGTACGCAGCACGCAACGGCGTCAACGCCATGACCTCTACTTCATCGGCTGTGATCACCTTGTCATTCACCAAGGCGGCGACCCCATTCATCAGACCCCGTTGGGCGTGGACCGCAGGCAGCCCGAGACAGGCAAGCCACAGCAGCCCGACAGCAACAGTTCGCAGACTCATGGGGTAAAGCTAGAAGGCCCTCGCCGGTCGATGCAACTGCGATTCGAGCGTCCGGAGAATGAAAAGAGAGGCAATTGCCGATGTCACCGCAGGCTTTTCCGATAAAAAAGGGAACCCACCGGAGGGCGGGCTCCCTTTTGGTGACAGGAACATAGACGCCTTCACCCAGGCGCTCAGACACGGGTCGAAGCCAACTGGAGACTGGTGACAGCACCCTCGACCCAAGCAAGCTCCCTCTGCCAACCCTTTGCCGTCACGCTCCACCGACACCCATTGGACGCGGGTCCCTGGAATTCGTTCAACATCCACAACACATCCGGATTTCCAACGTCACCGACACCTACCGCCAGTACGTGGTCGAGTACAACGATCCCGCGATCCACGGAAGTTAAACCGTGACTGCGGTCATTGGTGCCAGCTTCCCCGTTCGGCACACACCGGGCTCTTGATAGTTTTCTTGCCGGGGTTCACTTCCCGTCGCAAGGTGTTTGGCCTGGATTTCGACTTTGCCACCGCTTTGGTTCTCTTCGGGTTAACTGGCCTGTCGCTTGGGTTGCAGGGCAGTGGGGGGCACCCCCATTACACGTTCGTCACGTTCATCACGTTCGTATTTGGTATCTGTGGCCGGCATTTCAATTTCCAAGGCGGCGACGATGTCTCTATTTCCGAGTGAATCATGAATCGCGCGCGAGATTTATTCCTCCTTTCCGCCGTTGCGGTCGCGGGGCTGATTCTGTTGCTGCGATGGAATCCGGACAGAACATCACGCCAAGGGGCGAAGACTCCGCTGGTAGTCTACTGCGCCGCCGGCATCAAACCCCCCGTGGAGGAGGCTGCACGCGCTTATGAACAGATTTTCAGAATGCCCATTCAGATTCAGTACGGCGGTTCGGGGACACTTTTGAGCAATTTGCGCGTGGCACGCAAAGGGGATTTGTTTCTCGCCGCCGACGAAAGCTACCTCCTGACGGCGCGGTCAAACCATTTGGTCAAGGAGATCATCCCGCTATCGCGCATCGTGCCGGTCATCGCTGTTCGGCGCGGGAATCCCAAAAATGTTCGGACACTCTCCGATTTGCTGCGAGTTGAGTTGGCGTTGGCGAATCCCGACGCCGCGGCGATCGGCAGGATTACCCGGGAACTGCTGACCAAGAGCGGCGAATGGACCGCCTTGGAGCAGCACGCGCGCGTTTTCAAGCCGACCGTCAACGACGTGGCCAACGATATCAAATTGGGGACAGTCGATGCCGGAATCATCTGGAACGCGACCGCCAGTCAGTATCCGGAACTGGAGATCGTAGGGGTGCCGGACCTGACGTCGATCGATCAACGTATCGCGATCGGTGTGCTGGAATTCAGCCAGCAACCGACCGAGGCTCTGCGTTTTGCGCGCTATCTGGGCGCACGCGACCGCGGTCTGAAGGAATTCACGAAGTACGGTTACGAACCGTTCGAGGGCGATGTCTGGGCCAAGACGCCGGAAATAGTCCTCTTCAGTGGGGATGTGAATCGAATGGCGATCGACGAGACGATTCAGCAGTTTGAAGAACGCGAAGGCGCCCGAGTGACACGGGTCTATAACAGTTGCGGCATTCTGGTTTCGCAGATGAAATCCGGGCGACGTCCGGACGCTTATTTCGCCTGCGATACCTCGTTTATGTATGAAGTGAAGAATCTCTTTTCCGATTCGGTAAACATTTCCGCGACCGGGATGGTATTGTTGCTGCCCAAGGGAAACCCCAAATCGCTTCGGACGCTCGCGGATCTGGCGATCACGGGCCTGCGGATAGGGATTGCGAATGAAGAGCAGAGTGCACTGGGCGGCTTGACCGCGCGAGTGCTTAGGACCCAGGGCCTTTGGGACTCCGTGATGTCAAACGTGCGGGTACAGGCGCCCACGGCCGAATTGCTGGTCAACCAAATGCGCACCGGATCTCTCGATGCGGTGGTCGTGTATGCCGCGAACACGTCACAGGTGCGGGATGCGTTCACCGTTGTTCCACTCAGCGGGTTGGGCACAATCGCGATTCAGCCATTCGCCATCGGGAAAGACTCCGAACACACGTTTTTGACGGAACGTCTGCTGGCGACGCTCCGGGAATCGGATTCTCGCAAAAAGTTCGAATCGGCGGGCTTTCGCTGGTGGGCGGAAGGAAATTGACGATGACGAACCGGCCTGCCCCTGATCCAGCAAAATGCCCAACGCGCGGACCATCCGACGTGCCGTTTATTCTGGGATTGAGCGTGATTGGAAGTGTTTACGTCCTCTTGATTGTCGCAATGCTCGTTGCGGATGTTTCATTCACTTCGCCAAAGCATTTCTGGCAGGCGCTGCAAAGTCGCGAGATCCGGTACTCGATCAAGCTCAGTCTGCTCTCGTGCAGTCTGACCACGATTTTTTCCCTCTGGGTGGCGGTGCCGATCGGCTACCTGATGTCGAGACACGAATTTCGTGGCAAGACCCTTCTGGATGCGATCCTCGACATTCCCATCGTGCTTCCGCCCCTGGTAATTGGCCTAAGTTTGCTAATTTTGTTTCAAACACCGGTAGGCCGAGCGATTCAAAAAGTGATTCCGATCACGTATGAAATCCCCAGTGTCATTCTTGCCCAATTCAGCGTCGCTTGCGCCTTCGCGGTGCGAACCCTGCGCGCCACGTTCGAGCAAATCAATCCGCGTCAGGAACAGGTCGCTCTCACCCTCGGTTGTCGACGCAGTCAGGCCTTCTGGTGGGTCGTTTTTCCCGAAGCAAAACATGGCTTGATCACCGCCGCGACACTCGCTTGGGCGAGATCGCTGGGTGAGTTCGGTCCAATCCTCATCTTCTCCGGCGCGACACGGATGCGCACGGAGGTGCTGCCGACTTCCGTGTTTCTGGAATTGAGCGTGGGCAATATTGAAGCGGCGGTAGCCGTGTCGATGCTGATGGTGATGGCCGCCGTTTTTGTTTTGGTGGTCATCCGGATATTCGGTTGGGAACGACCTTTGGGGAGGCCGTTCTGAAATGATCTCGGTGGAAAATCTGGCGGTGCGCGCGGGACAATTCGCGTTGAGCGGCATTTCGTTTTCGATTCCAACTGGGCAATGTGGCTCGTTGATGGGAAAAACCGGAACCGGTAAGACGACTATCCTCGAGGCCCTCTGCGGACTCAAACCCGTTTCCAACGGCAGGATTTGCTTGATGGGCAATGACGTGACGAATCTTAAGCCGGCCTTGCGAGGCATCGGTTACGTACCGCAGGACGGCGCGCTCTTTCCGTCGCTATCTGTCCGGGAACACCTGGCATTTGCGCTGGCGATCCGCCGCTGGGATGCCGCAGCCATTGAACTGCGGGTCCAGGAACTGGCGACCCTGCTGGGCTTGGAAAACTTGTTGGACCGGGGCGTTGGCCAACTCAGCGGCGGCGAGGCGCAACGCACGGCGCTCGGCCGCGCCTTGTCGAATCATCCCGAAGTCCTTTGCCTGGACGAACCCCTGAGCGCACTCGACGAGGATACCCGCGGCGAAATGTGTGATGTGCTGAAGACGGTTCGCGAGCGCACCGGTGTCACCATTCTGTACGTCACCCACAGTTTGGAGGAGGCTCGCACACTGGCCGACCAAATTTTCGTGCTCAAAGACGGGCGGATTTATCCGGATGGACCCATGAAAGCGAACCCTGGCTCGCCAGGAACGCGCCCGGCTCAAGAGTCCTGACCCTATTTCGTTCTCCAACCCGAATCACCCAGGAGATCCCCCCGGACTTTACTGAGCGAGGCAGGGTCGCGGCGGGGTCCTTCGGACCCGGCCTTCGAGCTGGCCGAGCGCATGGGCGTGGCGGCCTGCGATCCAGTCCTTGAGCGGCATGTTGTCGATCTCCACCGCGTCAGGAAATCCCCAGGGCCGATATCCAGCATCCTTGAATTCCCGGTCGTGCCTCGGCTGACTCGTGTCACCGAAATCCGGCTTTAAGGTTCTGAGCACGGTGCGTTCAAAATCCGCCCGGGCGCGCTTCGATTCAGCGAACACGACGGGCTTGGTTACAGCCGCAATCCGATCGATGTCGAGCGAAAGCGTGGCTGGCACAAAGACGTTGGTGAGGAGCCAGGAACACTGGTCGCGATACAACGGGCCGAGAGACCGGTCGCTGATAAATCGTTGGATGAGGTGGTTGGGATCCGCATCGGGGCGTAGGATAGAAAATTCCATCTGACGGCCGGATCGACCGGACACCGGATGCATTCCGAATGCCTCGTTGAGGTCCCAGGGAATGAAGGTCGCCAGATGAGACGCAGGGTGCATGTAGACAAAATAGTTATGTCCGTTGCCGATGAAGGAGTCGATTTTTGCGAGTATGGAGTTCAACGCCACAAAGCGGGCGAATTTCTCCGGATCCAGGGAATCCTTTAGTTTGGAACGGAATTCCTCCGGCTTGGCCTCCTGGATGAAGCGGACGAAATCGATGAACCGCCGGGTGTCCACCGGATCCACGGCGCCCTTGGGGTGATATAAGTCCTTATAGCCTTCCCAATCCTCGCCCAGGTATTGCAGGCCTTGCATTTTCTCGGGCTTTACAAGGAGGCCTTTCTTTGTGCCAAAATTCCACCGAAGGAAATCTCCTTCGACGACTTCGACGGCGGTGTACAGGCCGAGGTGCTGGTGGTTGATGCGTCCGGGGATGCTCAGTGTGACGCGCACAAATGCGGTCCGTGGCGCCGGCAGTCCCGCGCGTCGGAACAATTCATAGGCCAGCGACTCGCGCAGTTGTGTGGCGTCATTGATGTTGTTGTTCAGGTAAAGCTCACCAATGCCATGGAACTTTCGACCCTTGGTATTACGGTCGAAATCGAGCTTGAACGGGCGTTTTAAACCGTTCGGCGCACGCACCAGGGAACTAACCCCTTTAAAGCGCACCCCGACGTTGGTGAGGGTCTGCCGGTCCGATTCCACCGTGCATGTCGCCTAGGGGTATCGGGATTCGCCATCCCCGCCCGAATTGACAAGGTGGCCTGGAGGCGGGGCCGCCCGGCCCGGATCTCGTTCGGCACCGCCGAACAGCCCCCGCCCCATCTCCTCGAACAAGCCGGGGATTCCGTTGTTCCCGCCATTCCCGATCATAGGGTTTCTGGGGCCACCCCGTGAACCGAGCCACTGCCAGTCTGCGTCCGAAATGGTGAGGTGAATTGCGCAGAGATTCGTCAGGCCGAAGAATGAAGGGGCGGGTGCCGCTGCAGCCAGAAGGTTCCAGAGCAGGCAGATGAAGGAGAGAAGGCAAAGGACGAGCCAGGGGCCCCTGAGAGACAGCCCGTCACTCAACATGGCGGGGGCGTGTGGGATGGCCGGATACATCGCGTGGCACGGTACCGCGCATTTCTCGTGAACACCCATCATAAATCTTTCATTCGATTGACGGCGGAAGAAGGGTGTTGGAGGTGTCAAATAGAGTGTCCGCCTGCGCCATTACCGATGACCAAGACGCATCCGGAGAAATATATAATATATTGAATAGTAGCATGTTGCAAATGCACTTGATAATCGGTCATTTGACAGGGTTCCCGGAATCTGTCAATGGTTGCAGGCAGCCGAAGTCCGGCAATCCCAGGTCGGACACGGGGGAACCAGAGTTCCGCGTAAGACTCGCGGATGGGGCGAACGGGCCGGGCAACCGGTAACCGCGGACACTTCCAGGTCCGAGCCCGACAGCTAACCTCGCCGGCTTTTGGAAGGGCGAACCTCGCCGGTCGTACCGGTCCGACGTTTTCCCATTGTTGTGACGGCGATGGATGGATTGCGGTTTGGATCTACGGATCCAGGCATTGATTCATTGCGTGTGCCGGGGAACACAGCCCCGCTTCCGGGCAGGAAGCCTGTTATGAATGAAACGGTATTGACCCGTCGTCGGTTACTGGCTCTTACGGTTGCCGCCCTGGGCGTGGTGTATGGGGACATCGGCACCAGTCCGTTGTACGCGCTCAAGGAGTGCTTTAAGGGACAGCATTCCGTGGAGCCGACTCCTGGAAATGTTCTGGGGGTTTTGTCCCTGATCATCTGGTGTATCACCCTAATCGTGGGGGTTAAATATATCGGCTTCGTGATGAGGGCAGACAACCGTGGGGAGGGTGGCATTCTGGCTCTACTGGCCTTGACCTTTCCGGAGAAGCAGGCGCGAACCAAGACGCGCTTGGGACGGTTCATGGTACTCTTCGGCGTCTTTGGCGCGACGCTGCTATACGGAGATGGGATTATCACTCCGGCAATCTCCGTGCTTGGAGCCGTTGAGGGGTTGGAGAAGGTCACGCCGGCATTCAAGCCGGTGATCGTACCGTTGACCGTTGTGATCCTGGTCGGTTTGTTTTCGGCACAGCGATTTGGCACGGGGCGCGTAGGACAGTGGTTTGGGCTTTGGACGGCGGTCTGGTTTGCAACAATTGCCGTGTTGGGAATTCGGGGAATTCTTCTGCGGCCGGAGGTGTTTCAGGCAGTGAATCCGGCTTATGCGGTCCTCTTTTTTGTGGAGAACGGCTGGATGGGTTTCAAGGTATTGGGTGCGGTGGTACTGGTGGTGACGGGTGGGGAGGCTCTCTACGCGGATATGGGGCATTTTGGGGCGCGACCCATCCGGTTAGCATGGTTTACTGCCGTTATGCCGGCATTGGTTCTGAACTATCTCGGGCAGGGTGCCCTGGTGCTGAGCAACCCGCTGGCGAAAGAAAACCCGTTTTACGGCCTTTGTCCGGATTCGGCAGTCATCCCGCTTGTCATTCTCGCGACGGGGGCGGCCGTAATTGCGTCGCAGGCGCTGATTTCCGGGGCGTTTTCCATGACGATGCATGCGACGCAGCTGGGTTTCATGCCCCGGATGGTTATCGAACACACGTCGAAGGATGAGCGGGGTCAGATTTATATGCCCCAGATCAACTGGCTCCTGATGTTTGCCTGTCTGGGTTTGGTCCTTGGGTTTAAGACCTCCTCAAACCTGGCCTCCGCGTACGGTGTTGCAGTGACGATCACCATGGGCGTGACGTCGGTGCTGTTCTATTTCGCCGCCCGGCACATCTGGGGCTGGAGTCGCTTGAAGGCAGGCGCTGTCGTCGCGGTGCCCTTGCTGTTGGAGGTCGCGTTTTGCGTGGCAAACTTAGGGAAGATTCCGTACGGCGGTTGGTTTCCGTTGCTGCTTGCGAGCCTGATCTTCACCGTGATGGCCACCTGGAAGCGCGGACGCCAGCTGCTGTGGAAGCGGGTGCGAGACTCATCACTTCCGGCTGAGACCTTTATTGCTGATATTGAGCGACGGGAGCCACAGCGGGTCGCCGGCACGGCGGTCTATCTTGCTGGGAACTCCGACGGAACCCCGATCGCTCTGCTGCATAATCTCAAACACAACAAGGTGCTCCACAAGCGGGTGGTTTTTCTGACGATCATCGTGGAGGAGGCGTCTCACGTGCCGGAATACGAACGGGTCGAGGTGGAGAAGCTTGACGCGGGATTCTGGAGAGTTCGGGGTCGGTACGGTTTTATGGAGCAGCCCGATGTGCCGCAACTCATTCGGGGCTGTGCGGAATTCGATCTAGAACTGAAGGAATCCGAAACGACCTATTTCGTTAGCCGCGAGACGATCATTCCGTCGAAGAAGAGTGGAATGGCCTTATGGCGAGAGCGGATGTTTGCGGTGCTGTCGAGGAATGCACAGAGCGCCACAACCTTCTTCCATTTGCCGCCGAATCGGGTGGTTGAACTCGGGATGCAGGTGGAAATATAGCACCGGCGAGCGCCGACGTCTCACCGGCATCGAAATGGACGCTAGGCCGTTTTGAAGTCCGCGGCGAGAAACCGTTGCAGCAATGGGTCGCGGGAGGCCCGAAGTTCGTCGGGTGTGCCCTCCACGAGGATCCGGCCGGCGGCGATAAACGCGATGCGGTCGGCGATCCCGAAGGCGAGATCCCGGTCATGAGTGACGATGATCGTCGTGGCGCCGGTACGGCGGTTCAGATTGAGGATTTCGCGGCCGACGGTCAGCGAAACGAGGGGGTCGAGTTCGCTGGTCGGTTCGTCAAATAGTACGAGCTCGGGGTCGATCACAAATGTGCGGGCGATAGCCACTCGTTTGCGCATGCCGCCCGACAATTCGGAGGGATACTTGGCTGCGGTCTCGGGCGGGAGCTCCACAAGCGCGAGTTTTTCGTCGACGGTGCGGGCGATTACGTCGGCGGGTTGCAGCTGGTGTTCGGCGAGATAGAGGCCGATATTTTCCGACACGGTGAGTGAGTTGAGCAATCCTCCGCTCTGGAAAACCATTGCCATGCGGTGCCGGGCGCGCACCGCCGCATCGGTGGCCGGCTCGCCATCGAGGCGTATTTCTCCGGTATCGGGTGATTCGAGGCCGATGATATGGCGTAACAGGACAGATTTTCCGCTGCCGCTGGGACCCATGAGCACGAAAATCCGCCCTGCGGGGATCTCGAGATGGATGTCGAGAAGCGCAGACTGTCCGGCGAAGCTCTTGCTCAGGCCGCAGATTTCAACACCGATACCAGATGTTTCGGAGGGTGGAAGCGAACTCATAACGCGTTGCAAAGGACCCACAGTAGAGGGGTGCGGCCTGGAAGAAACGGGGTTTTTCGAGTAGATTCAGCGTTGCCGGTCCATCAAGGCTTGCCTATTTTGGGAGGCATGAACCGCTGGATCAGTCGCTCGACGTTGTTTTTCCTGGGCATTGTGTTGTTTCCACACATCTGTCCGGCGCCCGTTATTTATCGCCCCGGGGAAGGTTGGACGTACGAACCCGTCGGGAGCGAGGGCAAATGGACCCGGAATCGGGCGAAGGACCAGCTTGAGGTGGCGAAGCAGGCGTTTGAAAAGAAGGACTTTGGCACAGCTCAGAAGGCGGCCAACCGGGTTATTAAAGTCTGGCCTCTTTCCGACCACGCCGGCTCTGCCCAATACCTCCTGGGTCGCTGCTATGAGGCGCGTCGGCAAGACGAGCGGGCATTCAAGGAGTACCAGCGGGCCATGACCCTTCATCCCAAGCAGGTGAACTACGACGAGACCTTGATGCGGCAGACGGTGATCGCCGACCGTTTTCTTGCGGGTCAATGGTTTAAACTTTGGGGATACGTGCCGTTTTTTAGATCCATGGACAAGACGACAAAGCTCTACGAGGACGTGGTGCGCAACGGTCCGTACCACACAACAGGCCCGGAGGCTCAGCTGAAGATTGGAACGGCGAGAGAGAAACAGAAGGATTTTCCAAAAGCGGTTAAGGCATATGCCAAGGCCGCGGACCGGTACAGTGACCGGCCGGAGATTGCCTCAGAGGCTTTATTTCGCGCGGGCTTGGCATACAACAAAGAGGTGAAGACTGCCGAGTACGATCAAGGTGTGGCTGGAGATGCGATCAACACCTTCAATGACTTCAAAGCGCTGTACCCAAAGGACCCGCGGATTACAGAGGTGGACCGGATCATCTCCGCACTGCGAGTCGAGCAGGCCCGGAGCGCTTTTCAAACGGCCAAATTTTACGAAAACAAGCGGAAAAACTGGCAGGGTGCCGTGGTGTACTACAACGAGTCGCTGCTGAAGGATCCGAATTCACCCTTCGCCGGAAAGGCCCGCGAAAAGATTGCCGCCCTGACCCCCAAGGCGGAAGCCCAGGCGAAACGCCGTGAAGCCCGGGAACAGAAGTTTCGGGAGGCTGAGCAGGGTATCTACAAGCTGAATCCCACCCTTTCTGACCCAAATCGCAACCCTTAGCCTGCCGCAGCCTTCCCCATGTCTCTCTCTGCTGCCGCCTCCCTCGGTTTTACTGACCGGGATAAATTCCAACGGAGCCAGTGTGCGGTCGGGCTGCGCCGCATTCTCCGGATCCTTCTGATCTGCTGCCTTCCAGGCGTCGCTGGATGTGCAGGCTATCACCTCGGTCCGTCCAACGGGCAGATTGCCGGTGAACGGTCTGTCGCCGTTCCTCTGTTTAGAAATGAAACGCGAGAACCTCGCGTCGCGGTGACGGTTGCACAGGCCCTCCGTCGGCGTGTTCAGCGAGATGGAACTTTGCGGCTCGCGACTCACGGGACCGCGGACATCGTCCTCTCCGGTGTTCTGATCGCCTACGACCGGCAGATCCTGAGTTATCAGCCGAATGACGTCATTACGCCACGAGATTACGTGGCCAAGATGACGGCCCGGGTGACGGCAAAGGATGGGGGGCGGACCCTGTTCGAGCGGGAATTCACCGGCCACACGACAGTCCGGCTTGCGACCGATCCTGCCCAAGCTGAGGCGCAGGCGCTTCCTATGATTGCCGAAGACCTGGCCCGGCGGATTGCAGAAGCGTTGGTGGATGGAGCCTGGTAGCCTTGAACGCGTCATCATCCAAGGACGGCAAACGCATTCCCGTCGCATTCGCCGCGGAGCATGCCATTAATTACTGGTGCTGAATGACCGCGGGGAACTGATTCTGGTGGCTGCGGATCCGGACAAATACGCGGAAACCGCCGGCATCCAGGCCTGCGGCAAGACGTTTAGTCCCCCCCGCTTATTGTGATGGCGTGGTCTTTGTCCGCGACTCCGGCGAAGTATCCGCCTGGAGGCTAAGCCCCTGAAATTCGATTGCCTCAAGGCACCGGCAGTTCGTCAAAAATCCGCTGCACAACATCCTCGGACGTCTTCTCTTCCGCCTCCGCTTCGTAGGTAACCGTCACTCGATGGCGCAGGACATCCATCCCCACCGTTTTGACATCCTGTGGAGTTACGTAACCGCGGCCACGGATGAAAGCGTGTGCTTTTGACGCCAGAGTGAGGGCAATGGTGGCTCGGGGGGACGCCCCCAGTTGGATCATCTCCTTCAACGGCAATTTGTACGCTTCCGGATCCCGCGTCGCGCAGACGACATCAACGATGTAATCCTTAACCTTGTCATCGACGTACAGGTCGTTGATCACCTCTCGGGCTCGGAAGATCTCTCGGGCTTCGACGATGGGCTGGACGGTGGGCTGCCCACTCGTGCGCGCCATCAGATCGAGAATCTGGCGTTCTTCAGCCCGCGAGGGATACCCGATCTTTAGCTTCAGCATAAACCGATCCACCTGAGCCTCAGGCAGCGGGTAGGTTCCCTCCTGTTCGATCGGATTCTGAGTCGCGAGCACCAGGAACGGCTCGTCGAGCTTGAACGTCTGATCTCCGATGGTAACCTGCCGCTCCTGCATCGCTTCCAACAGGGCACTCTGCACCTTGGCCGGTGCTCGATTTATTTCATCTGCGAGGACAAGGTTTGCGAAGACCGGTCCGCGCCGCGTCGTGAAGCTGCCCGATTGGGGATTGTAGATCTGGGTGCCGACGACATCGGCGGGAAGCATATCCGGTGTGAATTGCAGTCGAGAGAACCGTACGTGCAGTGTGGTGGCCAGTGTCTTTACCGACAACGTTTTGGCCAATCCAGGCACTCCTTCCAACAGGACGTGGCCATTGGCCAGGAGACCGATCACCAGTCTTTCAACCAGGTATTTTTGCCCGACAATGACCTTGTTGATTTCATTGAAAAGCGGTTGAACGAACGCAGAGGCTTCTTGAACCTCGGCATTGATGGCGGTGAGTCCCGATTGCATGGCGGTGTTGTATGCCGTAGAGACCGCCACTATGGCAACGGTGTTCATTCACAGATTTCTTGGAGGAAAAATTATTTGACTGTCACGGCGAACTGGACCTGCCAAGGCAATGCATACGCCCGTCCTCTGTCGGAACCAGGATCTCCGCGATTCCATCGCCATCCACGTCGGTTAGGATTGGGCTGCCCACCCGGCGCCCCAAATCCACGCTCCAGAGCACGGTGCACTCTCCCTGAATTTCTTTGAGCGCGTAAAGCCTGCCGTCGCCACCGCCGATCAGGATTTCAACCCGCCCGTCCCCATCGAGATCCGCCGACGCAAAGTCTTGGTCTGAGTTTTGATTGGCGCCACTTCCGCCCCCAATGGGTGCCGGAATGCGAAAGGTCCAGCGCACGTGTCCAGCGCGATTTCTGCCATTCAATACGTCTGCAGGAGGACAGATCGGGCATTTTTCGCCAACCGATTCCGCGCCGAACGCGCGGAGAACCCCGTCGGCTTGAGCCGTCACAATCTCAACCCGACCATCCCCGTCCAAATCGGCCGGAGCGGCATGATTCCGTGGCGTGGTATCGCGGCTTGACCCAGAGTGCCAAACAGGGCGGCCATCGAGTTCGATAAGGTAGTACGCGGCATAAGCCCGGCTGAGAAACACACGCGGGGATTCACCGCCGGGTCGAGGCACAAGAATCGGCGTGGCAAACGCCGGCCAGTGGCCCCGGAGGCTGGCCGTGATGTCGATCGGCTCAACCAGATCGTGGTTATCCCGAACGCTGATGATTCCGTAGAAATTCTCAGACAGTGCGATGAGATCGTCCGATCCATCGTGATTGTAATCGAAAACCGCAGCGGGACTATGGAGCACGAACTTTGTCGTCCGTCCGTCCACATTGTAATAGTCCCGCAACCAGAGCTGCTCCCCAGTACGTCCATCAAAGGCCACAACCGCATCCCGTTTGAATTTGCGGACGCATCGAACCACCAACCATCGGCCCCGTCCCGCCCCCAGCGCTCCCGTCGGGCCCAGTGCCAGTTGAAGGGTGTCCTCGGGTGGAACGAAACGGCGCTGGATCTGTCCCCGTCCGTCCACAGCGACCACGGAGGGTCGTCCGTCTTCACCCCGGGTGCAGGCCACCACGAGGTTTTCACCATCGCCTTTCAGATCGCAAATGCTCGCCGAAGCGAGATGGGTGTAATAGAGACCCTCGGACTGAGTGAAAGCCGGGCTGTGTTGCAGGAGCGGACGAGGGTCCTTGCCGTCAATTCCATAGGATAGCAGCGTCCCCTCGGCGTTGCGCACAATGACGCGGCGTTGACCGCTGACCGAGCCGACCAAAGCAGGCGGCGCCATATAAGTTCTCTCCGTAGGGACCGTATATCGGGATAGGGTTTGCTGGTTTGACTTCGTCACCAGTGTGGTTCCTTCCCAATTCCAAGTATCCCGTCTTGCACCATTCGGGAGGCCGCCGACCGGAGATGCGAACACAGGAGTCGGACGGGCTCGTTCCAAAGATCCGCCTGGGACGAGCCGGCAATTCCAACGGTTCTTGCCAAAACCGAAGATAAATTCCGTTCCAAAGGTTGCATCCCGCAAGATCGTCGGATTGCAAGCCGGGCCCGCAACGGCACCACGCGCCAGATCTCGATCACAGGTCGGAGGCCGGATCTCGGGTGTCACATCGTTGCCCCGCCACCGATCGATGAGATGATGCCCATCCCAATGGGTGATTCGCAGAACATCTTTCTCGCGCAACAGGATTTCGAGTTTGCCATCTCCATCGAGATCCTCCGCGGCGACAATCACGAGCCCGGGTTGATCCAACAACCGTTCCCCTGAAAGTGCGTCGAAAATCGCCAGCCACGTTAAACCGTCCTCGTGTTCATTCGTAATCGTCGCAAGGATTTCCATTCGACCATCCTGATCGAGGTCGAGGAAGGGATCGGGCAACGCCTCACGGATTTGGACCCGTTGCTGGTATTGATTCTCCTCGGGGCCGATCACTTTCTTCCAAGTGCGAGCGAGGTTCGTTCCCTCCCAGCGAAGAACCTCCAGGCCCGGGATATGGGGGTTAATGAGGATCAGGGAGGGAAGTTCGCCACGTGCCAGCGACACGAGAGCCATCGCCGACGCGTAACTGCGAATGCTGGGTTGCCAGCGGGTAAATCCCTTCTGCCGGCCTGTCGCCAAGTCGTAGACCCACATCTGCTCGTTGCTGACCAGCACCATCTCGTTCCGACCGTCGCCATCCAAGTCCGCGAACAGGTGTTGGGCCGAGTAGATGACTCCGGACACGTCGACATGAAATCGAGAGCGCGGATGAGATACACCGTCCTCGAAGCTCCAGAGGTCGCCGTGCGCGATCGGTCCCGTCAATTCGTTATCCTGGCCATCCCACCAGTGGCAATACTGCTGGCCCCGAACACCCGGCAAAATTGATCCAAAACGATGACGGAATCCGAAGACATTCCGCCGTCGGGTAAGTTCGCTGCGGGCTCCCGTCCGACCGTCAATGATCCACGTCCTAACCTCCGTCCCCGTGTTGTCCTCGACCACCAGCCCGCGGCCTCCATCTCCCGCAAAATCGCGAATCTCGAGGATGGACGGTGATGAAAGCGCGCCCACCTGCCAGAGCGTCTGGCCGCGAAGATCCTGGCAGATGAGGCGATCCTTCGAGATTCGCAGGACATCGTCGCGTCCGTCGCCGGTGACGTCTTCGACGCGAACCGTCTCGGCGGGAATGGAAGGCCCGCCAAGATCGATCGACCAAAGCTCTCGTGGCGGCTGGGCGAGTCCACCGTGCAACGGGGAATGGCCGGACAGCGCCGCGTCGCGCCGATAGGATGCCCAATCCGCGTCGCCCCCATGAAGGAACACTGCCCCGACGAGCGCGATCATCGAAGCGACCATCAAGTGAGAAGTTTGTCGACGACCTCTCCATGCACGTCCGTCAGGCGGTAGTCGCGTCCCTGGGAACGGAATGTAAGCCGGGTATGATCGAATCCGAGCAGGTGAAGAATGGTGGCGTGAAGGTCGTGGACATGGACCCGATCCTTAATCACATTGAATCCAAACTCGTCGGTCTCACCAAGGCTCAGACCGGGCCGGGTTCCACCACCCGCCAGCCAATATGTAAACGCCTGCGGATGATGATCACGCCCGAGTTTGCTGCCACTCTCCGCGCTGACCTCAACCTGCGGGGTGCGCCCGAATTCGCCGCCCCAGACCACCAGGGTGGAATCCAAAAGTCCCCGTTGCTTGAGGTCGCGGATTAATGCCGCCGCCGCCTTGTCGGTGAGTCCCGCCTGCGTCTTCACGCCCCCTTTGACATCACTGTGGTGATCCCACGCTTCGTGAAAGAGCTGAACGAACCGGACACCCCGTTCCACCAAACGCCGCGCCAGCAGGCAGTTATTAGCAAAGGAGGATTCGCCTGGCTTGGCTCCGTACATTTCCAGCACATGCGCCGGCTCGCGGGATATATCGACAAGGTCTGGCGTGCTGAATTGCATGCGGTACGCCATCTCAAAGGAGCTGATCCGCGTGGCGATCTCCGGATCTCCCATCCTCCCGAGCCGCTGCTCATTGAGCTCCTTAATGGCATCGAGAGTTTTTCGCTGCAACGTGTTGCTGATGCCGGGTGGATTCGATAGATATAGGACCGGGTCGCTCCCTTTCCGGAACGGCACGCCCTGGTAGACACTGGGAAGAAAACCCGCCCCGAAGTTGCCCGAACCGCCGCTCAGTCCCCCGCCGGAATTCATCACGACAAACCCCGGAAGATCCTGCGATTCGCTCCCCAGCCCGTAGGTGACCCAGGCGCCCATGCTCGGCCTGCCGAACTGCTGAGACCCGGTGTTCATGAAGATTTGGCCTGGGGCATGATTGAACGCATCCGTGGTCATGCCCTTCACCAGCGCGATGTCGTCCACCACTCCGGCAAGATGCGGCAAGGCTTCGCTCAACCACGCACCGCAGCTGCCGTGCTGATGGAACGTGAACTCGGGGGCGTGAATCGCCGAATCGGGTTTGATGAACGCATAGGTCTGTCCCTTGAGAACGTCCTTGGGCACCGGTTGCCCGTCGTACTTGTGGAGCGACGGCTTATGGTCGAACAATTCCAACTGACTCGGCGCACCCGCCATAAACAGATAGATGACGGATTTGGCACGGGCCTCATGGTGGGGGTGACGCGGCATCAGCGAATTTCGCGTCCCATCGTCCGTCGGCGCGGTCGTGGCCGCAGCGTGGGTCTGGTTTCGCAACAAAGACGCGAGGGCCATGCCACCCAGCCCGACACCGCAATCGCGAAAGAACCAACGGCGGGTGAGAAAACGCTGACGTTCGGCGAGAAGTTCAGAGGGAAGATTCATGGGTGTTTGAACAGTTGGATGCGGATATTCTGGAAAGCGCTCACTCCTTGGTCATCGATTCATCCAGGTTGTACACGGCGCGCGCGACCGATGCCCAGGCCGCCACCTGCGCTGTCGTCGCGTTTGGAGGCAACGGCGCTGGATTCTTCGGATCCGAATAGGCAAACTGCGACGCGTCTTTGGGGCGCAATTCAAACTCGGATCGCGCGGCCGCCAGCAAGGCCATGAGCGCATTGGTTTCCCGGACCTCAGGCGAGCGGCTGAGCACGTGGCGGAAGACATAGTTCAAGCGCTGAGAATCCTCGGTGCCACCCTGGAGGAGAGCCCGCCATCCCAACCATCGGGCGGCGTTGTTCAACGTGGGTTCGTTCAGAGTGGTCAACGCCTGCAGCGGCGTATTCGAACGGACCCGGCGCACACAACTCTGCTCCGCGGTCGGCGCGTCAAAACTTGCCATCATCGGATACGGCACACTTCGTTTCCAAAATGTATAGAGTGCGCGCCTGTACCGGTCATCCCCTTCGCTAATGTTCCAGGGAATCGGGCCGTAGCTCAATTGCATGACGCCCTCCGGAAGCGGAGGGAAAACACTGGGTCCCCCAATCTTTGGCGATAGCAAACCCGCCGCCTTGAGGGCGATGTCTTGAATTGTTTCCGCATCCACCCGAAATCGCGGAGCACGGGCGAGCAGCCGGTTGTCCGGATCCCTCTCCAGCAACTTCGGCGTGATCCGGGAGGACTGCCGGTAGGTTCGCGACGTGACGATCAGCCGGTGCAATCGCTTCATCGACCAAGGCGTCCGGCCTCCCGCGTCCACCGTCGGTTCAAAGAATTCCCGGGCGAGCCAGTCCAACAATTCTGGATGCGACGGTGGAGAAGCCCGCACCCCAAAATCCTCCGGCGTGGTCACGAGTCCAACCCCGAAGTACTGCTGCCACACGCGATTCACGATCACACGAGGCGTCAACGGATTCTTCGGATCGATAAGCCATTGAGCCAGACCGAGCCGGTTTGGCAGAGCCCCGGCCGGCATCGGATGAAGGATCGCCGGCGTGCCGCCCGAGACCTCGACGGTGGGTCGGTTCCATTCGCCCCGCTTCAGAATGCGCGTCCGCCGGGGGTGTGATCGCTGCTGCATCACCAATGTCGTGCCCTCTGCCTTCGGCCACTCCGACCAAAGTGCGTCCCATTCCGCAGTGACCCCAGCAAACAATTCGGGCTGAGACTCCCGGAAAGCGCGCACCTGTTCGGTGCGGTGCGCCGCCGTGCGTGCTCCGGCCGGGACAGCAAGTATAGCCCGCTGCCGTTCGCTCAATGGATCGACCTGCAGCGGCCCTGCCTGGGTGGTAGCACTGAGCCGGACCCGACCGATCTGGAAATTTGAGAGCTTCGAGTCCTTCGGCTTGGAAAAAAGGGTCACAAGCAACCGGGTACCCCCGGGAAATCCAAAGGACTTCTCGCACTCAAACACCGCCCGCCGCTCAGCATTGCGACGGCCGAAAGTGAACCCGGTGTGCCATCCCCCGTTCGTGGTGTTCCCGTCGATGGCATTGGTGATGTCCCCGCCTTCGGCCCACCCATCCGCAAGAGCGCGTGTAAAACGGATGCGGTTGGTGGTGGCGACGAAATTCGTTGTTCCCACGTTGGGCTCCATCAACTCAGCCCGCGGCGTGGCTTCCACCGTCAACTCGCACAACTGAAACTCCCCGTTGCCGTCGAGTCCCGGACCGTTGAACGGCAGATTGCTGTGGTTCAACGCCTCGAGGCGAAACCCTGTTATATTTGTGAGCGCGGTGTCCATCCAGACGCGCAAGACCGAACTGCTGCCTACATCCCCTGCTCCAAGCAGTGAAAGATCTTCCTGCTTCTCGAATTTCATTGGCTGCGAAAGCCATTCCTTTGGATCGAGCACGATCCATTCGCCGCGGTCTGCGGCGATATCGCGTTCCCATTGGCCCAAACGGCTGTCGAGATCCGGCAAGCGGGCGGCCCACTTCTCCTCGAAGGCACGGACCGCCGCCTGAATCGTCTCCCGCTTCGAACGTTGTTCCGCCGAAGGAACCTCGAACTTCGGCTCGTCATCCTGATTCAACAGTGAATAAAACTGGTAGTACTCCTTTTGGGAGATCGGGTCGTACTTGTGATTGTGGCATTGGGCGCAAACCACCGTGAGGCCCATCCACGTCCGCCCAACCGCATCCACTCGATCCACCATTGAATCCGTCCGGAATTTCTCCGGTTCGACACCCCCTTCCTGATTCAACATCGAGTTTCTCAGAAACCCCGTGGCAATCCGTTGTGCGGACGTCGGATTCGGCAAGAGATCGCCCGCCAGTTGTTCGAGGGTAAATTGGTCGAACGGAAGGTCCTCATTGAACGCCTGGATTACCCCATCACGCCACGGCCAGATGGAACGTGTACGGTCCTTCTCATAACCATTCGAATCGGCATAGCGCGCCGCGTCCAGCCACCAGCGGGCCCAACGTTCTCCGTAGTGCGGAGACGCCAATAACCGCTCAACCACTCGCGTATAGGCCTCCGGCGAACGATCCGCCAAGAAGGCGTCCACTTCGTCCGGCGCCGGCGGCAGTCCAAGCAGATCCAGGCTCAGCCGGCGAATCAGGGTCGGTCGGTCCGCTTCGGGTGAGAACTCAAGCCCTTCCGCCGCGAGCCGCGACCCCACCCAGGAATCAATCCCGCTGCCCGACGGGTGCGGAGGGGGTTGGAATCTGGCGATGGGCTGGAATGCCCAGTGGCGCCCCGCGAGGTTTGGCTCCTTTTTTTTGCCCGCATCCTCCGGCCACACGCCTCCCTCATCGATCCATCGGCTCAGGAGATCCACGCCCGAGGCAGTGAGCTTGTCGCCTTTCTTCGGCATGTGGCCAATCTCCGCATGGGTTCCTCGTACCGCCTGGAGCAGCAGACTCTCCTGGCTTTTTCCGGGCACGATGGCCGGCCCGTGATCGCCTCCCCTCAACATTTCTTCACGGGAGTCCAGACGAAGCCCATTTTCTGAACGCTGTGCTCCATGGCACTTCCAGCATTTATCTGCAAACACCGTCTGAATGTCCCGAGCGAAGTCGACGGCGCCGAATAGAGGGGCGACGGAGAGGTAGCCGAAGGCCAGAATAATTCCGGTGCGCACGCGGAGCATGGTCGAACCATAGCACACTCCGCTGCAACGGTGACAAGCCCAAGGAATGGGTGATGATTTTAACCGTCTTCCAAATCGCAGCTCGGCAGCCAGCGTCCGCCATTTTATTCGTACCGGAAACCCTCAACCATACCGCAATCGGGGACGAAATCAGACATTAAATTCTAGCCATAATCGGAAAGTCGGAAAGGGTGCAGGACAAAAATCTTCACCTAAGCAGCCAGAGCCAAGGAGTCGTTGCGAGCGACGTGTTGGTTTAGGCGATGTTTCCAGAATTCGTTATTGCGTCGACTGCTATGGATGCAGCGGAGGGCGAGGATGTTTTCAGCACCCTGTT